>CAIKZX010000092.1 GCA_903832015.1 uncultured Actinomycetes bacterium
CATGGAAACGCGTTCTTTTACATCACGGATCGTGTTCATCGCCGAAACCGCGTCCAGGGTTCCGTCGCGGAGTGCTCGCTCAACGGCCTTAAGTTCTTCGGTGGTCGCAGCTCGCACGAGCTGGGCAATCACCGCCGTAACGTCGGCCGGCGAAATCTCTTGCTCGCTATCAGTGACCGCTAGTTGACCCAAGAGCGAAGCCGCTTCATCGCGCTCTCGCCCTTGTAAATCATCCATCGCACTCACTACCGATACACCCAACTTCATCACTTCAAAGGCTTCGCGTTGCACCTCGTGGACGAAGTGTGGACCGACCAGTCGACCACGGATTAGCTCTGGTTGATTTATGAGTGTGCGCAGAGCCTCGAGCCCCGGTCGGGGCATCGTTTGGAGGTTGGCGGTACGAGACCGTGACTGGAATTGGGGCTGAATGGTGGGCTCTTGGTCAGCGGACTTTTGTGGAGCCCGCAAAACCTCTTCGAGTCGAGTGCGCAACATCGTGAGTTCTAATTGCAAAGTGGCGGCCACCTCACGGAGGTATTCGTCTCGCACCAGGTTGCTCGGATGTTCGGCGATGATGGGCAGCGCTTGCTCGGCGGTGCGAGCGCGAGATTCGGCGGTGTCAATCTTGGCCGCTTCGAGTACTCGGTTGAGACGGAATTTAAGAAAGGGCACCGCATCGGCGATCGCTTGGCGCAGCGCCTCGGGGTCGGTTTGAGCGAGTTCAGCGGGGTCCACGCCAGCGGGAAATTTTGCCACCGCCACGTCAACCTCGTGCTGCTTTTCCCACTGATACACCGAGGCGGCCGCCTTCTGCCCGGCGTTATCACCGTCGTAGGCGAGCACGATGCGGGTCGCGAAGTTCTTCATGGTGCGAAAGTGCTCCTCGCCCAAGGCGGTGCCGCAGGTCGCCACCGCTCGCGGCAGACCCGCCTGGAAGAAGGCAATGACGTCGGTGTACCCCTCGCAGACAATGATCTCACCGGTCTGAACGATGTTCTGCTTAGCCAGGTGCAGACCGTAGAGAGTTTTACGCTTCGTATAGATCGGTGTCTCCGGTGAATTCTTATACTTCGAAGGAGGTGAGCCGTCAGCGTTTAGTGGCGCGTCGGGCATCACCCGCCCACCGATGGCGATGGGCTTACCCGAAGGATCAAAAATGGGAAAAATTATGCGCTCACGAACAAAATCTTGCTTCCGGCCACCTCGGTTCACAAAACCCAGTCCCGTTCCCTCTAGCTGCTTTGGCGTGAGGTCGAGGGCCGTCGTGAGTGGATCCCATCCGTCGGGCGCCCAACCAATCTTGAACTGCCTCGCGACTGCGCCATCAATACCGCGGGTCTTTAGATAGTCCCGCACCGGTCGTGCCTTGGGGTTTTGGAGGAGCTGCTCGTGGTACCAGTCGACCGCTCTCGCCATCGTGTCCATGTAGATTTTTTTATCATTGCGCTCGGGGCCGGCCGCCGCATCGTCGTGCAGCGTGATTCCCGCGCGATCGGCGAGTAGTCGGATGGCGTCCATAAAGTCCAGGTGCTGTGTTTCTCGGATCCACTTGATGGCGTCACCGGTCACCTGACACCCGTAGCAGTGGTAGATCAACTTCTCAGGGCTGACGTAAAAAGAGGGAGTTTTTTCCGCGTGAAAGGGGCAGGCTCCTCGGTAATCCCGTCCGGCGCGCTTGAGCGCCACGACCTCGCCCACCAGAGCCACGAGGTCGGTCGCCTCACGAACCTGGTCGATCTCGCTGCGAGGAATTGCCATGGGAAAACGGTACCCGCTAGGGGGGACCTCCCACGCAACATTGCCGATATTGACCTACAATGAATCCCGTGACCGAATTCGCAATTGAAGCCCACGACATCGTCAAAACCTTTAATGACGGGAAATTCACCGCTTTGGGCGGAGTCTCTCTCCAGGTCCCCCGGGGCGAGGTGTTTGGTCTCCTCGGACCCAATGGTTCAGGAAAGACGACCATGGTGCGAATCTTATCGACCATCCTCGCCCCCACCAGCGGTAGCGCCACCGTTAATGGCCATGATGTCTTCAAGGAGTCGGACAAGGTTCGCAAATCTATCGGTTTTGCGGGTCAGTTCGCCGCTGTCGACGAAAATCTCACCGGCTTTGAGAACATGCGCATGGTTGGTTTACTCAACCACCTCGATAAAAAGTTCGTTGAGCAGCGCGCTCACGAACTGCTCGCCAGTTTCGGGCTAACTGACGCCGCTAATCGTCGCGCCAGGACCTACTCCGGTGGAATGCGTCGTCGTCTCGACCTCGCCGCCGCCCTAGTGGCGAGCCCGCCCATTCTTTTCTTGGATGAACCCACCACCGGGCTCGACCCTCAGAGTCGCCAAGAGCTGTGGAACATTATTGAAAATCTCGTCGAGTCGGGAACCACCGTCTTGCTCACCACGCAGTACCTCGAAGAGGCTGACCGTCTCGCTAAGCAACTCGTGGTACTCGACAAGGGCAAGATCATCGCGCAGGGAACCTCATCTGAATTGAAAGCGCAGTTAGGCAACACCGTATTGGTTCTTACCTTCCAGAGCCCCACCGATGCCACAAAGGGCGCTGAAATCATCAAGGACATCTCGTCAAAGACGCTCAACATCGAAGGCACCGTGGTCGAAATGACCATCGACAAGGGGCCTTCTAGCGCCGCGGACGCTTTGCGTCGTCTCGACGCATCGGGCATCGAGCTTTCGGGGCTGATCATGCGCGAACCCAGCCTCGATGACGTGTTTCTCAATCTCACCGGCCACAAGGCCGAAGAGGTCTCCCCCTCAGCCCCCACCAAGGGCCGGCGCACCCGAAAGGTCCGTTCATGACCATGACCACTCCCGTTAGTACTCGCTCCGCCTTTCGTTGGGCCATCAGTGACGTTCTCGTCCTCGCCCAACGCAACCTCATCGCCCTCTTGCGAACCCCCGTGGCCTTGGTCTTTTCGATCATTCAGCCAATCATGTTCGTGGTGCTCTTCCGCTACGTCTTCGGGGGCGCCATTCACACCGGCACTAATTACGTGAATTTCCTCATCCCGGGAATCTTGGTTCAGACCACCATATTTGGTTCAGTCTCCACCGCCATTGGCTTGGCCGAGGACTTGCAAAAGGGTTTGATTGAGCGTTTCCGTGCTTTGCCCATGGCGCGCATGGCGGTGTTGGCCGGTCGAACAATCTCCGACCTCTCCCGAAATGTCCTCGTGCTCGTCGTGATTACCAGCGTGGGATTTCTCGTGGGCTTTCGCCCGGGGGGCGGCATTGTGGCCTACATCCAGGCCTCACTCTTGATGCTCTCATTTGCCTACGCCCTCTCGTGGGGTTTTGCCTTCATTGGGCTCGCCGCACCCACTTCGGAAGCGGCCCAGGCCATGACCTTCCCCCTCATCTTTCCGATCACCTTCGCATCGGCCATCTTCGTACCGGTCCAAACAATGCCCACGTGGCTGCAGGGTTTTGCCACTAACCAACCGGTGAGCGTTACCGCCGAAGCGGTGCGGGGGCTGATGCTTGGTACTCCGCACGGTTCCACTAGTTATGTTTCGCTGCTGTGGGCCCTCGGCGCAGTCGTCATTCTTGGCCCACTCGCCGTACGCAAGTTCCGCCAAGCCATTAAGTAAAGAGTGCCTCACAAGCAGTTTGAATTAACGAACCCCCTCATACTTTTGATGTCAGTTTCAATTGGCGTCATTGTGGCCGACCTGTACTACCTGCAGCCCCTGCTCCACCAGGTCTCGAGCGACTTCGCCACCTCTACCTCCAAAGCTTCGCTCCTGATGACCCTGGTTCAGGTGGGATATGCCCTCGGACTCGCCTTCCTCGTCCCTCTGGGTGACATCATTCCTCGGAGGCGGTTGCTCGTTGGAATTTATTTGCTGGCGGCAGTACTTATGGGTGCGGCCGCCTGTGTTCATTCGTTTAACGCCTTTGCGGTGATGAGCCTCTTCATTGGCCTGACCTCGGTGGGCGGACAGGTAATCGTTCCCTTCGCGGCAGATTTTGCGAAAGATGAAGAGCGCAGTCGAGTCATCGCCAAGGTCATGACCGGACTGCTGCTCGGTATTTTGTTTTCTCGTACCTTCTCGGGACTCATGGCCCAAGCCCTTGGTTGGCGAAGCGTGTACTGGATCGCCTCGGGCCTACTGATACTCATCGCGATTGCCCTGCGCCTTGTTTTGCCGGTGGAGTCTCCGCGAGAACACATGCGCTATCACGAACTCTTGTATGACGCATTTTCCTTCCTCCGCACCCACCCCCACCTGCGCCGTCGTGCCTACTTTGGCTTTCTCATGTTCGCGACCTTCTCGGCAATATGGACGGTTTTAAGTTTCCACCTCGCGGCCGCACCATTCCACTATTCCAATGCCGCCATTGGCCTTTTTGGACTCTTCGGCGTCGCCGGAGTCTTGGCGGCGAATCTGACGGGCACCCATGCCGATCGGGACAGATTAAACCTCACGACGCGAGTATCGGGTTTGTTGATGTTGGTCTCCTTTGGTGTGTTCTGGTTCGGCCGAAACGGATTCCTTTTCATCGGTCTCGGCCTGGTCTTACTGGACGCCGGAATGCAAGGAATGCAAATTAGTAATCAATCGGTTATTTACGCCCTCGCCCCACAAAAGCGCAGTCGAATCAACTCGATTTACATGGTGAGTTGCTTTCTGGGAGCATCGGCCGGTTCATTCTTGGCGGGCCATCTCTACCAGTCCTACGGGTGGGCGGGCGTGTGTTGCCTGGGGTTTGTCATGACGGTAGCCATACTCATTCCCGCCCTACTTTGGAAAGTCTCCAAAAAGCTATTAGCGCAGGCGGGCCAGCCGCTCATTTAAGCCCACCGTAACACGTCGGCAGATTTCGGGAACCTCCGATACCGAGTCGGTAAACATTGATGGCTTGAAGCACATCGTTCGATACCCCTGACGCAATTGCTCAATAGAGTCATCCATCGCGGCATCCAAATCGGCCAAATCATGAGCCGAATTGAAACGACCCCGAATTCCACCCACCATCTCAATCTCCTCCATCGAGCGTCCCGCCTGCACCAGCGCACTCGAAAGTTGAGCAAGCTCACTATCGGTGGGCGCGCCGAAGGGGTTAAGACCCGAGCCAAACTCCACCATTCGCCGAATTAAGGCTGGGTGCACCGAAGAGCCACCGAACCACAGAGTTGGCCCCGTCGGACGATACGCCTTGGGCTCGACGAACACGTCATCAAAGGCGTAGTGCTCACCCTTGAAAGTAACCGGATCTTGGGACCACGCCAACTTCCAAATTTCAAGTTGTTCGTCAAGAATGGCCCCCCGCTTTGAAAAGTCAACCCCGAGGGCACGAAATTCTTCTTCGTGCCAAGAGACGGTAGGGATAACGATGAGTCGGCCTTTGCTTAACAGATCGAGTGTCCCGAGATCTTTCGCCGTATTAAGTGGATGGCGCAAGGGGGCAATGATGGCACCGAAAACTAGGCGCAAGGTAGTGGTGCGCGCGGCAATTGCGCTCAGGAGAACGAGGGGACTGGGCCACGGGGTTGCGGGGTCCTGATTCCCGGGCGCTGCGTAATCACGCACGTTCTCTGGCTCGCCGTCCGCATTGGCGCTTGGGCCGAGAACGATATGGTCGCTCAACATAATTCCATCGACTCCCACCTTTTCAGCGGCTACCGCCAGGTCCACAACATCACTGATTGAAAGCTCCGGACGCAAGGTCCAGTTTTCACTCAACACCATCAATGAACGAACCTGATCCATCGAGCGCTACTTTTGTCCAGTCCGCTGACGTAAATCGTTCAAAAGATCCTCAATTTTCACACGAGTCTGTTCGGTGGTGTCACGATCACGAACGGTCACCGCACCATCTTCGAGGGTGTCGAAGTCAACGGTGATACAAAAGGGCGTACCAATCTCATCTTGTCGGCGATAGCGCTTGCCGATGGACTGCGTTACGTCGTAGTCACAGGCGAAGTAGGGGGCGAGTGCTTCAAGGACTTTCTGGCTAACACCTTCGAGCTCGGGTTTCTTGGACAGGGGTAACACCGCCACTTGGTAGGGCGCTAGGCGCCAGTCCAGTCGTAATACAACCCGCGTCTCACCCTCCACCTCATCTTCGTGGTAGGCCGACAACAAAAAGGCCATCATGGCCCGGGTCGCTCCAGCGGCGGGCTCAATGACGTAGGGGGTGTAGCGCTCATTTTCAGTTTGATCAAAGTACTCAAGACGAACCCCGGAAGCATTCGAATGTTGGGTCAGGTCGTAGTCGCCACGGTTGGCAATGCCTTCGAGTTCGTCCCAACCCCAGGGGTAGAGAAACTCCACGTCGGTGGTACCGAGAGAGTAGTGCGAGAGGTCTGCCTTGGCGTGCTCGTGTAACCGAAGAAATTCTTGGTCGATGCCGAGATTTACGTACCAGTTATACCGAAGGTCAATCCAGTAGCGATACCACTGCTCCGCCTCAGCTGGTGGAACGAAAAACTCCATCTCCATCTGTTCAAATTCACGAGTCCGGAATACAAAGTTTCCCGGGGTGATTTCATTACGAAACGATTTACCAACCTGGGCAATGCCAAATGGCGGCTTCTTGCGTGAGGTAGCCAAAACATTCGCAAAGTTAGTGAACATTCCCTGCGCCGTCTCGGGGCGAAGATAGGCGGTCGCTCCCTCACCCTCCACTGGTCCAGCTTGGGTTTTAAACATCAAGTTAAAGGCCCGCGCCTCCGTGAATTCTTTCGACCCACAGTTCGGGCAAACTCCATTGATCTTGTCTTCACGCCACCGTTCCTTACACTTGCGACAGTCAACGAGGGGGTCGGTAAAGGTGGCCAGGTGGCCCGATGCAGCCCACACCGCTGGTGGACCCAGAATGGCCGCGTCGATACCCACCACGTCCATACGCTGCTGGACCATTACCTGCCACCAAGCAGCTTTTACATTGCGCAGCATGTTCGCACCCAAGGGGCCGTAGTCGTAGGTTGAACGGAATCCACCGTAAATGTCAGCCGATTGGAAAATGAATCCTCGTCGTTTGGCGAGGTTCGTGACCTTATCGAGGAGGTCGGGGTCTTGGTGGGGAGCGTCGGACATCCCTAAAGGCTACAAGAGTTAGGGTGCACTTTTCAGTCGAACGATTACCTGATTGGCCACGAGCCGCGCTTTGGGCGTCAGCACCACACGACCCTCGCCCACGGTCAAAAGGTGGCCAATCTCTTCGAGCGAGTCGAAGGCCTCCACCGGGACGCCTCGACTTGTTCGCAACGCCAAGGCGTCACGTTCAAAGTTTTGCGTGGCTTCGTCTAGCGATTCCTCGCCCCCCAGAGGAGATTCGCCCTCTTCGAGCAACGCAATGTATCGGTCTGGGGTGCGAACATTCCAAAAGCGTCGACCCGAATGGTGGCTGTGCGCGGCCGAGCCAAACCCTCGGTAATTTCCGTGGTTCCAGTACACGTGGTTGTGACGGCTCTCGTGACCAGGCTTAGCCCAATTAGAAATTTCCTCCCAGTTGTAGCCCGCCGCTTCCAGCACCTCACCCACTAGGTCGTAACTATTAGCGGTGTCGTCTTCGTCGGGGTGACGGTTGGGGTCTTGCCCTAGGGGTGTTGCGGGTTCCGGGGTGAGGGCGTAACAACTGATGTGCGGGGGCGGATTATCGAGCGTCAGCAGAGCGCGCAGCGTTGCTCGAACGTCATCGAGGGATTCCGCTCGCGATCCCACAATCAGGTCCATATTCCAGGTGTCAAATCCCGCCTCGGCAACCGCTCGAGAGACCTGTTCGTGGGCGTTAATTCCGTGCCGTCGCCCCAGGTCCGCGAGGACCGCGGCTTGGGTGGATTGGACGCCAAAGCTCATCCGATTCACGCCCCCTGCGCGATACACCCGCAACCGCTCCAGAGATGCGTCCTCAGGGTTGCACTCCACCGTGACCTCCGCGTGCACCGTGCGCGGAATTGCGTCAAGGATTCGCAAGAGTTGCTCGGCCGAAAGCCGTGAAGGCGTGCCGCCACCAAAGAAAATGGTGTCGGCCGTCGGTAGGCCATCACGCACGGCGAGTTCAATCTCTTTCACCACTGCGTCGACGTAGCGGTCCATGAGCTCGTCGCGATCAGAATAGGTTGCAAAAGCGCAGTAATCGCATCGATGAGCACAAAAGGGGACGTGTACGTACACGCCAAAGTCGCTCACGCGGATTTCTCTGGACTTATTTCGGCGAGTCTCGCAAGTGCTTCAATGCGCTCGGTATTGTGGTCCACGATTGGCGCGATGTAGTCGAGTCCCCCCAACAGTGTTCCGCCCATCGGACGTAAGCACTCGGGCACTTGGACCTCTCGAAGCTCGGGTACGTAGCGTTTGATGTAGCTCCCCGTTGGATCGAAGCGTTCTGCTTGCAAGGTTGGATTAAATATCCGGTGAAAGGGTGCCGCGTCGGTACCGGTTCCGGCCACCCACTGCCAACCGTGTTGATTTGATGCAATGTCTCCATCAATCAAATTACACATGAACCATTGAGCTCCCCAGCGCCAGTCAACGTGCAAGTGCTTGATGAGAAAAGACGCAGTGACCATGCGAACTCGGTTATGCATCCAGCCCTCCGCGAGTAGTTGACGCATCCCCGCATCGACCAGCGGGTACCCAGTTTGGCCCCTGGTCCAGGCTTGAAACCGCTCAATCGCGACCTCGTCATAGTCACTACGTAACGTACCCATCTTGGGTTGCAAGGCTTCGTAGCGAGAGTGGGGATTGGTAAAGAGGACGTCGGCGTAGAAGTCACGCCAGGCGATTTCGCTGGCGAAGGTAATTCCCCCCGCGTTCGTCCGCGAGACCCCCGCCAAAATTTGACGGGGGTGAACTATGCCAAATCGAAGGTAGGGGCTTAACCTGCTCGTCCCCGAAATAGCAGGAATATTGCGGTCCTCCCCATACTCCGCACTCTTAGTCGCGAACTCCTTAATTAACTCCAGTGCCGCCGCTTCACTCGCCTCAGGCAGTGTCTCGGGCTGGGATTCGACACTTTCACCAAAGTAGGAGGGTCGGATTTTTTTTGGTGTGGTCACCTTCGCCTTGGCTCCGCCAACGTTCACCCAAGTGACCCTGGGGGTCTTCATAGTGGTTATCTCCGAACTCAGAGACTCCCAAACCTTGCGAAATCCACCGAAAACTTTGTAGGGCATCCCGCTGAGATTTTTAATTACGCCCGGGGGGATCACGTAGGGTGAATCGACTTTGACGAGTTCGGCCCCAATCTCTTGGAGGGCTGAGGCGACGGCCAGATCCCGTTCGATTGCGTAGGGGGTGAACTCTTCAGTGACGAAGACCTGCTTGGCGCCAACGGCCTTAACCAGTTTCACAACCTCGTTTACCGCCCCTCCCGCCACGAGGTTGAGCTCGCCCTTCATCGACAGATCGAGGTGCCTCAGGGCATCGGCCATGAAGTCGTTCCGTGCTTGACTTCCACCGGCGAGCAGAATCTCATCGACAACGAAGAGGCCCGCCACCATTCCACCCGCCGCCTGACTGGCGGCCACGAGGGCGGGATTATCACGTAGACGTAAGTCACGGCGAAACCACATCACTGCGGTCGAAGAGTTGGCCGTCTTAGTCATGATTAACAGATTGAATCGTAGGGGTCATTCGTGCCACCTTGAGCTTTTTCCCCAGGTGATTTTCCATCGCCGCGTGGGCCAGGTGGACTAATTCCGTTCCACCCGCGGGATTTTTCTCCCTCAGAACTCCCGCCAGGTCGCCCCCCAGTACTCGCACCAGTAACTGATGGGTGTCGGGGGTCAGGGCCGCTCCCCTGCGACAACTCCCACAAAGGACCCCACCAATGCCAACGTCAAAGGCAAAAAATGGCCCGGGAGATCCACAGCCGGCGCACTCCTCTAAGAGCGGTTCCGAGCCGTCATAGGCCAAGAACTTTAAGAAAAAGGCGGCGGGCACCAAGGTGGGGTCAAAGGTCAAATCATCCAGACTCAACATCACGCGAAGGAGCAGATCAAAGATCCCCTCATCAGCGACTTCATCGAGGGGAATCGCATCAACACCCTCGACCACGGCGTAGCCCGCCGAGATTCGTTGGTAGCTCGAACGCAGTGTCGACAAGGCGTGCAGGTGCGCCACGTTACGGGTGACGTAGAGGTCGCCCTTGCCTTGGACCAGATTTACTCGAACAATACTCAGAGGGTCGAGGGCGCCACCAAGTTTCGACGCGGCCTTACGAGAACCCTTAGCCAGTACGCGAACCTTGCCGTGCTCTCGGGTCCACAGCACCGCAATCCGATCCGCTTCCCCCGATTTGAAATTCCGCAAGACCACCGCGTCATCAGAAAATTCAGTTCCCCGGCTGCTCATCATCCTTCGATTCAAAGTGGGATTCACGAGGCTTGATGCCAATGAACTTGGTTAGCGCCACACCAACAACAATGATCACGTAGAGCACAAGGGGCACGACGACAAGTGCGAGTAGAGAGGTGGCCCCGTTGAACACGAGAGCCCAGAGCAGGAGGTATATGAGTCCCAGTACCACCGCCGTTGCGCGCCGTAGGGTCATTTGTCGAGGCCCCCAAAGCGTCGCTCGCGACCCTGAAACTCTTCGATAGCCGCGTACAGATCCTCTCGTCGAAAGTCCGGCCACAGGATGTCGGTAAAGAGGAGCTCGGCGTAGGCCATCTCCCAGAGCAAGAAATTAGAGATTCGATACTCCCCCGAGGTGCGAATAACCATTTCGGGATCCGGAATTTCGGGGTGGTACAACCGTGCACGAATAGCCTTCTCGTCGACCTGGTCGGCGGACACCTTGTCACGCACCAACTGGGCTACTGCATCCACAATCTCCGCCCGACCGCCGTAGTTGAAAGCAATATTTAGAGTCATACGCTTGTTTTTCTTCGTGAGTTCCTCGGCCCACTCCATCTTGGCCAGAACACCACGCGGAACTCGCCAATTGCGACGACCACTAAAGGTGAGGCGCACCCCTTGCGCGTGGAGATCTTCGGCGTGACGCTCGAGAATGCCTCGGTTGAAGTTCATCAGGTAACGGACCTCATCGATGGGCCGCGTCCAATTTTCAGTCGAAAAGGCGTACACGGTGAGAGTCTTTACCCCAACCGCGAGGGCGCCGTAGGCCGTATCCACCAGGGCCTCCTCCCCAGCGCCGTGGCCCTGGGTTCGCACGAGCCCTCGGCGTTGAGCCCAGCGCCCATTGCCATCCATAACCACCGCCACGTGGGCGGGAATTGAGGATTTTTCGAGCGACCTCGGTATGGGGGTCGGGCGCGGGTCGGGCATGAATAAAACTTAGTTCGCCTCGGGCGGCGAAGGCACACCCCTACGCCTAACCTGCACGGGTGGATACTTTCGACCCCGACGAGGAAAATCCCTACGTTGAACCCTCCGAAGATGACGCCATCCAGCTTCGGCGTACTCGCGTCACCGTAGATTCGGTCGCCGCGCTCGATCTACTCGATGCGGTAACCGGTGACCTACCCGGTGGGGGCGAAACCCGTGAGTCCCAACGGATGATGGTTAAGACCATTGCCGAGACATTTTCTAACAACGAGCACTGCGTCATCGAAGCCGGAACTGGCGTTGGCAAGTCCCTGGGCTATCTTGTCCCCGCCGCACTTTCGGGTGCTCGAGTGGTCGTCGCCACGGCCACCAAGAACCTTCAGAGCCAACTCGCGGCCAAGGACGCCCCACTCGTCGCCGAGCACCTGAAGGGCGTGAAGGTGGCCATCCTTAAGGGCAAGCAGAACTATCTCTGTTTGAACCGCACCAACAACATTGGTGGTGGCCAACTGACCTTCGACGACGGCAGCAAAATTCCCCAGACCTCCACCGATCAAATCCGAGAAATTCTCGCTTGGTCGAAAGGTACCGAAACGGGTGACTTAGACGAACTGCACTTTGAGGTCGATGACAAGGCGAGGCGGGCGGTAACCGTCACCCCTCAAGAATGCCTGTCAAAAAACAAGTGCCCTCAGGGTGACACCTGCTTTCACGAGGTCGCCAAGAGCAGAGCCGCCGAGGCGTCAATCATTGTGGTTAATACCGCCCTCTACGCCGCCGACCTCGCTACCGAGCGCCAACTACTCCCTAAACATGACTTCGTAGTTTTTGATGAAGCCCACGAGACGGTCGATATCTTTGCCCGGGCCCTCGGCACCAGCCTCGCCGCCGCCGCCATGCGCGCCTGCGCCACCGTGGCCCGATTGGTCCTTGACGGCGAAGCCGCCAAAAAGTGCCTCGAACTTCAGACAATCGCGGAGCGTTTCAATGTGGCCCTCGATGAACAGTTCAATTCGGGGAAACTCACCGGCCTCAGTGAGAAAGTTGAACTCGAATTATCCAACGTAACGGTATTGGTCACCGAGATAACCGAGTTGCTGCGACAAATTAAAACGGACAATGCGGCTGCCACCGCCAAAACCCAACGCGCGCTCGGACCAATGGTCCATCTTCTGAATGACCTGATCCGTGTTCGCGGCGTGAAATCCGGCGAACTCCTATTCCTCGTCAAGGGTGAGCGAGAGGTGAGACTCGAAATCTCACTCATCGAAGTAGGTGAGCGTCTGGCCGAAGAGTTGTGGAGCAACGTCTCAGCCGTTCTGACCAGCGCGACTATTCCGATTAATTTGCCCCGTGAACTGGGACTGCCCGAGAAAGTTGAGGTCCAGCGACTCCCCAGCCCCTTTAATTACGAACAAAATGGGTTGCTGTATGTACCCGAGGGTTTTCCCGATCGGCGTGATGATGAAGCGGCCATAAACGCAATTATTGAAGAGCTGGTCACCCTCATTACCGCTGCGGGGGGACGCACCCTCGCCCTCTTTACGAATCGCACCGTTATGCAACGAGTGGCCTCCGCGGTGGCGCCACGCATCGAGACGGAGGTTCTGGTCCAATACACCAAGTCCCGTCAGCGCATCATTGAAGAGTTCCGTCATAGTCCCGAGGCGAGTCTCTTCGCGGTAACGAGTTTCTGGCAGGGCATTGACGTGCCCGGTCACTCACTCTCACTGGTCACCATAGACCGGCTTCCCTTCACCGTTCCTGGAGAACCCCTCGCTGAAGCCCGGCGGGAGCGATCAGAGAATCCGTTCATGGGAGTAGACCTACCTCGGGCGACGATGCTGCTCGCGCAGGGGGTGGGTCGGCTAATCCGCACCGCTACCGATAAGGGAGTGGTCGCGGTTTTTGATACCCGGCTCGCCGAGGCGCGTTACCGCGGAATGATGTTTAAGGCCCTGCCCCCAATGAAACGGACTCGAGACCGCCGCGAGGTCATCAACTTTTTAAAGACCCTGTAGGTCCTAGAGTCCGAAGCGGTCCAGTATGTCGTCACGCTTTTGCCAGCCGGGCTCAACAGAAACCTTGAGCTCCAAGTAACAGCCGTCCGGTAATTGACGGCGGGCGGCAATCCCCACATCCTTTAGCAACGCCCCACCCTTGCCAATGACCATCCCTTTTTGGCTCTCACGTTCCACCAAAATCTCCACTGTGATGTGAGGCCACTCAAACTCGATCACCCGACAGTGAATGGAATGCGGCAACTCTTGTTTGGTTTTTCTGACGAGTTGCTCGCGCACCAGTTCGGCCACCCACTGAGCCTCGGGTACATCTGAAACCTCTTGCGCATCAAACAAGAAGTGTCCGTCGGGCATGAGCGCTTGGACGTGTTCGGTCAAGCCCTTAACGCCGTTCCCGGTCTTGGCGGAAACTGGAAAATATTCCACTCGAGAAGCCACCCCGACCAGTTTCAGATCGTCGGCTATTTCTTCGACGACCCGCGTGGCGTTCATTAACTGGGCCGCCACGGCGTCTCGTCCGGGCTTATCGATTTTGTTAACCACAAGGATTGGCTTGGGTCCTTTGAGGTTTTGACAGGTCCGGAGCATCGTGGCGATGACCTCTCGGTCACCCGGTCCAATTTCACTACTGGCCTCAATGACTCCGAGTACGGCGTCGACACCATCAACCGCAGCTCGGGCCGTCTGGTTGAGCCGCCCACCTAGGTGAGTGCGGGGACGGTGAATGCCTGGAGTGTCAACAAACACCACTTGGACTTCACCCTCGGTCCAAATTCCTCGAATGGCTTGGCGCGTGGTGTTGGGTGAGTTGGCGGTGATTGTGACCTTGGAGCCGATTATTTCGTTCAGCAGAGTTGATTTGCCCACATTGGGTCGACCAATGATGGCCGCGAAGCCCGATCGAGTCATTCGCTCGCCCACTCGTGCTCCACCAGCACATCTTCCACGCGACGCCCATCCATCCGTAACACGGTTAATTTGAAATTTTTCACCACGAAAGAGTCTCCCACCGATGGCACGCCACCCGCGAGGTCGAGAACCAACCCACCAACGGTGTCCCAGCCGTCCTTAGGTAGATCAATGCCAAAATCACCGTTTACGTCATCAATGTTGAGCCGTCCACTCAGAATGAGTTCCGATTCGCCCCCACGCTCTTCGCTAACTGGCTCTATTTCGATGTCGGACTCGTCGGCAATATCGCCAACTAACTCTTCAAGTAGATCTTCCAGAGTGACAAGACCCGCGGTCCCGCCGTACTCGTCAATAACCATGAAGAGGTGAACCTTCTCTTGGCGCATCTCGGAAAGTACCGCCGAGACCGGAGCTGTTTCGGGGACGAAATGAGCAGTTTTTGCGTGACCACCCACTTCCTCTTCTCCCTGGCCCTTCATGACCAAATCCGCGAGGTAGCGGAGATTAACGATGCCAACAACATTGTCGACACTCTCTCCGAGCACGGGAATTCTTGAACGCCCAGTAGTAATAGCGAGGTCTAGTGCTTCACGCACCGTGGCGGTGCGTTCGATGTCAACCATGTCCATTCGAGGCACCATCACCTCTCGAACCACCGTGTCACCGAACTCAATGATTGAATGAATAAAGTTGCGTTCATCTTCTTCAATGACTTTGTCTTCGTGGGCCACGTCCGCTAACGCCAAAACCTCGAGTTCAGTAACACTCTGGATCGATCCCTTCGCGCCGATCAATCGCATGACACTGTCAGCTATGGCCAGCAATAGTCTTGAAATCCCGCGGATAGGCGGAAATCTCAAAATACGTGAGACCATCGGCGCGCTCGCTAGTGCGGCGCGGTCGGGGTGTTGCACCGCAAAGTTTTTTGGAATGGCCTCGAAGGCCACAAAAATGATGACCACTTCCCCCGCCGTCGCCACGAAGACGCCCGCCGCCCCAAAGAGGTGTCCGGCGAGGACGCCAACCATTGTGGCGGACACTAATTGGCAGATCAAAATCAGAAGAAGGAGTGGGTTTAAAAATTGCTCCGGGTTCTCCGCGAGTTCAACTAGTGATTTCGCCCCGTGGCGACCCTGGTCACGGAGCGAACGAGCCCGAGACTTGTTCATGCGCACGAGCGAGGTCTCGGCCATCGCGAAAAACCCAGAAAGGACGAGCAGAACAACCACCGTGATCGCGAGGTACGTATCGCTGGATTGCCACATTGCCGCGAGCACTAGCGTTCCCCTTGATTATGGGCGGCCAATAGTTCGCGCTCACGTGCTTCCATCAGTTCGGCCTCCGCATCGACCATGTGGTCCCAGCCGAGCAGGTGTAAAACACCGTGGACTACTAGTAGGGCCACTTCGTCTTCAAAACTGACTTCGTGTTCAACAGCGTTTCTCGCGGCCACCATCGGGCAGATCAAAATGTCTCCCACGAGGCGCGGAATAATCTCCGTCGTGTGCGAACCCGGTCCCGTTGAACCGGCATCGGGAACTCGACCACTCAGGTCGGCCTCGGCCTCAATGGGAAAGCTCAACACATCCGTCGGCCCAGTCTTGCCCATGAATTGGGCATTCAATTCCGCGATTGTCGCTTCGCTACAAAAAATAAGTGAGACCTCCGCGGGAGCCTCCACCCCTTCGGCGCCAAGCGCCGCTTGCGCTAGGGTCACCCAGCGGGCGAGGTCTATCTCGTGGTCACTCTGCTCATCGGCAGCGTATATGTCAACGGTCATGACGATTGCTGGTCGTAAGCGGCGACAATGTCGGCCACTATGCGGTGGCGAACCACGTCTTTGGCTCCTAAGAAAACGAAACTAATACCCTCAACGTTACTCAAAATTTTGTCGATGTTCACCAGCCCCGAACGCTTACCGTTGAGGTCAATCTGGGTGACATCGCCGGTCACCACGAGCTTTGAATTAAAGCCAATTCGAGTCAGCACCATCTTCATTTGTTCGGCGGTCGTGTTCTGTGCCTCGTCCAAGATGATGAACGCATCATTGAGTGTCCGGCCACGCATGAACGCAAGCGGGGCCACTTCAATGGTTCCTCGCTCCATCAGTCGCCCGGTGCCTTCTGATCCGAGAAGATCAAACAGTGCGTCATAGAGCGGGCGCAGATAAGGGTCGACTTTGGCCATCAAGTCGCCGGGCAAAAAGCCCAGTCGCTCCCCTGCTTCAACTGCTGGTCTGGTCAAGATGATGCGACTGACTTGGCGATTCTGGAGTGCTTGGACCGCCATGGCAACAGCCAAGTAGCTCTTTCCCGTTCCAGCTGGGCCAACACCAAAGGTGATGGTTGAGGTCGCGATTGCGTCGCAGTAGCGCTTCTGGCCAGCAGTGTTTGGTCGAATGGTCGTTCCCTTGGCACTGCGGAGCAGTTGCGACGTGAGCACCTCACTTGGTCGCACATCTTCTCGCGCCATCTCAACCGTTCGCCCAATGGTGATGGGGTTGAGGCCTTGGCCCGATTGCAACACGACGACCAACTCTTCGAACAACTTGGCCACTCGGGTGGCATCAGG
>CAIKZX010000093.1 GCA_903832015.1 uncultured Actinomycetes bacterium
AGACACCTCCGCCACGACCAGAGTGGAGCAAGACCAAAAAGACCAGCGACACCGCGCTCAACACTTCAATTCCAATAGCGATCCAGGTAAACATACAGCCTCCGTTAGCGACTTCTAGAGTAGCAGTCGTCCACGGCCTCGATAATAGCCATAAAGGACTCGACCTTCAAACTAGCCCCACCAACCAAAAAGCCACCCGCTCGCCCATCGGTGACAAGTGCGCCAGCATTCTCCCCGTTCACGGAGCCTCCGTATAGGACGCGAGTTTCGGACATCCCACGCTCCCCCAGGAAAGCTTGCAGATACGACATCATTTCCGCCACCTGCTCACTTGAAGCCGTTTCGCCTGTTCCAATAGCCCAAATCGGTTCGTAGGCGAGGGTAATGAGCGAATGGTTCTTTTTGTCGAAACCTAACAAGGCTCGCTCTAGCTGGCCGCGGACGAACTCTAAATGCGCACCTGATTCGCGAACCTCACTGCCCTCACCGCAACACAGGATCACCTCTAAGCCATTACGAGCAACCGTCTGGACGGTGGCCGCCACAATCTCGTCGGTCTGCCCGTAAATCGAACGACGTTCCGAATGGCCAACAATCACTGATTTGACCCCAAGGCGCTTGAGCATGCTTACCGACACTTCGCCGGTGTGCGCTCCGCTGTCATACATTGAGGCGTTTTGCGCTCCAAGTGAAATAGGAATTCTTTCCGACTCGATAATCGAGCCCACGGAACGGATGTCGACAAAAGGTGGTGCGACAACAATGTCGACATGTTCTCGCGCCTTATTTTTCAGCACCACGCCTATTTGTTGGGTCAAATGCAACGCCTCCACGTAGTCGTGGTTCATCTTCCAGTTACCTACAACCAATGGTTTTAGTGTCATCCCTATCCCTTCGAATTACGCAGTGCTTTGAGGCCGGGCAAATCACCCTGTTCCACGAGTTCCAATGAAGCTCCGCCACCGGTTGATACGAAATCGACCTCACCAGCTAGTCCGAGCTTTTGAATCGCAGCGACCGAGTCACCGCCCCCAATGACTGAGAAGCCCGAACTCGCCGCAACGGCCTTAGCAACGGCGGTAGTTCCTTTGGCAAACCTATCGTCTTCAAAAACCCCCATCGGGCCATTCCACAAAATCGTTCCTGCGCTCAATATCACCGCTACAAAGGCCTCGATAGTTTCAGGTCCAATGTCCAGCCCCATAAAGCCGTCGGGTATATTTTCGTCAAAGCCTTGCGCAGCATCTGGGCCACCGTCACCGAAGGGTTGACCACTTTTAAGCCCAAGTGAATCAGTTGGTATCAATACCTTTTGAGAGTCCAGCAGTGAACGACAGTTCTGCAAATTTGATTCATCAAAAAGTGAATCTCCAATGGTTCGTCCATCGGCGACCTCGAATGTGTACGCCATCCCACCGCCAACGATCACCTGGTCTGCCTTCTGAGCGAGAACTTTGGTAATTGCTAGTTTGTCCTTAATCTTGGCTCCCCCAACAATTGCGACAAAGGGCCGCTTGGGGCTTTCGAGCGCTGTGAGAATCGTCAAGACCTCTTTTTGCAGATTCGGCCCAGCGGCGCTAGGGATCAAAGTCGGAGGAATCATGATTGAGGCGTGTTCGCGGTGCGACGCTCCGAAAGCTTCGTTGATGTAGTAGTCGAATCCTTCAGTGAGAGAGGCTCCAAATGCAGGGTCGTTAGCTTCCTCACCTGGATTGAACCGCAGGTTTTCCATGAGTTCGATCCCCGGACACAGCCCATTCAGACAGCGCCTCAATGGTTCGACATTGAATCTTTCGTCCCCGGTGCCGTTGGGACGCCCGAAATGGGTCATGCAGGTGACGGCCGCGCCACGACTCTTTAAATATTCCAACAACGGAAGCGTGGCCCTAATTCGAAAGTCGTCAGCAACTTCAGTTTTGCCGTTGACCTCGTGAACCGGCGTATTGAAATCGACACGAACGAGAACCCTCTTACCCGCCAGATCTCCCCATCGTTCGAAACTAGGTAATTCTGGAATCACTATTTACTTACCGACGTGGGCCGACAGGTCAACCAAACGGTTCGAATAGCCCCACTCGTTGTCATACCAACCGAAGATTTTGACCAGAGAACGCTCGTCGTCTAGCCGCTGGACCATAGTCAACTGGGAATCAAAGGTGCACGATGCTGGATTTCCAACAATGTCACTGGACACGATTGGCTCATCGGTGTAAACCAAAATGCCCTTCAATCGTCCCCCCGCGGCCTTTTTAAAAGCATCATTGATCTCCGAAACTGACGTTGTGCGAACTACCGCCGTGAAGTCAGTTATTGAACCGTCAGGAATCGGGACGCGAAGAGAGGTTCCATCGAGGCGTCCATTCATGGCCGCCAGCACCAGGCTGGTCGCACGAGCAGCACCTGTTGAGGCTGGCACAATGTTCACTGCGGCCGCACGAGCTCGCCGGAGGTCCTTGTGGGGCAGGTCGAGGAGATTTTGGTCGTTGGTGTAGGCGTGAACGGTTGTCATCAGTCCACTCTCGATGCCGAATGCTTCATCGAGGACCTGAACCATCGGCACGAAGCAATTTGTTGTGCAAGAGGCGTTAGAAATAACCCGGTGGGCTTCGGGGTCGAAGGTGTCTTCATTAACCCCGACAACGAATGTTGCATCAACGTCGGATGCCGGTGCTGAGATAATGACACGCTTGGCTCCGGCCGAAAGGTGCTGACTGGCGCCCTCGCGAGAGGTGAAGATTCCCGTGGATTCAATGACGACATCGACATTCATCTCTCCCCAAGGCAATGCGCTGGGGTTGCGTTCGGCGAGCACCTTGATTGTCCGGCCACCAACAGAAATGCTGTCACTCGTGGCCCTGACCTCTTCCGCCAAGACCCCTTGGGTCGAGTCGTATTTCAAAAGGTGGGCATTCGTTTCTGGGCTGGTCAAGTCATTGATTGCGACGACCTCGATGAGCGGGTTCTTCAGCGAGGCCCGTAAGAAACCTCGTCCGATACGCCCAAAACCATTAATAGCAACGCGAACTGTCATAACGCCTCCTCGAAAAAACGAAATTGACCGGTAAGCAATTAGTCTACCGAAATCGTTATCGGGCTACGTCTCGGTGAAACACCGCGTTGACAAGACCCAACCGACCGCGAATCTCTTCGGCGATGGCCACGCTCCGGTGCCGACCACCAGTGCACCCAACCGCAATCGATAGGTATGACTTGCCCTCGGTGGCGAAGGCCGGAATCTGCCACTTGAGCATGTTGACGACATCAGTTAGAAAATGCTGGGCCGGTTCCTGAGCCAAGACATACTCGGAAACTGCTGCGTCGAGCCCAGTAAGTGGTCGCAGCTCTTCGATCCAGTGTGGATTTGGCAAGAACCGACAATCAAAGACGACATCAACATCGCGAGGTATTCCGTGTGAATAGCCGAATGAAACGAGTGAAATTTTCATCGGATGTTCCGAATCTTCCTTCGTGAAGGTTTCTTGAATCCTCGTGCGGAGTTGATTGGTATTGATCGAACCTGTGTCTATGACTAAGTCAGCGGCCTCACGAATAGTGGCCAGCGCTATCCGCTCGCCACTTATCGAATCCACCAAGGTCGGAGCCGGAAAGGGGTGCCTTCGACGATTTCCTTCATAACGATGGATGAGTACATCGTCTGGAGCGTCGAGGAACAGAATCTTGACCTCCTCATGAAGAGATTTAAGCTCCTTTTCCACAACAAGGAGGGCCTCGGTTTGTAAGCGACCAGCCCTGCCGACCACAAATGCGATTCCCGCGAAATCTGTTGTCGCGGTAAGGGCCAATTCACTAACACGGACAATCAGCTCAAACGGCAGGTTGTCAATCACAAACCAGCCCAGATCCTCAAGCGCCGCCGAGACCGTCGAGCGACCGGCGCCAGACATTCCGGTGACGAGTAGAACTTCAGTCATCTATTCTTCAGTCCTTCGAGAGGCGAGGGGCACCAGGTCCACTCACATGATCGTAGAGCCTGAGAGCCACGTCATTGGGTAACCAAGCCAATCCCTGGAGCTCCTCGCGGGAGGCTCTCCGAAGCCCCTCTATAGAGCCAAAGGTTTCAATTAGCCGGTCGCGTCGAGCTGGCCCGAGCCCCTCAACACCTTCCAAGGTGCTCGCCACCATTGACTTTCCACGCTTTGACCGGTGAAAACTGATGGCGAAACGGTGAGCCTCGTCACGTAGTCGTTGCATCAAATAGAGCCCCTCCGAACCTCCTTCGAGTGCGATCGGGTCCGAAGAACCTGGGCGGTACAGGAGCTCCTCTCGTTTGGCCATAGCGACAAACTGCACTTGACCAGCCAGCCCCAACTCCTTGGCCGCCCCCTCCGCGGCGTGGAGTTGCCCTAGCCCACCGTCAATGACCAGCAAGTCAGCGCGCCGAAACTTCGAGCTCGCCTGATCTTCCTGCCAGTGCTCTAGGCGCCTGCGCACAACCTCAGCCATTGCCCCGAAGTCATCGTTATCCAAAATTTCCTTCACATTGAAGTGGCGATATTCCGACTTCAATGGCAAACCATCCTCGAACACGACCATTGATCCCACGTAATTGGTTCCCTGAAGATGGGACATATCAAAGCACTCCATGCGAAATGGTGGTTGAGGGAGAGACAGTTTCGTTCCAATTTCTTGCAGTGCCCTCGAACGAACGTTGTGGTCGCTCTGTCGACGCAACGAATCACGCGCTATGACCGAACTTGCATCAGTTTCCGCCATGTCCAGAACCCTCTTGCGTTTGCCTCGAAGTGGAATGACGACCTGTACTGGAGAGCCGCGTTTCATGCTGAGGAATTGTTGGACTAACTCGACATTTGTGCTCTTAGGGACAGCGACAATTGCGGGGACATCGGAGCCGTCAAGGTACACTTCGGTAATTACGGCTTCGAGAATTTCGGTTGTGTTCTCATCGAGAGACCTGTCCAAAAAGTGGACGCTCCGCCCAACCACGCGACCACTTCGCACCTTGAAACGCACCACGGTAGCGCGACCCCCGTCCGTCGAAACAGCGAGGGTATCGATGTTCGAATGAGTATCTAGAACCACGCTTTGCGTGGACGATGCTCGATCGAGAGCGGCCAAGCCATCTCGAGCCTTCGCGGCCGCCTCGTAATGTTTGTTTTGCGAAGCCGCCTCCATGGCGCCCACTAGAGAGTTCCTCAGTTTGCTGACATCCCCCGAGAAGAAGCGAGCCCAGGAGTCGACTAGTGACTGATAGCCCGTCTTATCGATAGCCCCAACACAGGGACCCGAACATTTTCCAATGTCAAACAAGAGACAGGGTCGACCAATCTTCTTTTGATAGTCGTATTTGTGCTTCGAGCAACTACGTAAGGGGAAGATGTGCAGTAATTCATCAATTGTTGTGCGCAGCGCCCTCACGTCGACGTAGGGGCCAAAATACTTCACCCCCTTTTGGTGTTTACCTCTTGTTAGATACG
>CAIKZX010000094.1 GCA_903832015.1 uncultured Actinomycetes bacterium
CCCGCGAAGGGAGTCATCGTAGGACGAGACGCCCGGCACGGTTCGGCTGAGTTCAACGAGGAGGTTGTAGCGACTCTGATTGGTCTTGGGGTACGAGTGCTGGAATTACCCGCTCCGGCACCTACGCCCTTTGTTCCCTACCTCGTTCGTCATCTTGAAGCGGCGGCGGGCATCATGATTACCGCAAGCCATAATCCCAAACAAGACAATGGGTACAAACTCTACGACTGGACTGGTTCGCAAATAATCCCTCCCCATGACAAGACCGTGGAGGCTTTTATGGATGCGGTGGGACCGGTGACGGTGGGCGAGCGCGCATCGAGTCTCTATCAGGAGGTCCCCCAGTCGGACCTTGAGTCGTACTACTCGCTGATGTCGACTCGCTTTGCTATTGAAAGTTTCGAGGGAACCCCGATTACCTATAGCGCCTTTCATGGTGTTGGCGGAGAGCACATGGTGAGGCTCTTCGAAATGGCGGGCTACCAGGCCTCAATTGTCGTCGAGCAGTTCTCGCCCGACCCCGAATTCCCTTCGCTCCCGTTCCCCAATCCCGAAGAGGCGGGCGCGCTGAATGCCTCAATGGCTCACGCCGATGTTGTGGGATCACGCCTAATTATTGCCAATGACCCTGACGCGGACCGACTCGGCGTGGCGATTCGCGATGATTCGCAGTGGAGAATACTCAAGGGTGACGAAATTGGATGGCTACTGGGTTATCGCGCACTGCACGAATCGACTGAGGGTGTGGTGGCGACAACCATCGTGTCGTCAACCCTGCTCGCCAAGATGGCGGCCAAAGCGGGGGTCGAGTGTCGGACTACGTTGACTGGATTTAAGTGGATCGGTCGAGCCGGGGGCGACGAAGAACTGCTCTTCGGCTACGAAGAGGCTCTGGGATATGCAGTTGACGATCACGTGGGTGACAAAGACGGAATGTCGGCGGCTCTGGCCATCGCGCACTTAGACCAAACACTCGCCGCGACGGGTAAGAGTCTGGCCAAGCTCCTCGATGAAATAGCGAGCGAATATGGTCTCCACGTCACCGATCAACTCAGCATTCGATTCAGTGGTGAGGACTCCCAAGCCCAATTATCGGAGAAGATGAACCATTTACGTCACGAGCCTCCGGTTTCGGTGGGGGGATTGCCGGTGAGCGAGGTGGCCGACTTGGCGCAGGGCTTTCGGGGGCTGAGCCCTACAAATGGAATGTGGCTCGGGCTCGGTGCGGCGGGGCGAATCGTGGTTCGCCCTTCGGGGACGGAACCAAAGTTGAAGGTCTATATCGAAATTGTTGGAGAAATCGCTCGCGAGGCAGCTTCGGAAACTATTTCGGCCATCAAGACTGATATGTCGGTTTTCTTCGGCGTCTAGAGATTCAGCGCCGCGTAGCCCGGCTTGATGACATTCCAAATGATGTTGAGGCGGTCTTCGTAGGGGAAGAAGGCACTCTTCATTGCGTCAATGGTCAAGCGCTCCATGTCGCGAAGAGTCCAGCCAAATGCCTGTGAGCACTTGTAGAACTCGTCACTTAAATTGATTCCGCTCATCAGTCGGTTATCGGTATTTACGGTGACTCGGAAGTTCAGCTGGCGAAGAATGTTGATTGGGTGTTCCTTAATAGATGGCGCGACACCGGTATGAATGTTGGAGGTTGGGCAGATTTCGAGGGGGATACGGCGGTCTCGGATGTACTGGGCCAGTCGACCTAGGCGGTACTCGCCATCGTGTAATTCAATATCATCAAAAATGTGAATTCCATGACCGAGACGTTCTGTCCCGCAGATTTGAATTGCCTCCCAGATCGAAGGAGGACCGAATGCTTCGCCAGCGTGAATAGTCAAGTGGAAGTTTGCTCGCCTGATCATTTCAAAGGCTTCGAGGTGTTGGGTTGGGGGGAATCCATCCTCTGGTCCCGCAATGTCAAAGGCGCAGACGCCCTCATCACGGAAGTCAATGGCGACCTTCGCAACCTCGTTCGAGTGGTGAGCCTGACGCATCGCCGAAAGAATGGCTCGGGCCACGATGGGATGGCCCTCCTTTTTTGACTGCGCCTCTCCTTGTCGAAAGCCCTCCACGACCGCTTCGACAACTTGGTGCATTGTGAGGCCCTTGGTCAGGTGTTGCTCGGGGGCGAAGCGAATCTCCGCGTAGACCACACCGTCTCGGGCGAGGTCGACAACCCCTTCGCGAGCGACGCGGTGGAGCTCTTCAGTTGTTTGCATAACCGCGGTGGTGTGGGCGAAGCCCTTGAGGTACTGAACAAGATCAGCCCCTGGGGCATCTACGACGAAGTCTTTTTCGAGTGCGGCTAGATCATAGGTAGGCAGTCCCGGGTAGCCGTTGGCCTGCGCTAGTTCTAAAACGGTCGCCGGCCTGACCCCACCGTCTAGGTGTTCATGCAAGAGCACCTTGGGCGCTGCGATTGCTAGCTCTTTGGTAATTAGTGAGGCTTCCATGCCTTAAGGCTAGTAAAGAAAACTTGGTTTACTTTCGCACGAGTTCGATGAGCAGGGGCGTGAGTGTCGGCGTCTCATCGTTAATGAGAATCGAGCCACTTAATGCGTCCCGACCGGCCTGCATGTGACTGTCATCGTCAGCGTGCAGTTCGAGCAGGGGCTGACCCTTTTCGACCGAATCACCCTCTCGAACGAGAACCCGAACTCCGGCAGCGGCACTAACGGAGTCTTCCTTGCGAGCTCGACCCGCACCCAGCCGCCAAGCAATCACGCCAACCCCAAGGGCGTCTAAGCGGTTGACAATTCCCGCCTGGGGCGCCTCATAGGTTTCGATCCTCGTTGCCTTTGGAAATTCGTAGTCCGGGTCACCACCCTGTGCGCTAATCATCGAACGGTACGTTTCATACGCCTTGCCATTGTCCAACATTTCGGCGGGGTTGGCCGAGATTCCCACCAGTTCCAACATGGCCTCCGCTAAGGCGACGGTGAGGTCGCGGACATCCTGTGGCCCGCCACCGCGCAAAACCTCAACGGACTCGATTACCTCCAGGGCATTTCCAGCGGCTATTCCTAGGGGCACATCCATATTGGTTAGTTGGGCCACTGTTTTTACGCCGTGCTGCGTACCAATGCCCACCATGGTCTGAGCAAGTGTGCGAGCGCGATCGCGGTCTTTCATAAAGGCGCCTCGACCGACTTTGACGTCAAGGACCAATGCTTCAGTGCCTTCGGCAATCTTTTTGGACATGATTGAAGAGGCAATAAGAGGGATGGACTCTACGGTCGCGGTCACATCACGAAGAGAGTAGAGCTTGCGGTCAATAGGAGCCATTCCTTGCCCGGCTGCGCAGATGACGGCTCCAACTGATTCCAGTTGCGCGCGCACCTCTTCATTCGAGAGAAAGGCACGCCAACCAGGAATCGCGTCGAGTTTGTCAAGCGTTCCACCCGTGTGACCGAGACCTCGACCCGAGAGTTGGGGGACCGCCGCGCCACAGGCCGCGACAAGGGGAGCGAGAATGAGGGAAATTTTGTCACCCACACCACCGGTGGAATGTTTGTCAACAGTTGGTCGTGAAAGTCCCGAGAGCGAGAGTCGCTCACCAGAATTAATCATGACATCCGTCCAAGTATTTAATTCTTCAGCGTTGAGGCCATTGAAAAAGATGGCCATGAGTAAAGAAGACATCTGTTCTTCGGCGACGCCACCCGCGTTATAAGTGTTGAGTATCCAGGCGATTGCTTCATTCGAAAGTACTCGGCCATCGCGTTTGGAGCCAATAATTTCAACCGCATTAATGCTCACGAGTTGCTCCTCGTATCTAAATCCTCCGGACCAAATGCATCGGGAAGGAGGTCCGAAATCGTGCGCACGGGGTCGTGTGAGCCGTCATCGACAATGAGGTGCTTCCCACCGTGCTCGAATAGCACTTGCCGACAGCGTCCGCAAGGAGCGATGGGCTGACCGTCACCGGCGACCACCGAAATACCAACGAGTCGTCCTCCGCCCTGGCGAGTTAAGTCACTGACGAGGGAGCACTCTGCGCAAAGAGTCAGGCCGTAGCTGGCATTTTCCACGTTCGAACCGGTCACGAC
>CAIKZX010000095.1 GCA_903832015.1 uncultured Actinomycetes bacterium
ACTTAGCCCGTGGATGGTCAAGCCAGCGAAGAAACACCCCAGAATGTTTGCCAACATCGTTGACCAGGGGCTTGAATTAGCCTTTGCATTGACGCCGGTTAATTCAATAAGGTACCGAGCAACTGCTCCGCCAGCGCCTGCGAGAGCTATGGTGATCATGGGCGACGTCCAGCCAGAGTCATCGCGATACGCCCAGCTATAACTCCGCTCACAATGGCTCCTAAGCCGACAGAAATCGCCAACAATGGCCTGACCTGCCATATGTCATAGAGGGAAAGTAGGAGACCGGAATACGAGGTCAGGCCACCAAGGAAACCGGTAATGAGAAAGAGGCGAGCCGGATCAAGGAAGGATTGGTGGTAGAAAAGTCGGTGCAAAAGGTAGACCGCTAGGGCGACACCAAGAGCATTAATGCCGAGCAGAGCCCAGGGAACCATGTGGAGCACGGCAACCTGCGAGCGGCCGGAGGGCGGCACTAACCATACGCGCAACAAACTCCCCAAGAATCCACCTAGGGCGACGGCTAAAAGTCCTGTGAACATTGCTCGGGGGGTCAGGTATGGGTTCGACACGTTCATAGATTAACTACGGGACCAATTAAATTCCTGTAATTGAGGAAATGTAACGATACTTTACAAAACGTACATTATCGGCGCCTAAGGTCTACCGAGGCTAAGCTCTAAGGCTTACGGTGCAGCACCACATAGACCGTATGGGTGCTCCCAGCGCGGTTGTAGGCGACTTTAACCCGATCACCTGCGTGGTGGGTCGAAATGACACTCTGGAGGTCCTGGGCGCTCTGAATTGGCGTGCCGTCCACAGCGGTGATGATGTCACCCTGCTTCAATCCTGCTGCGGCGGCACCAGCGCCTGGCACCACGCTCATGATCACCGCTCCGGTTGAAATACTGAAGCCATATTGTTGTTGTATCGAACTGTTGTTACTCATGATTTCGACACCAAGGTAAGCGCCATGATTTACGACGCTCTCACCCGCCTTGAGCTGCTTGAGAAGCGACTGAATCGTCGCAGTTGGAATTGCGAAACCGATGTTTTGAGCGCTGGTTCCGTCAGGCAAAGTTCCGGCCACGGCAGTGTCCATGCCAATCACCGCTCCCGCTGAGTCCAAGAGAGGCCCACCGGAGTTTCCCGGGTTAATCGCGGCATCGGTTTGAATCATGTTATTTAATGTTTCTGAAGAAGTTGCCGTTCCTGCGGTTACAGTTCTGCCGAGCGCCGAAACGATACCCGTGGTAACGGTTGGAGTCCCTGCCGCTAGGCCAAGCGCATTCCCAATTGCGACGACCGAATCGCCTACTTGAAGAGCATTTGAGTTACCAAGAGTCACCGTGGGCTCGTTGTGAACATTGTCAATCTTGATAAGGGCGACGTCATCAACAGGACTCGTTCCGATGAGAGTTGCTGGCATGGCCTTCGTTGAACCCGAAGCGGTAACGGTGATAGTCCCTGCTCCCCCAGCGGCGGCGGCAATAACGTGGTTGTTCGTTACGACGTAGCCATCTTTGGTAATGATCATGCCGGTGCCCTGGTCTTCGAGCCCGTTAGCCTTCACATCGATAGAAACAATCGCGGGTAGGACAGATTTCACAAGGGCCGGCACCGAGTTACCGTTGGGAAGTATCGCCCCTGATGGCGAGCCATTGAGTTGATTAATTGCGAACCCTCCACTGGTTGATCCCCCCGTGAAATGCCCAGCGACGCCACCGACCAGGGCGGCGACGAGAAGGGGGCCCACAACGCGCGCGAATCGTGAAGAAGAGCTTGATCCAGAGCGTCGGGCGAAAGTACCTTGAGAACTTGCTTCCAAGGTCGCGTCAAATTCGGAGGGGCGATTGGGATTCTGGTCTTCGG
Source organism: uncultured Actinomycetes bacterium (assembly GCA_903832015.1). Lineage (GTDB taxonomy): Bacteria > Actinomycetota > Acidimicrobiia > Acidimicrobiales > RAAP-2 > RAAP-2. Next base: position 1,873 of record CAIKZX010000095.1, read on the forward strand.
TCACGACCTTCACTATAGGAGGAAAACATAAATTTCGTCTAATAATCAGCAAATTGTGAGACGTTCAAAAGCCGCTAGATTGGATACGTATGTCGCGGCGAATTGATATTGAAATCACCAGTGTTAGCGGGGAATCTGCCACCTGGCGGGCCGCGGGAGCCAAACTGCCGAAGGGAACGTTGAGCACCGGTCTCATTGCTGACGGGCCCAAGGTTGGCCACGTCTATCGCGCCGAAATCGAACAGTTCATGAACGACATTGAGGTGCTTTCGGTCGCACCCGCCAAGACGGCCTCACCTTTGGACCCTCGTAACGAGCGAATCGCAATCATCGAGAAGAAGGCCGACGGTCCAGACGTGACCGTGACCTACGCCCCCAAGGGACGAGGGCCTCGCCGCAATGGCGACGACCGCCGTCCGCGACGTGATGGTGAAGATCGGCGACCAAGTCGTGATGGCGAACGCAAGCCTCGTGGAGAAGGCGCAACTCGAACTGAGAGGCCCTCTCGTCGTGAAGGAGAGGATGGGTCTAACCGCTCGTCTCGACTTCCTCGGCGCGATGGTGACCAGCGTTCAGCTCGGGGACCCCGTACCGGTAGTTTGACCGTCGCTCCAGTGACAACGACTCACCGGAATGCAATGCTTGGCACTTTGAGTGCCGAACAAATTCCGGTCGCCGAACAACTCTTCCGGGGTGGCATCGCGGCTGTTCGAAGCGCCATCGTCGAACAAAATAAGACCCTTGTTGCGCAATCACGCCCCACGATTGATCCAATCATTATTGAGCGCATGGCCGAGGACTTGGTGGGTCGGACGGCTTTGGCTTTCTGGAAAGATCGCGCCGCCGGTGCGATCGGAGCCGGTAAAGAGCTCAAACTTCGTGACCTACGAGCCGTGGTTACGACCGCAAAGACGGTCTCCCATGACGATGAGTCCCGGGCCATGTTGAAGGATCTTCAAACGTCCCTCACCGACCGTATCGAGCACATGCGTAAAGTGTGGACGGAGAAGCTGTCAACCGCACTCGCTTCAAACAACTTGAAAGAGACTTTGGGACTAATTGCACGTCCACCAGACGTTTCAACCAAAGTCAGTGCTGAGGATGCAGCAAAAATTGTTTCTGCTGTTTCCGAGGCGCTCAACCCTTCTCAGCCAGCTGCGCTTTGGAATGAACTGGTCGCCTTAACCGTCGAGACATCAATTCGACGACAGGTCAAGCCGGTTGGCATTCCCGCTGATGAAAGCTCTAAGGCCGTAGCCATCAAAAATGCCGGAGCAATTCCTGAGCTGGCGAAGTTACTCGGTATGGCGGTTCCGCCTCCTCCCCCACCCTCGGCGCGCCCATCGCGGCCTCGGAGGTCGCCTAGCCGCGCATAGTCAGTAATCGAGCCTTCCAGCCGATTGACTCGTACAGTGACTTCATTTCCCGATCGCCAGGAAGCGCGTACGCGTCAACCGGTGGGTTATCTGACTCCAGCAAGTGGGTAACAAAGCTTTTGGCGATGCCTTGTCGGCGATACGCGGGTACAACGTAGAGGGCCAGGATTATTTGATCCTGCACCAGCGCCCAGGCGACAATCGTTTCACCCGCAAAACAGGCCCAAAGCCCTCCGATTGCCGACAGATCCTGGCAAAACGCAGTGACGTCTCTTGCTCCCAATTGATCGATCAGAGCAAGCCCGCCTCGATCGGTTTCTAGCGCGGTGAGAACCTCATCGATGGACGAAAGCAATTCTTCGCTTTCGACACCAACGCGGTGAAAGCGCAAATCGGTCACGTCAAACGCAATCTCGGCACAAAGATTTCTTCTTATCCGCAAGCTGCGTTGTCTTCTTCAGTAAGCGGCAGGACTTGCAGCGAAACTCATCATCTTGCTTGGGCAGAATCGTTTCTGTACCTTCAGGATCTGGCACCGTTTCGATGGGAGTGTCATCCTCATCTTCTTCGACAGTGGATGTTCGGAGAATTGTCTCAGCCAGAACTTCATCAAGCGCCAATTCGATGTCCGCGTCATCAACAACGTCTTCTTCTTCGACGGGAAGCGAAACAATCGTTACCTCTTCGAC
>CAIKZX010000096.1 GCA_903832015.1 uncultured Actinomycetes bacterium
CCGATCTCCAGTGGCAGGAGATGTTCTACGAAGAGCGCTTCTCCGAGGTGTTCTTAGACGCTGACCTGCCCGATTACGTGAAGTGGGCAGAATCAATGGGTGCGGTGGGACTGCGTGCACGAACTATCGAAGAAATGCATGATGCGATTCGTCAAGCAAATGCGATCCATGACCGCTCGGTAGTCATTGACTTCCGCACCCCTGCGTCGGAAAAGGTTTTTCCGATGGTGGCCGCCGGTGCCTCCAATGATGACATCATGGTGCACCCCCTTCAAGAGGTACCGAGCTGATGACCCCCGAGCCATTCTTAGGCGAGGTTGACCGGACCCCGGTCACTCACCATATTCTTTCGGTGCTGGTAGAGAACAAGGCCGGTGTACTCGCCCGTATCGCCGGACTGTTCGCACGCCGCGGATTCAACATCTACTCACTCGCGGTCGCCCCTTCCGAGGGGGAGGCCCGTTTTTCGCGCGTAACTATCGTGGTGGACGCCGAATCGGCCCCGCTGGAACAGATTGTTGGCCAGCTCAACAAATTAATTAATGTCGTAGCCATTACCGACCTCGCCCCCAAAGACGCGCTGGAGCGCGAACTGTTGCTGGCCACGGTCGTTACCGATGGTGAGAATCGTGGCCGAATTTTGGGGTTGGTCGAGATGTTTAACGCCTCCATTGTCGATGTGGACGCCCGCTCGCTTACCTTGATGTTGGCGGGCACCCCGGGGACCTGTGACGACCTCGAAAAAGCTATGGAGAGTTTCGCCGAGGTGGAATTACACCGAACGGGACGGGTCGCACTACCTAGACTTACTAAGACTGAAGAGAACTAAGGAAAAGAGGAGAACCATGACCACGATGTTCTACAAAGAAGATGCCAAGCCGGAATTCTTGAAAGACAAGAAGATTGCCGTCTTGGGATATGGATCACAGGGCCACGCCCACGCCCTCAACCTGCACGAATCGGGCTATGACGTACGCGTTGGCTTGCGTGAAGGTTCGTCTTCAATCGCCAAGGCGAAAGAGGCGGGACTCAAGGTCACCAGCATGGCGCAGGCCTGTGAAGAGGCCGATGTAATCATGATGCTCGTTCCCGACACCGACCAAAAGAAGACCTACGACGAAGCGGTGGCCCCCCACCTGACGGCCGGCAAGTGTCTCTTGTTCGCCCACGGATTCAACATCCGCTTTGGACTAATCAACCCACCCGCCGATGTCGACGTCGCGATGGTTGCGCCTAAGGGACCCGGCCATTTAGTTCGTCGCACCTACAAAGAGGGCGGCGGAGTACCCGCGCTCATTGCCATCCATCAAGACGCCACCGGCAACGCGCACAACATCGCTCTGGCCTACGCCGACGGCATTGGCGCTACTCGCGCGGGTGTTCTCGAGACAACCTTCACCGAAGAGACCGAGACAGACCTCTTTGGCGAGCAGGCGGTCTTGTGCGGTGGCGTGTCGGCCCTGGTTAAGGCGGGCTACGAAACCCTCGTGGAAGCGGGATACCAGCCCGAGAGTGCTTACTTTGAATGCCTCCACGAGCTCAAGCTCATTGTGGACCTGATGTACGAAGAGGGAATTACCGGTATGCGCTTTAGTGTTTCGGACACCGCCGAGTACGGCGACCTGACTCGTGGTTCTCGAGTCATCACCGAATCAGTGAAGCACGAGATGAAGAAGATTCTGACCGAAATTCAAGACGGTACCTTCGCTAACGAGTGGATCAAAGAAAACGAGATTGGTCGCCCGCGCTACCACGAACTTCGTGAAGCCGGCAAGAAGCACCCCATTGAAGAGATTGGTAAGAAGCTTCGTGCGATGATGCCATTCGTCTCCGCGGGTAAGCAGAAGGTATCCGAAGTCTCCGGTGGCGACACCGACAACTAAAACTTCTGGTTACTGGTTCTCAATCAGGTAATCAATACATCCGGTCAGCTTGGTGATGTCTTCTGGATCGACCGCCGGGAACATCGCAATTCTGAGTTGATTTCGACCCAACTTGCGGTACGACTCGGTATCAACGATGCCGTTCGCGCGCAAGGTCTTTGAGAGTTCGTTCGCATCGATGGTCTCAACGAAGTCAATGGTGCCAATGACGTTGGAGCGCTCGGCGGGGTTCGTGACAAAGGGTGTAGCGAAGGGTGACGCTTCGGCCCATTCGTAGAGTCGTTTAGCCGATTGGGCTGAACGACCGGCGGAGAAACTCAGGCCCCCGTTGCTATTGAACCACTCAATCTGTGAAGCCAAGAGGTGAATGGTCGCCAACGCGGGGGTGTTGTAAGTCTGGTTCAAGCGGGAGTTGTCGAGTGCCGTTTTCAGGTCGAAAAATGCGGGAGTCCACCGTCCGGAGGCGGCCAATTTCTCGATGCGCTCAATAGCCGCGGGCGAGCAGATGGCGAGCCACAAACCACCATCACTCGCGAAGGACTTCTGGGGGGCGAAGTAGTAGCAATCAAACTGGGTGGGGTCAACGTAGATTCCTCCCGCCGCCGAGGTTGCGTCCACGGCCACTAGGCCGGTACTGCCGAGTGGTCGGGTGATGGGCATCATCACTCCGGTGGAGGTTTCGTTGTGCGTTAGGGCGTAGAGATCAATCTCGGCGTTGGTGACGGGGACGGGGTGAGTACCGACGGCGCTCGTGATGACTTCGGGCTCATTCAGGTGCGGAGCCGCCTGTACGGCGGTGGTGAACTTGGAGGAAAATTCTCCGAAATTGAGGTGCTGGGACTTCTGTTCAATTAGGTGGAAGGTGGCGGCATCCCAAAACGCGGTGGAGCCGCCGTTACCCAAGAGAACTTCATAGCCGTCGGGCAAGTTGAAGAGAGCCCGAAGTCCATCACGAACCTCGCCCACCTTATTTTTGACCGTATCTTGACGGTGGCTGGTCCCCATGTAGGACGCGGCGTCCTTCATCAGCCGGTCGAGCTGCTCTTGGCGGACCTTAGAAGGACCGGCGCCGAAGCGTCCGTCACTGGGCAAAAGGTTGGCGGGGATCTTTAGGGGGTTCGGGGAACTCATACACTTATTCTTACGGATTTCTACGGGAGTGAATCATGTCGACACGCATTAGTCATCTATTGGCCGGACTCTCTCCCAGCGCGACCTTGGCGGTCGACGCGAAGGCTAAGGCCCTCAAGGCCGCCGGCGAGCCCGTAATTGGTTACGGGGCTGGAGAACCAGACTTTCCGACCCCCGCCCATATCGTCGATGCGGCCGCTAAGGCCTGTTTTGGCATTGTGAACCATAAGTACACCCCGACCCCCGGGTTACCCGAACTTCGAGAGGCCATCGCCCAAAAGACTCTTCGTGACACCGGACTGTCCATTAAGCCCAGCCAAGTCCTCGTGACCAATGGGGGTAAGCACGCGGTGGCCACGGCCTACATGACGCTGTTAAATCCCGGTGACGAAGTCTTGATTCCCGCACCCTTTTGGACGACCTACCCCGAAGCGGTCTATTTAACCGGGGCGACCCCGGTGGCGGTACCCACCAGTGAGGCCAACGGCTTTCGGGTGACGGTGGAGGATCTGGAAAAGTACCGTACCCCAAAGACGAAGTTGCTCACCTTTGTTTCTCCCTCTAACCCAACGGGCGCCGTGGTCGCCCCCGACGAGGTGGCCGCGATTGGACGTTGGGCCGCCGAGCATGACATCTGGGTTCTGGCCGACGAAATTTATGAGCACCTGGTATACGGTTCGGCGAAAAATGTTTCCATGCCCGTCGTAGCTCCCGAGCTAGGGGACCGCTGGGTGGTGGTGAATGGTGTGGCGAAGACGTACGCCATGACCGGCTGGCGAGTGGGCTGGATGGTGGGCCCCCAAGATGTAATGGACGCCGCCATTACCTTCCAGAGTCAAACGACATCGAACATTTCGAATATTTCGCAACGGGCAGCGATAGCGGCACTAGAGGGAGACTTGACGGCGGTAATGGAGATGCGCACCGCTTTTGATCGCCGTCGCCAGGTCATGACCCGAATGCTCAATGAGATTGATGGGATCAGTTGTGCCGAACCGGAAGGTGCCTTTTACTGCTACCCCAACGTGCAGGGCCTACTGGGTCGTTCGCTCTCGGGACGTACCTCGCACAGCTCAGCGGAACTAGCGTCCTACCTACTCGAAGAGATCAAGGTTGCGGTCGTTCCCGGCGAGGCCTTTGGTACACCCGGCTTCGTTCGCTTGAGCTACGCCCTGAACGACGCCGATCTCGTCGAAGGTCTCGAACGAGTCCAACAATTTGTCAGCAGGGGCTAACCCGCCTCCCCATCCTTTAGGCTGGGGTGACCCCCCAACGAAAGGCAGTGCGTGGCTCGCGTTCTGGTTACCGAAGAAATCGCTGAATCTGGTCTGGACGAATTGCGTCAGGCTGGGCACGAAGTAGACATTCGCCTCGGACTCACCCCGGACGAGCTTCTCGAGGCCGTGGTTGGGGCACAGGCACTCATCATTCGTTCTTCCACCCAAGTAGATGCCGCGACTCTCCAGGCGGGTAAAGATTTGGTCGTCGTTGGTCGGGCCGGAATTGGCCTCGACAACGTCGATGTACAACGAGCCACCGAACTGGGCGTCATGGTGGTTAACGCGCCGGTATCGAACATCCTCTCCGCCGCCGAACAAACCATGGCCCTGTTGCTGAGCCAAGCTCGCAATATTCCCCAGGCCCACGGTGCCCTGAAGCAGGGTAAGTGGGAGCGCTCAAAGTGGGAGGGGGTTGAGTTACACGGAAAAACCCTCGGCATTATTGGGCTGGGCAAAATCGGTGCTCTAGTGGCTACTCGGGCGGCGGCCTTTGGCATGCGCCTCGTTGCCTACGACCCCTTCATCTCCGAAGAACGGGCTCGCACGATGGGGGTTCAGAGTATGACCCTTGACCAATTACTGGCGGAAAGTGATTTCATTACCATCCATCTGCCGAAGAACAAGGAGACCACGAATCTTCTTAACGCGGAATCACTAAAGAAAACCAAGCCTGGCGTGCGCATCATTAACGTGGCGCGAGGAGGGATCGTCAATGAGGCCGACCTCGCGGCGGCAATCACTTCGGGTCACGTGCAAGGAGCGGCGCTCGACGTATTCGAGAAAGAGCCCACGACGGAGTCGCCCCTCTTTGAACTACCCTCGGTCGTGGTAGTACCTCACCTCGGCGCATCAACGGTAGAGGCGCAAGACCGCGCCGGTGCGACAATCGCCGAGCAGGTTCAACTCGCTCTCGCGGGTGACTTCGTACCCTTCGCCGTTAATGTCTCGGCTGGTGAGGTGTCGACCAGCGTGCGTCCCTTTATGGGACTCGCCGAGCTGCTGGGTCGCTTTTTGGGTGGACTCTTGGACGGGGAGCCGGCCGATATGGAGATCTTCTACCAGGGCGAATTGGCGGGAGTTTCCAACAAGATTCTGACGCTCTGCGCCCTGAAGGGCCTCTTCGCCTCGACTGGTCACGAAGGTGTCTCCTTCGTAAACGCCACCACACTCGCCGAAGAGCATGGCGTCACGGTTAGGGAAACCGCGTCGCCCGACAGTCCCGAATTTGTGAACCTCATTACGGTCCGTTCGGGGGAGTACGCAGTGGCGGGAACCCTGTTGACCTTGGGAACGCGCGTGGAGATGCGTATTGTTTCCATCGACGGACACAGCGTGGAGATTACTCCCACGGCACACATGTTGGTGGTCCGCAACAACGACCAACCCGGCATGATTGGCCGGGTTGGTACCGTGCTGGGCGAAGCGGGTATTTCCATTGACCAGATGTCAGTGGCACCCAACCCCAACACCAAAACGGCGCTCATGGTCCTGTCCACTCCGAGCGCAACGCCTCCATCGGTGGTGGCAACACTGAACGCGTCAGAGGGTCTATTCGGCATTCACGCCATCACCCTCAAGTAGGGAGAAGGCGAGTTAGTCCTCGGGGTCGAAGGGCACGACGGGCGCAATGGCGTCGAGTCGAGCCATAACCTCGTCAGTCAACAAGGGGAGCACGTCGAGTGCGGCCATGTTCTCGTGAACCTGCTGAACATTTGACGCTCCGGTGATGACGGTAGAGACGTGCTCATTCTTGACGCACCACGCCAGGGACAGAGCAGCGAGAGAGACGCCGAGTTCGTCGCTGACCTTCTTGAGCTCAGTAACCTTTGCGTTGGTCTTGGGGTCGGTGAGTACACTGTGCAACCACTCGTAACCTGGAAGAGTCGCGCGGGAACCAGCGGGAACACCGTTTAGGTATTTTCCGGTCAAGAGGCCCGAAGCTAATGGAGACCAGATCGTGGTACCTAGGCCAATATCTTCGTACAGACGGGCGTATTCGACCTCGAAGCGCTGACGGTGGAGCAGGTTGTACTGCGGCTGTTCCATGACGGGCTTCTGGAGGTGGTGCTTATCGGCAATGGCCCAAGCGGCGCGAATCTCGTCGGCGCTCCATTCGCTCGTTCCCCAGTAGAGGGCCTGTCCTCGAGAGACCATGTCGCTCATGGCCCAAACGGTCTCTTCGATGGGGGTGTTCTTGTCGGGGCGGTGGCAGAAGACCAAGTCCACAAAGTCCAACCGCAAACGCTCGAGTGATCCCTCGATGCCCTGAGTGAGGTACTTGCGGTTCAGGGTGTTCTTCATGTTGGGCATATTGTGAATGCCCCAGTACAACTTGGTGGAAATTACGTATTCGTGTCGAGCCCAGCCGAGGTCTTTGATCGCGGCCCCCATGACCGACTCACTGCGACCGGCTTCGTAGCCTTCGGCGTTATCGAAGAAGTTCACGCCAGCCTTTTTGGCGGCGTCCATGGACTCGGCGGCCAACTGAACAGATTCGAGCTGACCCTGCTTAGCGAAGGTCACCCAAGAACCAAAGGAAAGAACACTGACCTGAAGGCCAGAACGGCCCAGTCGACGATAAATCATTTCTGCCATGTTGGCTCCTTACGAGTTGTCAAACGGACACCGCAGCCCGCCTCTGTGAGGTTAGTGGGTGGAGCCCTAGACGGCCAGACTGCTCGGGGGCTAGGGTGGGGGAGATGACAACCACTACCTTGCTACTACTGCACTAGGGCCGGGCACCGTCATGTCCGACCCCCGCGAAGGCGGGGGTTTTTTTATTACCGAGGAGATGTACCCACATGCGAGAGAAGCACCAGTTACCGAGCGCGATGCCCTTTTCAAAGTACCGCGCCACGGTTCCGGTGGACCTACCTGACCGCACCTGGCCCAATAATCGACTCACCCACGCTCCCCGGTGGTGCTCGGTCGACCTGCGAGATGGCAATCAAGCCTTGATTGATCCGATGGACCTCGAACGCAAGAAGGTTATGTTCGAACACCTCGTAGTGATGGGCTTTAAGGAAATCGAAGTCGGTTTTCCTTCGGCCTCGCAACCAGATTTTGATTTTGTTCGTTACATTATTGAAAATGACCTGATTCCAGAAGACGTAACCATCCAGGCGTTGACGCAATGTCGACCCGACCTTATTGAGCGAACGTACGAATCACTCAAGGGCGCGCACCGAGCGATTGTCCACTTCTACAACTCCACCTCCACTCTGCAACGACGGGTGGTCTTTGGTTTGGACAAGGCGGGAATCACAAAGATTGCTACCGACGCGGCGACGCTCTGTCTGAGTTTGGAATCGACATCGCCCGAAACCGATTTCTATTACGAATACTCCCCGGAAAGTTATACGGGAACCGAGCTCGAGTACGCCCTCGAGGTTTGCAATGCAGTGATGGCGGTTATTAAACCAACGCACGAGCGGCCGATTATTTTGAACCTGCCCGCCACCGTTGAGATGTACGGCCCAAATCTCTACGCCGACTCGATCGAGTATTTCTTGCGCCACGTGGATAACCGTGAAGCGGTCATTCTCTCGCTACACCCCCACAACGATCGGGGTACCGGCGTGGCGGCCGCTGAACTGGGCATGCTTGCGGGGGCGGACCGCGTTGAGGGGACCCTCTTTGGCAACGGAGAGCGGACGGGAAATGTCGACGTCATCAACCTCGCGCTCAACCTGTTTAGTCAAGGAGTGGACCCCGAGCTCGATATCTCCGATATCGACAAGGCCAAGCACATTGTCGAGTACGCCAATCGCCTTCCGGTTCATATGCGCCACCCCTACGTTGGTGAGTTGGTGTACACCGCCTTTTCTGGCTCCCACCAAGACGCCATTAAAAAAGGCATGGTGGCCATTGGCGAGGAGTACGAAATTTGGGAGGTGCCCTACCTACCAATCGATCCCAAGCACACTGGTCGCACCTACGAGGCAATCATCCGCGTGAATTCACAATCCGGCAAGGCCGGTCCCGCCTACCTCCTGCAGGCCGAACACGGCCTTGATATACCCAAGGCCATGCAGGTTGAGTTTCAGCGCGCGGTGCAAGAACGCACTGAGCGAACGGGAACTGAAATATCGCCCGCTGAAATTTGGGATGTCTTCACGACTACCTACACGCCGACGAACCCGACAATCCAACTCCTCTCGAGCGAAGTTGTCGCCGAAAAAAATCACACTCGAATCACGGCGCACCTTGTGGTAAGTGGCGAACAAGTTTCCGTGCGAGGTGAGGGTAATGGTCCGATTGACGCAATTATGGACGCTTTGCGTCGCGAGCTGAATGTCGACTTCACCGTTCGTGACTATCACGAGCACGCGCTCACCGCAGGCTCTTCAGCGTCGGCGGTCGCCTACGTTGAGGCCCAGGGAGAAGATGGTGCACTCTGGTGGGGTGTGGGCCTGAGCTCATCAATCCTTGACGCCTCACTCGAAGCGGTCGTGTCGGCGGCGAATCGGCGCCGCAGTTAGCGAACTACTCCTGCATCGTTGAGTTCAGCGCGTGCGAGGCGTGGGTGCGTTCGTACTGCTCAATCGCCGAGGACTGGCGCAAGGTAAGTCCGATATCGTCCCAGCCCTCCAACAGGCGTTCTTGGGTAATGGCGTCCATGGCGAAGGGTTGAATCCAGTCAAAATCCGCCACCTCGACCACCAGTCGTTCAACGTCAACAATCACGGGAGTATGCGGGGACTGCTCGACGATGCCCTGGAGTTCTTCAACGAGTTGCGCTGAGAGTTGAACGATGACGAGTCCCTGTTTGGAGGAATTGTTTCGGAAGATGTCACCAAAAGAGGAGGAGATTATGGCGCCAAAGCCGTAATCCATGAGGGCCCACACTGCGTGTTCACGCGATGACCCGGTCCCAAATCGAGGTCCCGCAACCAAGATGGCGGCCCCTTGGTGCTCCGGTTGATTCAAAACGAAGGTCGGATCGTCGCGCCACTCGCTAAAGAGTCCTTGGCCAAAACCGGTACGCTCCACACGCTTCAGCCATTCGGAGGGAATTATTTGGTCGGTATCCACGTCCGATCGTCGCAGGGCGACTGCGGTACCCGTCACGCGGGATACGGCCTTCACGCCAAAACCTCATCGGGGGTGGCGAAGCGACCCTTCAGCGCGGTGGCGGCGGCCACCGCGGGCGAGAGTAGGTGCGTGCGCCCCTGACGCCCCTGGCGCCCCTCGAAGTTTCTATTCGAGGTTGAGGCACTGCGCTGTCCGGGAGTGAGTTGATCGGGGTTCATCCCGAGACACATTGAACACCCCGGTTCACGCCACTCAAATCCGGCGTTAATAAATATCTGATCGAGACCCTCGGCCTCAGCTTGTGTTTTTACTCGGTGCGAACCCGGTACCACGAGGGCGCGAACGGAACTCGCGACCCGACCTCGTTTCGCGACGGCGGCCGCCGCGCGCAAGTCTTCGATACGTGAGTTGGTGCACGACCCAATGAACACGACGTCCACCGGAATCTCTCGCATGGGGGTATTGGCTTGTAGACCCATGTAGGTCAAGCTGCGTTCGGCGGTGGCGCGCTCTTCGGGGTCACTGAAGGTCGAGGGATCGGGCACGACCCCGTCGATGGCGACCACTTGGGCGGGGTTGGTGCCCCAGGTCATGAATGGTTTGAGAGTGGTGGCGTCGATAACAACTTCGTGGTCGAAGTGGGCATCCTCGTCGCTCACCCAGTTTCGCCAATTGGTGGCTAGGGAATCGAATTTGGTCATATCTATATTGGGTCGATTCTTGAGGTAGTCAATGGTGGTTTCGTCGACACCGATGAGTCCCGCTCGAGCACCCGCCTCAATTGACATATTGCAAATAGTCATGCGACCCTCCATGGAGAGTTCGGAAATCGCCTGGCCGCGATATTCAATGACGTACCCGGCCCCACCACCGGTGCCGAGCCGCTGGACAATGGCGAGAACGATATCTTTGGCCCCGACTCCGGCGGGAACCGCACCGGTAAGGGTGACGGCCATCGTCTTGGCTTTTTGCTGGGGCAGTGTTTGGGTGGCCAAAACGTGCTCCACCTCACTGGTCCCGATGCCAAAGGCCAAGGAGCCGAAGGCGCCGTGGGTTGAGGTGTGCGAGTCACCGCAGACAATAGTCATGCCCGGCTGGGTCGCTCCAAGTTCGGGCCCAATGACGTGAACGATGCCTTGGTTCTCATTGCCGCGCGCGAAGAGGGTGATGCCAAATTCGCGGCAGTTCTCATCCAAGGCTTCAAGTTGTCTTTTGGAGGTGGGGTCCGCAACGGGTACCGAAAGGGGGTCGGTAGGCACGTTGTGGTCGGCGGTAGCGAGCGTTAGATCGGGTCGTCGCACGGGGCGACGGTTGAGTCGAAGTCCATCGAAGGCTTGCGGACTGGTGACCTCGTGCACGAGGTGCAGGTCAATGTACAACAGTGCCGGCTCTCCCACCGGGGCGACAACGAGGTGCTCTTCCCAGAGCTTTTCGTAGAGGGTCTTACCCATTACCGAATCGCGTGAATAGTGACCGAGAGCGAACCAGAGGGGGCGTCGTAGGTCACCAAGTCACCGACCTTGTGTCCCAAGAGGGCTGACCCTAATGGGGAGGTGGGTGAAGCGACAAGCACATCCTCGGGCTTTTCTTCGATACTGCCAATAAAGAATTCCTGCGCATCGTCGGGGGAGTCACCCTCGTAGATAACCGCCACGATTGACGCGTGCTGCACTTCGCTCGCCGTGGCGTCGCGGGCGATGATCTCGTGATTGCGAATGACCTGGTCAATTTGGCGTACTCGTGATTCCATCTTGCCCTGGTCATCTTTGGCGGCGTGGTAGTCACCGTTCTCCGACAGGTCGCCGAGTAGTCGGGCGGCTTCAATCACGCGGGCAATCTCAGTGCGGCCCACCGTCGTGAGGTGGTGGTACTCCTCTTTGAGTTTTTCTAGTGTTTCTTGGGTAATACGGTGAATTTCGCCAGCCATGGCCGTTCCTTGGTCTTCGGTAGTTCAAATTGTACCGTGAAACCAGCCAAATCTCCTAGGCCGTTTTGCCCTGAGCCGGTGAGTCAAGCAAAATAGAGGGGAGGAGGAGCCATGGTCACATATCGCGTTGCCGTCATTGGGGGCGACGGGATTGGTCCTGAGGTCACCGCCGCTGCCCTGGAGGTTGTCGAAGCCCTCGGTGTCAAACTCGATACCACCGACTTTGATCTCGGCGCCGCCCGCTATCTACGCGACGGGTTTGTCCTAGATGAACCCACGCTTGAGTCGCTGCGCACCTTTGACGCCATCATGCTCGGGGCCATTGGGCCCGCCATTGGTGACACTCGAATTCCCGGAGGCACCCTCGAGCGGGGACTCTTGCTCAAGATGCGCTTTGCGCTTGATCTGTATATCAACTACCGGCCCTTCTTCGGCGTTGCTGGTTCGCTGGCGCAAGGATGCGACTTCGCCATTGTTCGCGAAAATACTGAGGGCCCCTACGCCGGTGAAGGTGGCACGTTGCGCTACGGCACGGTTAACGAGGTGGCCACGCAAGGTTCGGTGAACACGCGATTCGGCGTTGAACGTTGTGTCCGCTACGCCTTTGAGCGCGCTAGTACTCGGGAAGTAAAAAAGGTAACGCTCGTTCATAAAACGAATGTTCTCACCTACGCCGGGGACTTGTGGAACCGTGTCGTACAAGAGGTCTCGGTGGAGTACCCCAACGTTGAAGTTGACTACAACCATGTCGACGCCGCTTGTATTTACTTGGTCGAACAACCCGAACGGTACTCCATCATCGTGACGGACAATCTCTTTGGCGATATTCTCTCCGACCTCGCCGGCTCGGTAACGGGCGGCATTGGGTACGCGGCCAGCGCCAACTTAAATCCAGCCAGAACTGGTGCATCACTCTTCGAGCCCGTACACGGCGCCGCCCACGATATCGCCGGGCTGGGCCAAGCCAACCCCCTCGCCGCCATCTCCTCGGCGATGCTGATGCTCGAGCACCTCGGTGAATTTGAAGCGGCCACGAAGTTGTCCCAAGTCGTGCGAGACTGTAAGCCCGAGGGCTCCGTGCTCGGAACCCGCGCAGTAATCGATGCCGTGAAGGAAAGGTTTTAGATGCCCATTACCCCAACCAAGAAGATCTGGGCCAACGGAACGTTGGTTGACTGGGAGAAGGCGACGACACACGTCTTGAGCCACACCTTGCACTACGGCACCGGGGCCTTCGAGGGCATTCGTGCCTACAAAACGTCAAGTGGACCTGCGGTATTTCGTCTGCGCGAGCACATGACTCGTCTAGCCAACAGTTGCAAAATCTTGATGATTGATCTGCCCTACAGCGTGGAAGAGCTCATTGCCGCAACCAAGGAGGTCGTTCGCGTCAACGACCTAGAAAATGGTTGCTACATCCGCCCCCTCGTCTACCTGGGCTACGGGGAAATGGGCATCAACCCACTCAACTCACCCGTGGAGGTCGTCATTGCGGCCTGGCCGTGGGGCGCGTACTTGGGTGATGAGGGTGTGGAGAATGGAGTCAAGATGAAGATCTCCTCTTGGAACCGCCACCACCCGAACGTGTTTCCAACTGGCTCCAAAACGGTGGGGGCCTACGTAAACTCGAGTCTGGCGAAGGTGGAAGCGTTAAAGGCCGGTTACGACGAGGCAATCATGCTCGGCACCGATGGTCGAATCTCTGAGTGCTCGGGTGAGAACTTGTTTATTGTTCGAGACGGTGTGATTATCACACCACCATCAAGCGAGGCCGGTGCTCTGGCGGGCATCACACTTAATTCGGTGGTAAAGATTGCGACTGACCTCGGCTACGAAGTTCGCTACGAGTCACTACGCCGAGACGACCTCTACATCTGCGACGAGGCATTCTTGACCGGAACGGCCGCTGAGGTCGTTCCGATTGGCTCCGTCGACGACCGGGCCATTGGTTCGGGCAAGCCAGGTCCGATCACGAAGCAGATTCAGTCCACCTACGCTGCCGCGGTGCGCGGTGAAATTCCGGCCTACGAAGCGTGGCTCAGTCGCGTATAACTGTTCAAAGATAGAACGGTACACTGCACTTTCAATCTGTTCGCCAGGTCACCGGGTGAGCTCAAAATAGGAAATCATGACTCTTAGTAATAGTGAAATCGAATTAATCCGCCGGTCCTTCATCAAGTTTGGACCCGACGTGGTGCTCGACGTCGTTGATCAGTTAGATCTGCGCTCGAGTTCGCAGCTAAAAGCGGTCGTGGGCATACCGCTACGAACCTTGCAGCAAAAGCGCGATACCGTGAATTTTGCGACCACCGCACCCCTGCCCGCACTCATGGGTCTACTCGAAGTTATGTCTCACGAAACACTCGACCGGGTAGTCGAAGTACTCGCTGACCACGCTGAATTGCCCACAAAAGATCAACTGAGTGATGCAATCGCTACCGTCCAGGGCGAAGGAGTTGATGATAGCCACGTGATCGCCCTTATGGCGTTTGCGATTGCGAACGAATTTCCCGCGGGTCCACACTGCGTGGCGCTACTCGAAGAACGCCCCCAGTGGCAGCTGCCCCCCTTGCCCGAGGTCATAAAGGCTGCCCCTTTTTTGCAGGAAAAGGCGAGTAACGACGAAGTGAAGGCTCAACGGCAGGCACGGCGTGAGGCCGAAAAAGCAAAGAAAAAGGTGACTCAAGAACGTGTCGCCCACACCAAGAAAAAAGCTGCCGGCGCGGCGCCCGCAGCCAAACCAACGATGGCGCCGGTCCTCGCCGAGAGAGCTCCAATCACCGTGCTACCAGTGGATCGACGCCGGTACTTGCTCACCCCGCTCGAAAGCTCAACCTTTGACGTGGAGCACCCACTCGTCGGGTTCCTCGTTCATACGGAAGTCCCCTTTAGCGACGTGGACCCAACTCAGCCCGAGATCAACGCGAAGGAACGATACGCACTCGTCATTGGCGTCGGGGAGAGCGCACTCCTGGTTCGTGGGATTTATTCGAAGGAAACGCCCACCCGTCACCTCTTCGGTGCGTGGCGCCGCCTAGGCCTCGACCACCTTTCGTACATCGACGAAAATCGATTGGCCATTAACACCGTAGGCACTTCATTCGCCAAAGTGGGAGCACTCACCAATGAAGAGTGGAACGCGCTCTTTTAGTTCTTCAGTGAACGCACCACCAGGGTTGCGCCCATTGCACTCAGCGCCACACCACAAATCTGCACGCCGAGCGATCCACTGTGGGAGTGTTGACCCAACAAAAAATATTCGTCCAGTGATCTGATTAGCCCCCAGAGGAAAATAACCGTGCCACTCACGAGCCCCGGTCGAGGGTGACGCCTCTCGAGAGTGATTGCGCCCAGCCAGAGGGAGACGTCTTCGAGCGCCTGAATGAGTGGAACGGGCACTCGCTTGCCAATCTGGCCCTGGTAGTAGAGGCCGAACCATTGGTGGGTTGGGTGCCCACCACCGGCGTACATAAATTGTGGACCCAGGGCCCGACCAATTGCCCAACCCAGTAAGAGCGCGGGCACGAGGCGATCAAGAAAGGTGGCCAATGAAAGGTGGGGCCATATTCGTCGCTGTAACAACACTCCCGCCGGGACGGCGAGGGCGATGCCACCAAAACTTGCGAGACCGCCATTCCAGACGGCTAACCACTGCCCCGGGCGGTGGCTATACAAAGACCAGTTGGTAGCTAGGTGGGCGAGCCGTGCACCAACCAGGCCGAAGGCGATGATGCCGGTAGCGAAGATCCAAAATTGTTCGGTGGGTATCGCGACTCTTTCGAATCGCTTTTTGGCGTAGAAGTAACTCGCCATTCCCGCAATCCCGAGGCCTAGCCCGTACAGGTAAAAGTGGAACGGTCCGAGCTGTAACTGAGTTGGCAGTGGTCCCACTAGTTAGCCGCGGGGGCGACGAACACCAGCAAAGCCGTAACCGAAGCGCACACGGTCAATACGTACGCGAGTACCAGTATTGGCCGCTTCGATCATGAGCCCCCTACCGAGGTACATCGTGACGTGGGCGTTTCCGTGCCAGCCGTAGAAAATGAGATCTCCCGGACGCATCGCGTAGAGCGGCACCGGAATCGTTTCATTCCATTGAGACCCCGAGAAGTGGCTTAGGTAAATATGGGCCGCGTCGTACGCGAGCATGATCAGTCCCGAGCAGTCGACGCCACGACGACTCGCGCCACCCCAGACGTAGGGGACACCTTGCAGGCGCAGCGCTGCGGCGATGGCAATATTGGCCTTGGAATTGGGTGGGGGTACGGGGAAGTGCGTGCCAGGGTGTTGGCGACGCCAGTTGGCGAGGTAGTTTGCGTTTTGAGCATTCTGCACCGCCTGGAGAATGGCGAGAATTTGCGAATTGACGCGATTCAGCTTGGCCTGTTCAGCGCGTTGGAGCGCTAGACCCTGCGACAAGGAGTTGCGGGCGACTCGAGAGAGGGCGGCGGCTTGACTTTGCTGGGTGTAGAGGATGTGTCGTTCGGCGGTGAGCTGCAGTCGGTAGTTCATCAAGCCGGAAATACGGGTCGAAATGTTCCCCTGCGCGAGGCGCGAGTAGAGGTTGATTGTCCCAATTTTGGCCGCGTCGGCCCCAAAGAGGGGGTTGTTTCCCTGCTTGGACCCATTAGTGACGTAGGCGAAAAGCACGTCCGAGCGCAGTTGCTGCTTGCCGTTGGAGACGCGGTGCTCGATAGAAGCGACGATGGAGCGAGTGTTGTTGATTTTATTGCTAATGGCCCTTAATTTGTCGGTGGCCTGAACGTAGCGTTGTTCGAGAAGCGAGACCTGGAGGTCGACTTTCTGCTTTTCCGCCAGGATTGATCGAGCGAGCGCACGCTTTTGGGCGAGGGTTGTCGCGCCCACCTCGGTGGAGAATGAGAGGGTCGAAACTACGAAGGAAAAGGCGACGAGGCTGAGCGTTGCGCTACGCCACACCAGAGAGCTCTTTCGAGTGCCGTGTTTCATCTCTTCAAGGCTACCGGCAGGTAGTGGATGAAGGGTCCGTGCCACCACCCTATTTTTCCCGACTTTTTGAGAGATTCTGCAGATAATTAATTTTTCACGGTTGTTTTTCGTTTACCGGACTATCCCTGGTGATCGCCCACACGTCAATCTTCTATGCTCGCGGTATGAACGTGACCATGCTTCTTGCCGACTCGGCCCAAGTAGCCGACGGAAAACTATTTATTTTGGGTGGCGGCTGGTCCGTCACTGGACCCGGACCGGTGCCGAGCGCGGTGGCGATCAAGGTGGCGGTGGATGCTCACGAGTTCGACACGGTCCATCACTGGGAGCTCTTTTTAGAAGACGCCGATGGACGCCCCGTCACGTTTTCGACTCCCGAGGGAAATCAAAGTGTCGAGGTCCGTGGCGAGTTTAAAGCCTCAGCACCCGAGGGGCTTCCCACGGGAACGCCCGTTGACATTCCTCTCGCGGTGAACTTTGGACCACTACCCCTCGAGCCTGACTCCCGCTTTGTCTGGCGTTTCGTAGTGGGTGGCCAAGCCCTACCGGGCGCCTCGGCGGCCTTTTCGACTCGGCCCTTCCCCAATGAACTTTAGGCATTGACCGAACGCAGCGAACAAACCCGATCGATCAGGTTCTTAGAGGTACTCGAGCGCTCACGTCCAGATGTTGCTAGAGACCTCCCCTGGATCAAACATCCCGATCCGTGGGCCATTTACGTCAGCGAGGTCATGCTCCAGCAGACCCAGGTCTCGAGGGTCCTGGTCCCGTGGCGGGAATTTTTGAAGAAATTTCCGACTCCCTCTGCTCTCGCCAGCGCTTCGCTCGCCGATGTACTGGTGGCGTGGCAGGGGCTCGGTTTTGCTCGCCGGGCACGCTTCTTGCGCTCAGCGGCGCAGGTGATGGTGGCCGAGCACGATGGTCAGGTGCCGCGAACAATCGCTGAGCTGCGAGCCCTCCCGGGAATTGGGGAGTATTCGGCGGCGAGCATTGCTTCGTTCGCCTTCGACGAGCCAGTCTTGGTGCTGGACACCAATGTGGGGCGAATACTTTCGCGCGCAATTACGGGTAAGACCCTATCCCCAGTGGAACTTCGAAGTGTCGCCACTTACTTTGAGCCAATTTCCGATAGCGCAACTCTTAACCAGAGCCTCTTGGATTTTGGGGCCAAGTACTGCCGGGCGCGGCCAGAGTGCGCCAGCTGTTGCGCACGAACAATCTGCGCGTGGCAAAAAATAGGTGGCCCCGACCCCGCAATTAATTCGGCCAAGGTCTCCAAGCCCCAAACACCCTTTGTGGGCTCTCGCCGGCAAGTCCGTGGCCAAGTGCTGAAAGCGCTTCATGAGGGCCCGCTTACTTCGAAACAGCTCTCGCGGCTCGTATGCGACGAACGTGTAGCACTGGTCACCAAAGAACTTATTGATGAGGGGATGATCGAGAGAGTCAAAGGTACGGTGCGCTTGAGTGGTGATGACCGGTAGGCTGAGATCATGAACAAACCATCAATTGACGCCTACCGCGATGCGGTTTCGAATTTCCCGACCGGTCTGGTTGTAGTAACGGCACATGTTGAGGGTGAACCTCTCGGATTCACCTGTCAAACCTTCGGCTCACTTTCGCTGGAGCCACCTCGCGTTCTCTTCGCCGCCGGAAACCAAGGCACCACCTGGCCCAAGATGAAGACCATCACGTCGGTCGCGATAAGCATCCTGGCGGATAACCAAGAGCAGGTTGCTCGATCAATGGCGACCTCGGGTAAGCAAAAATTCGAAGAGGTCGAAACCATCGAGGGTGAGAATGGGGCCCCACTGATTGTTGGCGCCCTAGCGCATCTCGAAGGCCAGATTGAGCGAATTGAGAATTACGGTGACCACGACGTGGTTTCGGTCGAGGTGACCCGCGCCAGTTTCGTCTCGGGCTCCCCGCTAATTTACGCCCAGCGGAGCTACAGGCTCCCGCAGTAACTCACTCCTTTCTCGTACTATGAGAGGGGTATCGCAAGAGGGGATGGCGCGACGTGGGAACAGTTCTGTACATACTGCTCGGCTTCGTTGCCGTGCTCTTTCTCGCCGGAACCGCTCTTCGCATCAGAAAGTTGCGCCGCGATAAGCGAATGCGTGAATCAATCGGGGTCGACCCCCGTCCTCGGATTACTCCGGCCTCGACGCCCGAAAGGGCCAAGAGTTTTCGGTTTCTGCGTGAAAATGAAGAGCCGAGCGAAACGATAATTGAGTTGCCACGGATTGAACCGGTGCGGCGACGAATATTTGAAGATGGCGACGATAGTGAAGATTTCTACCCCCAACCAGCAAAACGGGGACGTCGCGATAACGATTGGCTCTTGAACCGCTCTCGCCACCGCAGTGACCCATTGCGACTGGTGAAAATTCTCATTGTCACTGGAGTAGTGCTCGCTGCGGGATCAGGGGTTGTGTACTACGTGTTGCACCAGCACTCGACTCATCACTGAGTAATCCCGTATTCATTGAGTAACCAGGCCACCACCTCAGCCTCGTCGCGCCAGGCGTCGTAGCGTCCCGTCGGGCCCGAGTGCCCCGCGCCCATTTCGGTTTTTAGAATGGCCTGATTTTTTTCCGAGGCGTCGCGTAGTTTGAGAACCCACTTGGCGGGTTCCCAGAAACCCACCCGTGAATCATTCAGCCCACCGGCACAGTAGAGGTGCGGATAGACCCGTTCCGATCCGTCGGGGTTGGTCGCGGTCACATTGTCGTAGGGGGAGTAGCTCTTCATCGTGACGTAACTGGTGGCACTGGCCTCAGGGTTTCCCCATTCTTCCCACTCACCAACGGTGAGGGGCAAGGACGCGTCGAGCATGGTGGTAACGACGTCAACAAAGGGGACTTCCGCGATTATGGCGTGGAACAAGTCGGGGGCCAGATTCATTACCGCGCCCATCAAGAGTCCACCCGCGGATCCACCGCGAGCGGCGAGCTGCTCGGGAGTCGTCCAACCAGAGTCCACGAGGTCTTGCGCGACGCGAACAAAGTCACTAAAGGTTGTTGGCTTCTGAGCTAACTTTCCCATTTCGTACCAACGTCGGCCCATTTCACCACCACCACGAATGTGGGCGATGGCGTAGATTACGCCGCGGTCGAGCAACGATAAACGCATTGCGGAGAAGCGGGGGTCGATTGAGATTTCATAACTGCCGTAGCCGTAGAGAAGTAGGGGTGCTGGCCCCTTGGGGCGCATACTGCCATCGGTCAAGAGCTCGGCCTGATTGCGGTGTGCGACCAGAGTCACGGGAATACGTTCACCATCGGAGGCGGTAGTCCACCAACGTCCCGTGATGTAGCTTGATTCGTCATATCCGCCGAGGACCTCTTGCTGTTTGAGCACCGTCATCTCGTCGGTTTCAATGTTTAGCGAGGCGAGCAGTGAGGGTGTCGTCATCGAGGTCATGCCCACCCGGAGGTGAGTAGTCGCGTAGTTGGGGTTGCCACCCGCACCCACCGACGAAGGATACGCGGGGGCCGGCACGAGGCGCGAGCGCTCAAGGAGGTCCACTCCGAAGGGGTCGTCTCCGTGTAGCAGCGATACGACGCGCAAGGCGGGACAACCTTCATTTCGCTCACCAATGGCCAAGAAGGTGGCGAAGGCATCAACTCCTTCGAGGCGGTTTCCCGGGCGCTCCGCAATAATTTCGCGCCAGTGTGAATCATGCACCCGGCGGGCCAGGAGGCGAAAGTCGGTGGCCCCTTCGTTGGTGGTCTTGAGCCACCAGCCGTCACCTCGGTCGTCGATGAAGTGTTCGAGGTCGTATTCGATACCGAACTTTCGTTCCTCTACGACCGTTGGATCAGAGAGAGGGGTGTGGGCGTCGATGTAGCGGAACTCGCTGGTCATCGAAGAGCCAATTTGAATACCGATGATGGCCTCGTCTCGACTGGTACCAATGCCAATTGAGTACTGCGCATCATCTTCTTGGTAGACGAGATGATCTTCGGACTGCGGGGTGCCAAGGGCGTGACGCCACACCTGCCACGGGCGCATCGCCTCATCGACCTTGGTGTAGAAGAAATACTGGGCGTCGGCCGCCCACGCGAAGCCGTAGTAGACGTTCGTAAGGACATCGGGCAGGGCGTCACGCCCAATCAGAGATCGAATGGTAACGGTGTGCCGTTCGTCCCCATCAAAGTCCGTTCCCACCGCGATCCATTGGTCGTCGGGGCTGAGGACAAATACCCCCACTGATAAGAAGTCGTGGCCCTCGGCCTCTTTGTTCTCATCAAAAATAATCTCCTCACCCGGGAGCGCTTCAATCCCAACCAGTGGCGGGTTGTCCCCATCACCAACAGCGGGCACGCGACAGCTGATGGGGTAGTTGAGGCCCTCTTGGGTGCGCTCGAAATACCACCAACCTCGCCGGCGAACGGGCACGGACATATCGGTCTCTTTAATTCGGCCCTTGAATTCCTCGAAGAGGGTCTCGCGCAGGGGTTCAAGTGGGGTGATGACCTCGCGGTAGTGCCGGTTCTCCGCTTCGAGGTGGGCGAGTGTCTCCTCGCTACGCTCCATTAGCCAGTAGTAGTTGTCCACCCGGGTATCACCGTGGCGGGTGATTTGGAAGGGTCGCTTTGGGGCGCTGGGGGAAGGGGTCATGGCTCTACTTTGTCAGGTTCTCGGTCAGAACGTCCACCGGAGTTAGTACTATGAGCGTAGGGTAAATACCCGATAGGAGCGCAATGGCAATAGACAATCTGGACTTCAGCCGGTACCAATTGGGTTGGAGCGACGAACAGATCCCCGTCTTCAAGCCCAAAAAGGGCATCAACGAGGCCATCGTTCGCGAAATGTCGCAAATTAAGAACGAAGAGCCCTGGATGCTCGACTTCCGACTCAAGGCGCTAAAAAAGTTCGAACAAAAGCCCATGCTGCCCTGGTTTGCGACCCGCATGCCCGACTTGGACTTCAATGACATCTACTACTACATCAAGCCCACCGAGGGTCGAGTGGACTCCTGGGAAGATCTTCCCGACGCCATCAAAAATACTTACGAGCGACTGGGCATTCCTGAGGCGGAGCGTAAGTACCTAGCGGGCGTGACCGCACAATATGAATCGGAAGTCGTCTTTCACCGAAACCGTGAAGATCTCGAACGCTTGGGTGTTCTCTTCTGCGATATGGACACCGCGGTGCGTGAGTACCCGGACCTCGTTCGCAAGTATTTCGGAACGGTAATTCCACCCAACGACAATAAGTTTGCGGCGCTGAATTCTGCGGTGTGGAGTGGTGGCTCCTTCATCTACGTTCCACCCGGAGTCAAGGTAGATCAGCCCCTGCAGGCCTACTTCCGCATCAACACCGAAAACATGGGACAGTTTGAGCGCACTCTCATCATCGCCGATGTTGGTTCGCAGGTTCACTACGTCGAAGGTTGCTCCGCACCGGTTTACTCGACCGACTCACTGCACTCTGCGGTCGTGGAGCTCGTAGCCCTCGAGGGAGCACGCATTACCTACACAACTATTCAGAACTGGTCGAACAACGTGTACAACTTGGTAACTAAGCGCGCTCGCGCTGAAGCCGAGGCTCACGTCGAGTGGATTGACGGCAACATCGGATCACGACTGACGATGAAGTACCCCTCGGTGTACCTCATGGGCCCCAAGGCGTCGGGTGAGGTGTTGTCGGTGGCGTACGCCGGTCCCGGGCAGATTCAAGATGCCGGTGCCAAGATGGTGCACTGCGCGCCCGAGACGACCTCAACGATTATTTCGAAATCAATCTCCAAAGATGGCGGTCTAACGGCTTACCGTGGACTGGTCAAGGTTGAAGAAGGCGCTACGGGCGCTAAGAGTTTCGTACGCTGTGACGCCCTGCTCTTAGATGAGCGTTCCACCTCGGAGACCAAGCCCTACATGGAGGTGGGCGAGCGCGACGCCTCAATTGGTCACGAGGCAACGGTGTCAAAGATTGGCGATGACCAACTCTTCTATCTCATGAGCCGAGGACTGAGCGAGGCGCAAGCCATGGGCCTTATCGTGAATGGTTTTATTGAACCGGTCACTCGTACTCTGCCGATGGAATACGCGGTCGAGTGGTCCCGTCTAATTGAACTGCAAATGGAGGGTTCCATTGGCTGAGCTTCGCAGCTTGGTTCGTGGGACTCGATGACGATGGGAATGCGCGAAGAGTGCAAACACTTCCAGTCACGGACCTACGAATCAGGCGAGGTAGCTCGTTTTTGTGTCTTAGGTAACGCCCCAGACCAGCCTTGGAATTGTCCGGACAACTGCGTTACCTACGAGCGTCGCTTCGCCGATGTGGGCTGGTCGCACGGGACACTAGTCCCAGCGCCCGCCCAACCCGAGCCCGTGACGGAAATCCCAATTGAAAATCGGCGAGAGGTTCTTGACATGGCGAGTGAGATCGTGAATGCGGTCGCACCCGAAATGATCGGCGAGCGGCTAGCTGAACTGGAAGCACTGAAAAAGAAAGATCAAAGGAGTAAACGCTTTTGGCGTCGCGATCGCGACCGCTAGAAACTGATACTCGCCAACCCCCCACACCATGACTAATTTCTCCAACTCCGCCACAGTACGAATGAACGGTGACCCCACTCGACTTGAGGCCTGGGACCACTTCGTCCAAGTAGGCCTACCCTCCACGAAAGATGAGGTGTGGCGGTACGCACCGTTACATGATTTCTCTCTCGACCAGTTCGCCAGCTTCGAACCACTTACCAATAACGCAATCTCTGCTCGGGCCGCCGAGTTGCTCAGCGGGCCCTCCGTCCACATCGTTGACGGAGTCGTGAAGAGCTCTAACTTGCCCGCCGGCGTAACGATTACGTCGAGCACCACGCCCACTACATTGGACCGCTCTCCAGTCGTCGAACGCTACGCGGCGGATACCTTTGCCCTGCTCGCCATCGCTCTGGCGCCGGAGACTCTCACGTTGCGGATTGCTCCCCAAACTCGGCTTAGCCAGTCGATTGCTCTCGTGCACGAGACCACCGCTGGTGTGAACTTCTCCCTGACCCAAATCGTGGTGGGTGAAGGCTCCTACGCCTCATTCGTCGAATACTTCGATGGGGCTCCCGATGCGTTGGTGGTTCCCTTAAGTGAGTACTCCGTCGCGGAAAATGCTTCGCTGGAGGTAATTACCTGCCAACGTCTGGCTCATTCGGCTTGGCATATTGCTCGTTCCACCGGATACTTAGAACGGGCCGCATCGTTACAACAGTCCATTATTGGATTGGGGGCGCACTACAACCGCTCACGTAATGACGCTCATCTACTGGGCGCTGGGGCGGTAAATGAACTGCGCACAACATTTCTCGGCTCGGGAACCCAAGTCCATGACTTCCGTACGCGCCAGTATCACGTTGCTGGCCGCACTGATTCACGACTCCTCTCCAAGGGAGCGGTGGCGGGGGATTCACGATGCGTCTACACCGGTTTGATTGAGATCGAGAAGGGTGCCAAGCGCACAGACGCTCGACAGACTAATCACAACCTCCTGCTCTCAAGTACCGCTCACGCGGATTCGGTTCCGAACTTAGATATCCGAGAGAACGACGTCATGTGCGCTCACGCCTCAACCGTTGGGCCCCTCGACGAACTGCAACGCTGGTACTTAGAATCTCGAGGAGTGCCTCCACGCGAGGCCGAGCGACTGCTGATTGAGGGCTTCTTTACTGAGATGCTCGTGGGAGCTCCTGCCGAAATCATCAGTGGCGTGAGTGAAGACGTTACCCGCGTACTCTCTGAAGAGCTGGTCGGCTGATGAGTATCGACATTGGCGCTATTGCCGATTTTACGAATGACGAAGCCACCAAGGTCTCCGTGGAGGGAAGAACACTCGTGGTGGTTCGAATTCAAAATGATTTCTACGTGCTCGATGACCGGTGCAGCCACGAAGATTTCCCTCTCTCGGAGGGCACCGTCGATGTCGCAAGTTGTGAAATCGAATGCGCGCGTCATGGAGCGATGTTCTCCTTGGTTGATGGCTCTCCCCATTCCTTTCCTGCGACCAAAGCAGTGCGGACCTACAAAGTTGAAACAAAGAATGACCGAGTGGAAGTGACCTTCTCATGAGCGAACTAGTAATAACCGATCTACGGGCTGAAGTGGCGGGCAAGGAAGTATTGAAGGGCATCTCACTAACCATGAAGTCTGGCGAGGTTCACGCAATTATGGGCCCAAACGGTTCGGGTAAATCAACCCTCGCTCACGTGTTGAGTGCGCACCCTGGCTACAAAGTTCTTGGCGGTACCGTCACGCTAGATGGGGTGAATCTGCTCGAGCTCGGCGCGAGCGAACGAGCCCGCGCTGGATTGATGCTGGCGATGCAACAGCCCGTTGAAGTTCCGGGTGTTCGCCCCATCGACCTACTCGTGGCCGCCGGCGCCAGTGGTGATGCGGTGGAGAACATGCGCCACGAGGCCGAGCGCGTTGGCCTCCGCGGTGACCTGCTCGAGCGCTTTGTAAATGTCGACCTCTCGGGAGGCGAAAAAAAACGGGCGGAGATGGTGCAGCTGGCGGTACTAAAGCCCAAATTCGCGATCTTGGATGAGATTGACTCCGGTCTGGACGTCGACGCGCTACACGCCGTTGGCGAACGCCTGAGTGCAGCAACCCGTGAATGGAACTGCGGTCTCTTGGCCATTACCCACTTCCGCCGATTGTTGGATGTGCTGGCGCCAGATGTGATTCACGTGATGAGTGCGGGAAAAATCGTGGCGTCGGGAGGTCCGGAACTCGCCGAGATTCTTGAACGTGACGGTTACGAACCATTCAAGGTTTAAGTACGGTAAACGCTGAGGGGCCCAAAATGGCCCCTCGCCCGGTAGACTCAAAGTCATGACTTATCCCACGAACGGCAATTCTCGACCTCAGCGCAACCGGATCGCCAATGAACAGCGGCTTGCTGCTCTAGGGGCCGCCATCGATGGAACGTCCGAGCGCGGAACGCAATCAAATACTCGCGTCAGCGCCCGCGCGGGTCGCGGAGGTCGCGGCGGTGGCAGGAATCGCCGACGTCTCGTTATCTCCCTAGTTGTCGTGGGGGCCCTACTTGTGGGTGTCGTTGGCGGGGGCTATCTCTACGCACAGTGGCGCTTCAGCAAAATCATCAAAATTACGAATAAAGCTGAGCAGCCTCTAACCGGACCCGCCTTCAACATTATGGTGTTGGGCTCAGACTCGGGAGCGGGCCTTTCCTCCGCGGTAATGAGGAAAACTGGTCGCAATGCAGTTTCGGGGGCACGGAGTGATGTTGTAAAAATCATGCACGTCGACCCAACGGCTGGAACAATCTCGTTGGTTTCGATTCCCCGCGACACCGTCGTTTCGATGATGGCGAATCAAAATCTGTACGGCAAATTCAACCGCATTAACGCAGCGTTTAACAATGGGCCAGCCCTCGTCGCGCGAACCGTCACCGCCAACTTCGGAATCCCCATCAACTACACCGTTGTTATCAGTTTTGCGGGCATGATTAACTTGGCTAATTCGGTGGGCGGGGTGTACCTGAACTTTAAGTATCTGGCCCGCGACCCGTACTCACAGCTCAACATCACTCACACGGGGTGCCAGCTCGTCACAGGTTTCCAAGCGCTCGCCCTGGTGCGGTCACGGCACTATTACTACCAGCACTCCGGTAACAACCCCTGGCCGTATCGCGGGGATACCTGGAATCTCAGAAGGCTCAACGCCACCGGCTGGTGGTCGGATCCATCGAGCGACTTTGGTCGAATTGAACGTCAGAACGCCTTTTTGCGGGCTTTAGTGAATCGACTGAAGGCAGATACCAACCTCCTGCAAATCAACTCGGTAGTAGCGGCACTTCCGTCGGGACTCGCGATCGACTCCAAAATGACACTTCATTGGCTCATTAGTTTGGGGCTGCGTTTCAAGAGCTTGGGGGCGAACTCTATTGCGACCTACACCTTGCCCGTGCATGGCAAGCTGATTAATGGAGCGGATATGGAAGTTGCTAGCCAGCCGTCTGCCCAACAGTTGCTGGTGAACATTTTTGGCAAGGAGTTGATGAAGCCAACTAACCCTGCGCCAAATGACGCGTTGCAGTCAGTTCAGCCACCTCTCGTGTACGCCACGACAACAACGAAAGTTACGACGACGACCAAGGCTAAGCACCACCACAAGCCAGTTGCTACGACCACGACGACCAGCCCAACGGCGGTTCAGTACATTTACAACCCGACGCCCTGCACGCCTAAGCGCTAATTCTCCTCTAAGCCCTGACTGAGGGTATTCCAAGCCAGCGTCGCGCACTTGATGCGTACGGGGAATTTGGAAACTCCTTGGAGGGCCGCGAGTTCACCGAGTGAACGAAGGACGTCGCGATTCAGTGGGTCAGTAAGGTCAACCACCTCACCATCAAGGGTCATCATGTTTTTGAACTTGGCCAGAACCTCACGAACTTCGTCCAGAGTCCGTCCCTTCACGGCCACCGACATGAGAGATGATGAGGCCTGGGAAATAGAACATCCCTGCCCAGTGATCTTGATGTCGGCGACAACCCCATCAGTTACGTTGAGATATACCGTGAGCTCGTCGCCACAGAGTGGATTGAAACCCTCAGTTTTGCTGGCGGGTGGTGGAAGCTCACCACGGTTGCGTGGAGTTCGGTAGTGATCGAGGATGATCTCTTTGTAGAGGTTTTCTAGATTTGACATTTACCCAAAGAATGTTATTGCTCGTTGGAGGCCTTCGAGCAGCGCGTCGGTATCAGAGGGTAATGAGTAGGGGCCGTAAGAGGCTCGGGCTGTTGCGGCCAGATTGAATTTCTTCATCAGGGGCTTGGCGCAGTGGTGGCCCGGTCGAACGCAGACACCAATTTCGTCCAGCACTTGAGCGATATCGTGCGGGTGAACACCCTCAACATCAAGACTCAAGACGCCACCACGCTCGGCGTGGGCGGCTGGGCCAATAATCCGCACTCGTCCATCGAACTGGTCATTCAATCGGGAAATGGCGTCAACGGTGAGCTCTCGGTCGTGAGCTTCGATATTTGCCATCCCGAGACCCTCGAGATACCGCACGGCCGCGTGTAGGCCAACCGCTTCGGCAATCATGGGGGTTCCCGCCTCGAAACGAGTAAAGCCTGTAGCGGGGGTGTACCCATCGAGGCGCACATCGGCAATCATGCCCCCGCCGCCAAGAAAGGGTGGCATGGCATTGAGGATCTCCGGGCGGGTCCAGAAGACCCCAATGCCCGTGGGTCCGAGCATCTTGTGACCGGAGAACATCATGAAGTCCACATCTAAGTCCACGAGGTCAATGGGGAGGTGACCGACACTCTGCGAGGCGTCGATGGCTACGAGAGCGCCGTGTTCGTGAGCCAGTCGAGCGAGCGACTTCACGGGGTTGATCGTGCCCAGCACGTTACTCATTGCGGTGAGTGAAAGGAGTTTGACGCCCCTAAGGAGTTCGTCGATGTTTGTAAGGTCAAGTTCAAAGTTGTCGTCCACTGGGATGAAGCGGACCTCAAGATCGACCGACTCACGAAGTTGGAACCACGGAACAATATTTGCGTGGTGCTCCATCTCCGAAATCAACACCACGTCACCATCGCGTAGATTCGCAACTCCCCACGATTTGGCCAACAGGTTAAAGGATTCGGTGCAGTTCTTGGTGAAAACCACACCCTCTGCGCCACCCGGAGCATTCAAAAACTGCGCCACCGCCTCGCGAGCGCCTTCGTAGGCGTCGGTGGCTTCGTTGGCTGTTTGGTACACGCCACGGTGGACATTGGCGTGGCGAAGTCGGTAGTACGTATCCATGGCCTCGATGACGGACCTCGGGGGCAAAGTTGAAGCGCCGGAGTCCAAGTACGTAATTGGCCGGCCATTAATGATGCGAGTGAGTGCGGGAATATCCTCTCGGACCCTCACCGCATTGAAATAGCTCACGCGTCGACGGCCTTCCAGGCGTCGTAGCCCTTAGCTTCGATCTCTCGTGCGAGTTCGGCGCCACCAGATTGCACAATGCGACCATCAACCAAAATGTGAACCTGGTCGGGCTTAATTTCATCCAGCAACTTGACGTAGTGGGTGACTACGAGTGCGGCCATGTCGGGGTGCTCGTCGCGAACGGTGCGCACGCCTCGGGCGACAACGCGTAGAGCGTCGATGTCGAGTCCAGAGTCAGTTTCGTCCAGCAGAGCCACGATTGGTTCCAGCAGGGCCATTTGGAGCACTTCATTGCGCTTGCGTTCACCACCGGAAAACCCGTCATTGAGGTGACGCTCGGCGAATGCGGGGTCCATGCCCAAGCGATCCATCCACTCGGCTAAGTCCAGGCGGACTTCGAGGATGCTCAATTCTTCGAGCCCCTTGCGAGCGGCGATGGCCTGGCGAAGAAATTGCACGACGGAGACTCCGCTGATTGCCTCGGGGTACTGGAAGGCGAGAAATATTCCCGCCCGCGCCCGCTCGTCGGGGGTCCAGCTGGCAATATTTTCACCCTGCAGAAAGATCTCTCCCTCGGTGATGAGATAACCCGGGTGGCCCATAATGACACTGGCCAGAGTTGACTTTCCCGCACCGTTGGGGCCCATGAGGGCGTGTACCTCACCCACGTTGAGGGTTAAGTTAACCCCTCGCAGAATCGGCGCACCGTCAGCGCTCGCGTGGAGATTTCGGAGTTCTAAGAGGGGGTGAGTCACAAATCAAGCCTACCGCCCAAGGCTTTTTGTGGTTCAACTACCAGCCGCGAGCAACCCACTCATCGAGATGGGGGCTTTCGGCCCCGAGAGTAGAGCCTGTTCCGTGTCCTGGGTAGAAGAGCGTTTCGGCGCCGAAGGGGCGAAAGAGGCGTTCCTCAACTGAGTTGATCAGGGTGTTGAAATCGCCTCCCTCGAAGGTGGCGTTGCCAACTCCACCCGGGAACAGAGTGTCTCCGGTGAATAACAACGAAGTGCCCTCCAGGGCGAAGCAGATTGAGCCGGGGGTGTGTCCGGGGGTGTGGATGATCCGCAGGCGGAGTTTGCCAACTTCGATGATGGCGTCATCATCTAAAAGTCGGTCGTAGCTCGGCAGCATGCTCGCATCCTCTTCACGGACCCAGACCTCAATTCCCGCTTCACGAACTTCGCTCACCGCACCGATATGGTCCCAGTGGCCGTGAGTTTCCAAGACCGAGGTGACGCCAAGTGTGCGGGCTACTTCAAGCAGGCGCTCGTGCTCGTTAGCCGCGTCGAGCAAGGTCGCCTCTCCCGTTTCGCTACAGCGAACGACGTACACATTGTTGGCGATGGGTCCCACCACAAAGTGGTGGACTTCGCAGCGGGCGTCACGGTACAGCAGCTCTACATTGTTCATACCCCAGCCTCGCAGATGATTAGAGGAGAGTTGAGTAATCTCGAGGCATGACAGGTTGCCGGTGATAAGCCACGAACAGCTCACCTCCGGGTCCTCCACCTTGGACCTGCGAGTAGCGAGTACCCCTGCGCGTCCAAATGAAAATCACACGCTAATTCTCGTTCACGGGTTACCGCGAGTCGCCGGCATGGGCCGTCAGGCGGCGGGACTGCTGCCCGAGTTGGCCGAGCATCTTGCGAGCGAGAGCGGCTGGCTCGTGGCGACGGGCACTCTTTCGGGAGTGGGATCATCAACGGGAACCTTCTCGGCCAAGCAGTGGCGACAAGACTTGGCCACGATTATTGACCGGGTCTACGAAGAGGAAAGTCGGCTCTCGCTGGCGGGCTTTGGGTTTGGGGGAGCGTTAGCCCTCGCCCTCGCGGCTAGTGATGACCGAATTAAGGGCGTGGCGAGCTTTGCGGCCCCAGCCCACCTCGAACCGTGGTGTGGTGACCCCGTCGAGTTTCGTAGATTGGTGCTCGGAGCGGGGGTTGTCGCCGACGAGTCAGAGTTGCTCGCCGCTGAGGCGCTGGTCGAAGATGTCCTCGCGGTCGATCCCTTGGGATCGGTGGCGGCCTTGCCCCCTCGAAGACTTCTTATTGGCCACGGATCAGAGGATGTGGAAGTCCCTTCGAGCGATGCTCGAGACCTCCTCGAGGCGGCCGAGGGTCGTGGTGAGTTGCGAATCATTCAGGGTGCGGGCCATCAACTACGCGCCGACCCTCGAATGGTGGCCACCCTATTGGGCTGGCTAGATCGTCACCGTTGAGAGAGCCTGATCGAGCGCCTCGCGCAAAGCGCGCGCGGCGCTGAGGGGATCGGGAGCCTCAGTCAGCGCTCGCACCACGACAAAATGTCGCAGACCACTACGCACGTACCCACCAATATTTGCTGCCGTTACCCCACCGGTGACGTACACCGGACGATCGGTACGTTGGGTTGAGTGAACGGCGTAGTCGAGGCCCACTCCTTCGCGACCAGGTTTGGTTGGCGTGGCGGACACGGGTCCCGCCGAAAGATAGTTCGCACTGGTGTCTAGCGCTAGTGCGAATTCATTCGTAGCGTGAGTGGAGAGACCAATAATCGCGTCAGGTCCAAGCAAATCACGAACCACCGAAACCGCCAGGTCATCTTGCCCGACGTGGACCCCATCGGCTTTGACCTCAAGGGCGAGGTGTGGGTCATCGTTCACGATGAAGGGGACTCCTAGGTCCGCACAGATAGTGGACATCAAGATTGCGGTGTCGCGCTGTTGCGAGAAGGGCTGGAATTTCTCGCGCAACTGGACAATGTCGACACCACCCTCGATAACGGCGGGAAGAAAACTATCCATGTCCTCACGCATTCCCACGCAGAGGTAGAGGCGACGTTGGTCGAGGGAAAACATAATTCCCACCTTAGAAGTTCACCTCACCCTCGGAACTACGGCAGAATAGAGGAATGCAGATACCCGCCAAGGCCGACTACGCGATTCGGGCGTTATTGACGTTGGCGGCGGCCGACGGCTCAGTGAGCGCGGAGCATCTGGCCGAGGAGCAGGAAATCCCCTCAAAATTTCTCAGTGCCATTATGTCCGACCTCCGTCGTGGGGGGCTGGTGACGAGCCAGCGAGGACCAGAGGGTGGGTTTCGTCTCGCCCAGGACCCCGACGCGATTATGGTCGCCGACATTTTACGAATTGTTTCGGGTCCGATGGCGGGTGTGCGCCAGCAGCGCCCTGAGACTTTGCAGTACGCGGGTGAGGCCGAACACTTAGCTGAGGTTTGGGTCGCGGTCCGCGGAGCACTTCGCGAAGTGCTCGAACACGTTTCCCTCGGTCAAATCTTGCGTGGTGAGCTGCCCAAGGCGGTCACACGCTTTACGAAGGATGCGGACGCCTGGGTTACGAGGAACATTTGATTCGCATTCACACCGACGGATCATGCCGAGGTAATCCTGGACCGGGGGGCTGGGCGTGGGCGGCGGGTACAGAAACCTTCGCCGCGGGACATGCTCCCCATACCACTAATCAGCGCATGGAGGTCCTTGCCGTCATTGAGGCCCTCAGGTCCCACCCAAACGAGGACGTTGAAATCGTGTCGGACTCCACCTACGTGGTGAAGTGTTTTCAAGACCGGTGGCACGTGGGCTGGTTGCGCCGAGGCTGGAAAAACTCGCAGGGCCAGCCGGTTTCTAACCGCGACCTCTGGGAGACCCTGCTGCCTATGGTGTTGGACTCCCCACGAACCGTTACCTTCACCTGGGTGAAGGGTCACTCGGGGGACCCCATGAATGACTTTGTGGACCTGCTCGCCACCGAAGCCGCAGACCAGCAAGTTGAGCGCCGACAGCTCTAGTTGGGGCCGGCTGGCTCAAAACATTAGGATTTGGCCAGGGGGATTTTGCTCAGCGAAGGGAAAGTGCCATGGCTAACCAAGTCCAGCAGTTCGATGTTGTCATTATTGGTGGAGGTCCAGCGGGATACGGAGCCGCCCTCTACGGAGCGAGCGCGGGGCTGAGTATCGCCCTCGTCGAGCGTGACAAGGTCGGGGGCACCTGCTTGCACCGAGGCTGCATCCCCGCCAAAGAGTTCTTAGAAACCGCCCACGTGCGTCGCACTCTGGAGCACTCGGCCAGTTTTGGTATTACCGCCAAGGGCGTCGAGGTCGACTTTTCCGTTTCACAAAAGCGCAAACAAGATGTCGTGGACCTCATGTTCAAGGGCCTCTCGGGCCTCTTGAAGGGTCGTAAGGTCACGACCTTTGACGGTACCGCTCGTCTCGACGCTGGTTTAACGGTCAGCGTGCTGGATGGGGCAGACGCCGGAGTCACGATTCAAGCGAAGAATGTCATTCTCGCTCCCGGATCAGTGCCACGTACTTTGGACAACGTGCCCGTTGACGGTAAGACCGTCGTGACCAGTGATGAATTCCTGAGCTTGAACTCTCTACCAAAGTCCGCCGCCGTAATTGGTGGTGGCGCCATTGGTTGTGAATTCGCCTCGATGCTCTCGGACATGGGTAGTTCGGTGACCATTCTCGAGGGCCTGCCTTCGATTCTCGCCGGATGCGACATAGAGGTGGCCAATGTGGTTTCGCGCTCATTTAAAAAGCGCGGAATCGAGATGATTGTGGACGCCAAGATTAAGGGATCAGCTCTCACCAAGAAGGGCGCCACTCTTTCACTCGAGGGCGCTGAAGACCTCACTGTCGAAATGGTGGTGGTCTCGGTCGGGCGTCGCGCCAGGACTGAAGGGTTGTTGGGTGAAGGTACTGGTGTCGAGATTAACGACCGTGGCTTCATTGTGGCCGACGGACTCATGAAGACCAAGGCGCCCAACGTCTACGCCATTGGTGACGTGGTGGCTGGTACGCCACAACTCGCGCACGTTGGTTTCGCCGAAGCGATTGTGGCCATTAAGTCCATCCTGGGCGAGGCGGTCACGCCCGTGGATTACGAACGAGTGCCGTGGGCGATCTACACCAACCCCGAGGTGGCTTTCGTGGGCCTCACTGAAGCTGCGGCCAAGGAAAAGGGGTACGAGGTCATCGTAAAGAAGGACCCCTTCGCCGGTAACGGTCGCGCCCAGATCATTGGCGAATCCGAAGGGGTCGTAAAAATCATCGCGGAAAAGCGCGCTGATGGTACCGCCGGACAGATTTTGGGCGTGCACATGGCTGGTCCATGGGTGACCGAACAATTGGGGGCCGGTTACTACGCCGTGAACTGGGAGGCCACCGCAGAAGAGGCGGCCGCTTTGATTCAACCCCACCCGAGCTTGAGCGAAACCTTCGGTGAGACTCTGCTTGCTTTGGCCGGTCGAGGTTTGCACGTTGGCTGACGTTACCCTCCCGTCTCTGGGTGAATCGGTCACCGAAGGCATCATCACCCAGTGGTTTAAAAAAGTGGGTGACCTGGTGGCTCGGGATGAACCACTCTTCGAAGTCTCCACCGACAAGGTGGACTCGGAGATGCCTTCACCGGCGGCTGGTGTGCTCGTTCAAATTCTCGCTGAAGAGGGAGACACGATTGAGACGGGTGCCCGCGTTGCGGTGATTGACGAGAGCCAAACGGTGGCCGCGAGCGGTACCGAGCCCATCGCACCCAGCCCCGCGCCCGCGACGCCTACGCCACCCCCTCCCACGACTGCCCCGGCAACCGGCAAGAGCGGAGTAGTGCTGTCACCAGTAGTTCGTCGGATCTTGCGAGACGCGGGTATCTTGCCCCAGCAGGTTCGCGGCACGGGCACTGGCGGAGCCATCACGCGGCAAGACGCTGAGCTGGCGGTAGCGGGCGGGCCCAGTGAGCCCTACGCCCTATCACTCTCCACTGGACGCCGTCGCATGGGTCAACACATGGCGCTGTCCTCTCAGGACACCCCCCACGGCTTTGTCGCCATCAGTGTCGACGGCTCAGTCTTTGACGTGCTCGACCTCCTCGGCCGCAGCACCGATGATGGCTCGGTCATTACCGATGAGGTGCTGGTGGCTTTCGCCGCAGTGCGGGCGTTGAAAGAATTTCCAATTCTGAACGCGACCTGTGACGGTGACCAAATCGTCTTTCAACACGGCGTCAACTTGGGCTTTACCCGAGCGATTGATGAAGATGGCATGTTGGTGCCAGTGGTGCACGCCGCGGCGGGATTGACGCTGCCACTTATGGCTCGTCGGGTTATGGAAATTGACGAACACGTCTCCTCGCGTCAGCTCACCACCGATGACCTCATGGGTGGCACCTTTACCGTCCAGAGTTCGCCGAGTGAGCACACCTTGTTCACCCAACCCATCATCATCCAACCTCAAGTAGCAGTGATGAGCGTCGGATCACGTCGGTACGTCCCAGTGGTCGTCACCAGTAAGGGCAAGCCCACTATTGAAGTTGGCTCAGAACTGGTTTTGGGCCTGTCCTTTGACCACCGGGTCTGTGAGCCCCAGACCGCAGCGAAATTCTTGGAGCGAGTCGCCGAAATTCTGTCGAGCCTGGACCTCGCGGCGGAGCGCTAAATGTTGCGTCGACGTCACCTGGGCCGCGTTACCTTTCTCGAGGCCAACGACTTTCAACGCGCGCTAGCGGAAAGTGTCGACGACTATCTCTTGTTCTTTGAGCATCCGCCGACCTACACCCGAGGGGTCCGAACGGATCCCAGCAACTTTCTCGTTCCGGTCGAATCTCTCCAGGCCACCGTCGTTGATGCGGACCGTGGCGGAGACGTGACCTACCACGCCCCCGGTCAGGTCGTGGGCTGGGCGGTGGTGACCGTGCCTGATCAACCCAACGCTGGACCGACTCACGTGCGCAAGTTGGAAGACGCGGTGATTGACGCTGTGACCTCGCTTGATGTCGACGGCCGCCTTGGAGTCGTGGGGCGATTGCCGGAGTATCCCGGCGTGTGGGCCCACGTGGATTCCAATCCCCACAAAATTGCGGCGGTGGGGGTTCGAACCTTCCGTAATAAGGCCGGGGTGCGTCGAACCCTGCACGGTGTGGCCCTCAACGTCGAGATCGACCTCGAAGGATTTTCGAAAATAATTCCCTGCGGAATTCCCGATAAGCCCGTGGGTTCCCTTCACTCGTTGGGACTAACGACGGCTTACGTCGATGTGGAGGAACGACTCGGGGAGGCTATGGAGGCTCAGTTCGGTGGGAACGCTGACGTGGCGCGGGTTGATAGCTCCGAGGCCAGCCTCAGTGATGAGCGCCCCTTGATTCGCCGCCTACGCAAAGCGGGGGTCAACCCCGACGAGGCGCTCTCCATCAATACCCGCAAGCCCGAGTGGTTGCGCATTGAAGCCCACATGGGCCAGGAGTACCAGTCGCTGCGAACCCTAACCGAGGATCTTCGACTGGTGACGGTGTGCGAAGAGGCGGGCTGTCCAAATATCTTCGAGTGCTGGAGTGATGGCACGGCAACCTTC
This sequence comes from uncultured Actinomycetes bacterium, assembly GCA_903832015.1. Classification (GTDB taxonomy): domain Bacteria; phylum Actinomycetota; class Acidimicrobiia; order Acidimicrobiales; family RAAP-2; genus RAAP-2. Next base: position 35,469 of record CAIKZX010000096.1, read on the forward strand.
ATGGTGAATGGAGAGCGCTGTACGCGAGCCTGCGGTTTCTGCCTGATCGACACTCGTAAGCCCATGGCCCTCGATCCCACCGAGCCCGCTCGAGTCGCCGAAGCGGTAGTTCGACTGAATCTCAAGCACACCGTTATTACTTGTGTGGCTCGTGATGACTTAGCCGACGGTGGAGCGGGGGCCATTGCCGAAACTATTTACGCCGTGCGCGAGCGCGCCCCCGAAACCCAGATTGAAGTCCTGATTAGTGACGTGAAGGGTGACCGGTTCTCACTCGACCTGATCTTGAATGCGCGGCCCGATGTCCTGAACCACAACGTGGAAACAGTTGCCCGACTGCAACGAGCCGTACGACCCTCGGCGGGATACCTACGCTCGCTCACCACCCTGGCCCGAAGTGCCCAGGCCGGACTTACGACCAAGTCGGGGCTCATGGTGGGACTTGGTGAAACGGCCGACGAAATCGAGCAAGCGCTAGCGGACATGTACGCCGTCGGCGTGCAAATCGCCACTATTGGTCAGTACCTGCGCCCCACCGCGCGCCATCTGCCCGTTGCGCGCTACTGGACTCCTGAAGAGTTCGTCGACCTAGAACGCCGAGGCCTGGCTTTGGGACTTAAGCATGTGCAGTCTTCGCCACTCACTCGCTCGAGCTACCACGCTCGTGAGGCGCACGCCGCCGCAACGCCAGTAGGCATACCGGTCGTTCGCTAAGTATTACGCGATGAAGTACTTAGACCGCGGGTGATGACAGATAATTGCGTCGGTTGACTGTTCGGGATGCAGCTGGAATCCCTCCGAAACCACGACTCCGATTCGACTGGCCTCGAGCAATTCGGCGACCTTCGCGTTATCGGAAAGGTCGGGACAGGCGGGGTACCCCCACGAATAACGACCACCACGGTATTGCTGACGGAAGAGGCCGAGCAGATTTGGGCCGTCCTCTTGCACAAATTGCAGCTCTTCACGAATTCGTTTGTGCCACATCTCCGCCAGTGCTTCAGCCATCTCGACTCCCAAGCCGTGCAACATGAGGTAATCGTTGTAGCGATCTTCGTCAAAGAGTTCTTTGCAACGTTCCGACACTCGTTCACCCATCGTCACCAGCATGAAGCTGGCGTAGTCCTTGTCGGGACTATCTACTGAACGAAAGAAGTCGGCGATGCACAGGTAGGGGGATTCATTTTGCCGTGGAAAGTGAAAGCGAGTCTTCTCGGTCGTTCGGGTGTCATCGGTGAAGATGATGAGATCTTGCCCGTCGGCGGCGGGGAAGTGCCCCCAGACGACTTGAGGAATGAGTAGGTTTTCAGATTTCGCAATGGCTAACTGCTCGCGCAAAATTCCACTAACCCGAGTCTTAAAGGCATTGTCATCTTCACCCTCTTCGGGACGGTAACCCCACTGGTTGCGAAAGAGGGAGGTGAGGTTGAGGAACTCGCTAATTTCATCCACGCTCATACCCTTGGCCACACGACTACCAACGAAGGGCGGTGCGAAGAGCGGATTAGTCGTCTCCGCCTCGGGGCTGCGCGCGGGTAGATCGGGGGCCTGGACGAACTCTTCTCGGAACCGGCGCTGTACATTCTTTTCGGAAAGCTCACGACCGTAGGCGTCGTCGACGACCTCTCCGCGACGAATTTCCCCGAGTCGATCAAGGACGCGTAAGCCTTCGAACGCATCTTTGCCGTAAAAGACCCGACCTTCGTAGACTTCGCGTAAATCTCGCTCGACGTAGGTTCGGGTGAGGGCGGCGCCACCGAGGAGAACGGGCACGTGGGCGAGTCCGCGGGCGTTGAGCTCTTCGAGATTTTCACGCATGATGAGGGTGGACTTAACGAGAAGTCCACTCATGCCCAGAGCGTCGGCCTTGTGTTCTTCGACCGCTTGGATCATTTCGGTGATGCCGACTTTGATGCCGAGGTTAATCACCTCGTACCCGTTGTTCGTTAAAATAATGTCCACCAGGTTCTTTCCGATGTCGTGGACGTCACCCTTCACGGTGGCGAGGACGATTCGCCCGCGACCTCCTTGGTCGCTCTTTTCCATGAAGGGCTCGAGGTAGGCCACGGCGGACTTCATGGTTTCGGCGCTCTGGAGAACAAAGGGCAGCTGCATCTCGCCACTGGCGAAGAGGTCTCCGACTTCGCGCATGCCGTCGAGCAAGATGTCGTTCACAATCAAGAGGGGGGAATGCCCAGAGGCCATGGCCTCGGCGAGGTCATCTTCGAGACCCACACGCACCCCGTCAATGATGCGACGACGCAGGCGAGCATCAAGTTCGAGGTCATCGAGGGCGGGACCGGATTGGGCCGCGAGCGTAACGCCCTCGAAGAGTCCGAGCAGTTCGGTAAGGGGGTCGTAACCTTCGCGCCGGCGGTCGTAGATGAGGTCAAGACACACCTCTCGGGCCCGCTCGTCGATTCGGTGGAGGGGGAGAATCTTGCTGGCGTGGACAATGGCGGCGTCCAGTCCCGCCTCGGTGCACTCGTGGAGGTAGACCGAGTTGAGTACTTGGCGGGCGGCCGGATTGAGGCCAAAGGAAATATTGGAAAGCCCCAAGATGGTGCGAACACCCGGTAGTTCGGCCTTGATTCGTCGGATACCTTCAATGGTTTCGATGCCGTCCCTGCGCGACTCTTCCATACCGGTGGAAAGGGGGAGAGCGAGAGGATCGATGAAAATATCGCTGGGCGAGAGTCCGTATTTAGAGGTGGCGATTTCCGTGATGTTGCGAGCGGCGCGAAGCTTCCACTCGGCGGTGCGAGCTTGGCCCTCTTCGTCAATGCAGGTCGCCACGACCGCTGCCCCAAACTCGGCGGCGAGGCTTAAGAAGCCGTCTAGTCGAGTGCCCTCTCCCTGACCCTCCTCGAGGTTTACTGAATTCAAGATTGCTTTGCCACCAATCCAACTCAGGGCCTGCCGGGCAACCTTGGTTTCGGTGGTGTCGACCATCAGCGGGACTGAGGATTGGGTCGCGAATCGACTCATCACTTCGTTCATGTCCGCAACCCCGTCGGCACCGGTGTAGTCGACACAGACGTCGAGGATGTGAGCACCCTCGCCAATCTGCTCTCGACCGATGGAGACGCAGGTGTCCCAGTCGCCTTCGAGCATCGCTTCACGGAATTTCTTCGAACCGTTGGCGTTGGTGCGCTCGCCAACCATCAGGACCGAGTTTTCCTGAGAGTAAAGGGTCGAAGAGTAAATCGAAGCAACGGAGGGTTCGAGTTGTCCGGCGCGCTTGGCGGGCTCGACTTGGCGAACCGCCTCAACCACATGCGCCAAGTGCTCTGGTGTGGTGCCACAGCACCCACCAACAACGCGAACGCCACTCTCGGCAACGAATTTCGCCAGGTGTTCGGCCAACGCTTCGGGGGTGAGGTCGTAGTGCATCAGTCCATCAACCACGCTCGGGAGGCCGGCGTTTGGTAGGCAACTAATGGGAATCGGAGAGTTTTCGGCGAGGGTCCGCAGTGGTTCGTACATTTCGACGGGCCCGGTGGCGCAGTTCAGTCCAATCAGGTCGATACCCATTGGCACCAGCGAGGTCAGGGCCGCACCAATCTCTGTCCCGGGCAACATGCGTCCGGTGAGTTCGATAGTGACCTGTGCTTGGATGGGTACGACTCGGCCATGGCGCACCATGGCGCGGTGACAGGCGTTGATGGCCGCTTTGCCCGACAGGAGGTCAAACATCGTTTCGACGAGTAGCAGGTCAACCCCACCCTCGAGAAGGGCGTAAGCCTGCTCTTCGTAACTCGCCGTGAGTTCTTCGTAGGTGATCTGGCCTAGCGTCGGAAACTTGGTACCGGGCCCGATGGAGCCGGCAACAAATTTAGGGTTGTTGGCCGTGGCGTACGAGTCGGCCACTCGTCGAGCGAGCTGGGCCGAGGCCAAGGAGATTTCGTGGGCGCGATCGGATATGCCGTATTCGTTGAGCACAATCGAAGATGAACCAAAGGAGTTCGTCTCGATTATGTCTACGCCCACCTCAAGAAATGAGCGGTGGAGACGCTCGATGGATTCGGGTTTGGTTACCACGAGGATTTCGTTGCAACCTTCGAATTCGGCCCCACCAAAGTCGCTCGCTTGCAGGTCCTGGAGCTGGAGGTTGGTGCCGGTGGCGCCGTCGTAGATCAGGACTCTTTCGGCCAGGGCTGCAAGATAAGGGTCGGTGGCGCCCGGGCGGGCGAAGGGCGGGCGGAGGAGGGCTTCCATTGAGTACTAAGGCTACCGGTCGCCGACGATTCACTACGCTGAACCAATGAAGATTTACACCCGCACAGGAGATGATGGTACGACCGGTCGTTACTTTGGCGGGCGGGTTGCTAAAGATGATCCGCAAATCGAGCTCAACGGCACCGTTGACGAGGCGCAGGCCTTCCTCGGTTGGTCCCGGTCCTTAACGGACCCCGCCTCACAGGTCCACCAACTCATAAAGGATTTGCAGCGGGACCTGTGGATTCTGATGGGGGAGGTCGCTACCGCGAGTGCGCAGCGGACAAAACTTACCCCCGGCAAAGACCTAGTCACCGCCGAGATGGTGTCCACACTCGAATCAGTCATTGATGAATGGGCTCTCGTGGTGGGGACAATTACCGAATTCATCGTTCCCGGGGAAACAACTCTTGCGGCGTCGCTGGACATTTCTCGCACCGTCGTACGCCGCGCTGAACGTCAATCTTTCGGCGCGTTGGTGAGCGAATCGTTGGTTCCGGTGTACTTAAATCGACTAAGCGACTTACTTTGGACCCTCGCTCGGGCTGTAGAGGGCAAGAGTCACCAGTCGAATACAAAATAGGAGAAAACACAATGGCCTTTTCAGCCTCAGTAGGAAATTTTCGTGATCAACTGAACAATGGATACGTCGCAGTACCACTCCTGATCACCGAAGGAGTCGCCGCTATTTCGGGAGTCATCCCGACCGAGCTGGTTGGCTTTGACATTCCCCGCCGCTTAGGTGCGGGTTGGTTAAAGACCAACGGCGTATCGGAAAAGCCGGGCAGTGCTGCGGTCTTGCGATCCACTGCGGGCCCGTCGGTCATCTTGGTCTCGGTGGGAAAGAGTTTCACCGATGAGGAGGCCTGGCGTCTAGCCGGGGGAGCGACAATGCGTATCGCCGGAACCGAAGCGGTTAGTTTTCTCATGCCCCTTGATCTCGTCAGCGATCCGCGGGGGTGCGCCCAGGCGCTTACTGAAGGTGCCGCCCTCGCGGTGTACGACTACAAGATGCCCGAAAAAGAAAGTTCCTTAATCGTCATACCACTCGGCTCGCCACTTCCGAGCCCCGAGGCAGTGGGGGACATAGAACGGGCCATCGAAGACGCCCTTACAACGACCGAATTAGTTAATTGGGCCAAACGACTCATTGACATGCCACCACGCGACGCCTCTCCGCGCAAACTCGCCAAGGCCTTCGCCAAGCGATTAGAGCAAGCTCATAACGTCACCGTAGAAATCTGGGATGAGGACCACGTTAAAGAAGAAGGCTTGGGTGGATTGATCGGTGTTGGTCGTGGCTCTAACGAGCCGGTTCGCTTGGTGTACGCCACCTATCGCCCGAAGGCCGGAGACTCGATTCCCCACGTGGTGCTGGTGGGCAAGGGCATCACCTTTGACTCGGGTGGACTGAGCATTAAGTCCGCCGAGGGAATGATGACGATGAAGGCCGATATGTCTGGTTCGGCCATAGTTATGGCCACCCTGGCGGCCTGCGCCGAAATGGGGATCAATATTCGCGTTACCGCGATCGCTCCGATGACAGAAAATATGACCGGTGGATCGGCAACCCGCCCCGGGGACGTACTCACTATTAGAAATGGGACCACGGTCGAAGTACTCAACACTGACGCCGAAGGGCGCCTCGTCTTGGCGGACGGCCTCACTCTGGCGACGGAGATTGAGCCGTCATTGATTATTGACATCGCCACCTTGACCGGAGCACAACGCGTGGCGTTGGGAGATGAGATAGGTGCCTACTACTCAAACTCCGATGACGTAGCCGCCTCACTAGAGTCAGCGAGTCGGGCCACCGGAGAGTTGCTGTGGCGAATGCCTCTGCACGATGGTTACAACGCGACCTTGGACTCGGATGTGGCGGACCTCAAGAATATTGGTTCAGGCGGTGGTGGGTCGATTACCGCCGCTCTGTTCTTGCAGCGATTCGTGGGGGGTAAGCCCTGGCTCCACTTAGACATCGCCTCGACCGCACGATCGGAAACCGGTCGGGGGTACTTGACGCGGGGAGCAACCGCCTTTGGCGTGCGGACCTTGGTCCATCTGCTGAGCGAAATTGCGAGTCACGGGACAGCACCCTCGGCGTAGTGATGCGAACGCTTCGCAGCGGACTGATTGGAATAGTTGACTTAACAGGTAAGATTTAGCGGTCGAAAGGAACGACGTGTCCTCACCCCGTGAATTACTAAACGCCGCCAAGTCTGAGATCCGTGAGATTGAAGCGCAGGAGGTTGCGGCAAACATTGCGAGTTACACGATTCTTGACGTCCGTGAACCCGACGAGTACGAGCAGGGTGCGGTACCTGGAGCAGTACACGTTCCGCGCGGACAGCTTGAATTCAATGTTGAGGGACGCATTCCGGACAAAAACGCGCATCTCGCGGTCTACTGCGCCGGTGGAGTGCGAAGTGCATTCGCCGCCAAGACCTTGCAGGACCTCGGCTACACCGACGTCGTATCGGTCATTGGGGGATTTAATAAGTGGAAGGACGACGGCCTGACGTGGTCGACACCCCAAACGCTCAGTACCGATCAACGAATTCGTTATCACCGTCACCTGCTGTTACCTGAGGTTGGCGAAAAAGGGCAAATGAAATTGCTCGCCTCTAAGGTGCTGATGCTTGGTGCCGGTGGACTTGGCTCACCCGCGGCGCTCTACCTCGCCGCTGCGGGAGTGGGGACCATTGGCATCATCGACATGGACGTGGTCGACTCGTCCAATATTCAGCGTCAAGTCCTACACAATATGGACCGCGTTGGCATGCGCAAGGTGGACTCCGCCAAGATGACCCTAAGTGCGATGAACCCCGACTTGAAGGTCATCACCTACGACACTCGCCTGAACGCTGACAACATCTTGGAAATCTTCGATGGCTACGACATAATCGTTGACGGCACCGACAACTTTCCTACTCGCTACTTGGTGAATGACGCGGCCTTGTTGAAGAAAATTCCCGTGGTCCACGGGTCGATCTTTCGTTTCGAGGGACAAGCCACTGTCTTCGAACCTTACGTGGGCCCCTGCTATCGCTGCATGATCCCTGAGCCACCGCCCGCCGAATTGGCCCCGAGCTGCGCCGAAGCGGGCGTGTTGGGTGTACTGCCGGGCATCATTGGCTCCATTCAAGCGGTGGAGACCATCAAGATGTTGTTACAACTCGGCGAGCCGTTAGTTGGTCGTCTGTTGACCTACGACGCTCTCGAACAGAGTTTTCGCAACTTTAAGGTTCGACGCGACCCCGCCTGCCCCGCCTGCGGCGAGAACGCCGGTCCCATCCAGATCATCGAATACGACGAGCTCTGCATGCCTCACGCTGTCCTGAAGTAATACTGACCTCAACCGCCTAGAAGCGATTCACTTCTACTCTGCAGTCGTCAAGCCTTGACGGCCGTCGTTCCGGCAAACTTGTCGTGGAGGGTTTGGCCGTCTTTGTCCCAGAGGCACCACAACACGTCAATGATGCCAATGAGAAAGATCACCGATAACACATTCATCAGGGCCGAGGCGATCCATCGCTTAAGGCTCTGGGTCGAAGTCAGCGATCCGCCAGTCGAGAGGTCCACCACCTTGATCTTGAGAATCTTGTCACCGAGCGTTTGTCCCGCGGGACTCGCCAGAAGCTGCACTTGGTAAATACCTATAACCGCGAGGGCGAGCAGGTACTGGGCCGTAGAGATTCCAAGGGTGCCTTTTCCGCCATTCGAGGTGACCAGGGAGATCACAATTGACGCTGGTAGGCCCACGATGATTCCATCGAGCACCGTGGCCCCGGCGCGACGCCAGAATCCAGCCTTAGTGGTGGAGAAGGCAGAGGGGTTCGCCCCACCGGATACTTCCTGGCCACAGGTGGAACAGAACTTTGAGTTGGTGGGCGAGCCACAAGTAGGACAATTCATAGTTCTCACGATAGCCAACTATGGCGCGACGCCAGGCTATTGGTGGGTTACAAAGGCGGGAAGAAAATGAGTCACCTGTGAGGGTTGGTCGTAGAAGACTCCGGTCAGCTCTCTCCAGGGAGCGAACCGGTCGCTAGCCCGAAAGTCCATGTGCGCCTCGACGCTGTCCCATTCGACGAGGAGAAGATAGGTGTTGGGGTCCTCGTGCTGACGGCGCACTTCAGCGCGGTGACATCCAGGGGCCGAGAGGATGATGGGCAAAGCGGTCGTGATACTCGCCTCGAAGGCCGCCTCTTGGCCTGCGGTGATATGAAGAAGTGCGTGTTCGGTAATCACGTGGTCAGTTCCTGGCGCAGAGCACTATCTTCAGCCACGCCAATCGCCGTCCAAGCGAGTGCAAGGGCGCCATCAATCACCGCGGCATCAGCGGCGGGGGTCACGCATGCGGCGGTGAACTCGGGTTGGTGATTGACCGCTCCGTTCGTGGGAATCATGAGCAAGGGATGGATGGAGGGGAGCTCCAGTGAGACATTGGCCATATCCGTACTGATGGTTGGTAGTGGCGTGCGCGCATCGTCCAGGTCAAAGTTTCGGCCAAGCGCTTCGGCGGCCCGGCGGTAGTGGGCGAGTACGCCTTGGTGAGAGACCATATGGGAGAAGCGCTGAAATTTATTAGTGATGGTCAGTTTCGCGCCCGTGGCGAGGGTGCCCGCTTCGAAGCAGGCAATGACTCGAGCACGGAGTGCGTCGAGCGATTCGTTGTTAAGAGACCGAATCATGAAGTCAGCACTAGCGGAGGAGGGGATGATGTTGGCGGCTGATCCGCTCGTCAGGACGTGGCCGTGCACCTGATCGCCGGGGCGGAGTTGTTGACGCAGGAATCCGATAGCGACTTGGGCCACATTCAAGGCGTCGAGCGCGTTCACGCCCTCCCACGGGGCCGCCGAAGCGTGAGCCTCCTTGCCGACGTAGGCGATGTTGATGGCGTCAACGGCTAAGCACGTGGCCTCAAGTCGCTCACTCGGCCAGGGGTGAATCATCATCGCGACGTGTTCGTCCTTGAAATAACCAGCGCGAAGTAAATCGATTTTTCCTCCACCACCCTCTTCGGCGGGAGTTCCGAGGAGGGTCACGCGAAGATCCAATTCGTCGGCGACGCTCGCGAGTCCAATGGCGGCACCCACCGATGAAGCGGCGATGATGTTATGGCCACAAGCGTGGCCGACATCGGGCAAGGCGTCGTACTCTGCGCAAAAAATAATGTGCAAGGAGCCAGTTCCCTTAGTCGCCTTAAAGGCCGTGGCGAGTCCTCCGGCATTTCTCTCAACGACAAATCCAGCCTGTTCGGCGGCATCTGCCACCGCCGCACAAGAGTGGAACTCTTGGTAGTTGATTTCGGGGTGCTCGTGTACGTAGTGGCTGAGCGCCACTAGAGAATCGCGGTTCGCCTCAATGCTGGCGCGCGCGGTGTCGCGAGCGGTCATCCAATCACCACGACGACATCGCCCGCGGCCACTGATGCGCCCTCGGCGACGTTAACTGCCGTAACGACACCATCTTTTTCGGCGTTGACACTATTTTCCATCTTCATGGCTTCGAGGATAACGACCGTCTCGCCTGCGGTGACTGACTGACCAATCTCCACGTTGACTTTAACGATGGTTCCTTGCATGGGAACGGTGACTTGGCCGGAGCCACTCGTGACCGCTGAACTGTGTTGGCGACGAGGCTTGGGTGCGGTGGAGTGGGGGCGAGGCAGACCTTCATCAGCGGGCTCGGGCATCCACAGGGCGACGGTGACTCTGCGGCCATCGACTTCGGCGGTGACGTCCTTGCGAATGGTGCCGGTACCGACCGCGAGGGCGGCGCGCTCGGGGGAGCGCAAATTTGAAAAGTCGAGGTTGGCCTCCACCCACTTAGTGGAGTGAGTTCCAGCCACGAACTCCTCGTCACTCAAGATGATGGTGTCGGCGGGCAGGGTGGTGGCCACACCAGTGATGACCGTCTCTTCAATGGCGCGCAACATCCGCCGGCGAGCCTTTTCACGGTCCGCCCCCCAGACGATGAGCTTGCCGATGAGGTTGTCGTAGTACTGGCTGATGGTGTCACCCGCGGCGTATCCCGCGTCCATGCGCACGCCCGGTCCCGAGGGGATATCGAAACGAACAATGGGCCCGGGGGAGGGGGTGAACTTCCCGTCGGCGGGGTCTTCGGCGTTAATACGAATTTCAATAGCGTGTCCGTCACGCTTGATCTCGCTTTGGGTGAAGGGCAAGGCTTCACCAGCGGCAATCCGCAGCTGCCATTCGACCAGGTCTAGTCCCGTCACCATTTCGGTAACCGGGTGCTCAACTTGGAGGCGAGTATTCATCTCGAGAAAGAAGAATTCACCATCTTGGTAGAGGAACTCGACGGTGCCAGCGTTGAAGTACCCGCAGGCCTTAGAGACCTTGACCGCCGCTTCGCCCATGGCGACGCGAACCTCGTCGGGAAAGTTGGGCGCCGGTGATTCTTCGACCAACTTTTGATGTCTGCGTTGTGCCGAGCAGTCGCGCTCACCGAGCCACAGAGTATTACCGTGGGTGTCGGCGAGGACCTGCATTTCAATGTGGCGCGGCCAGGTGAGGTAACGCTCGAGGTAACACTCGGAGCGTCCAAAGTAGGACTGGGCTTCGCGCATCGCCGCTTCCAGCGCGGCCTTGGCCTCCTCGGGGCCGTTTACGACTTTCATGCCTCGTCCACCACCACCGTGGGCGGCCTTGATGGCGACGGGCCAACCAAATTCAGTACCGAAGGCGATGACCTCGTCGGGGCTGGTCAGCGTTTCGTTTCGTCCCGGCACCCCGGCAACGCCCGCCTTATCGGCGGCGATACGAGAGGAGATCTTGTCGCCCATAACTTCGATCGCTTCGGGGGGCGGGCCAATGAAGGTAACCCCCATCTTGGTGATCGCGCGAGCGAAGTCAGTATTTTCGGAGAAAAAACCATAACCGGGGTGGA
>CAIKZX010000097.1 GCA_903832015.1 uncultured Actinomycetes bacterium
GTGTAGTTTCTCGTCCCTCATAACTTCTATGCGGTATCGAGCTCGCAGGAGCCAGAAGAAGGTCAGGGTGAATGCGATGAAACTCAGAAGCAAGGTAAGAGCCATTGTACCGTGCACCTTGATTGAGCGATTTGAAGTAAGGACTGACGCACCTTGGTGAAGTGTTTTCCACCAGAGCACCGAGAAGTGAATAATCGGAACGTTGATGGCGGTCAAAATGCAAAATACGGCCGCACGTCGTGCTCGTTGGTCTCGGTCATCGTTCGCTCGGCGTAGAGCCAAGTACCCCAACGCAAATACCCCAAGTATCGCGGTCGAGGTCAAGCGCGCGTCCCACGCCCACCAGACACCCCACGCGGGCCTGCCCCAAATCGAACCCGAAATGAGTGTCAAGGCAATGAAGAAGAGTGACACCTCAACGGCCGAGGCGGCGATGCGATCAAGCGCTTCACTTCTCGTACGAGGCCAGAGGTACATGGCACTCGCAATAGTGGCCGTACCAAAAGAGATGTACAGAGCAACCCACGCCACCGCGGGGTGGATGTACAACAGTCGTACCAGTTCGCCTTGCACCTTGTCGGGTGGCGTGACGAAATAACCCAACCAGAAGGTCAGTGCGAGTAGTACCAGTGAAGCTGGTCCAAGCGCGAAGCGCCCTAGTTTTTTTGTCATGATTCCTCCATAACACCGTAAAGGAGAATTCCTGAAATGAGGTAGGCCAGCGCAGAGACCAGAAGCAGGCTCCACCAAACCTTGAGATTTCCCCCGTAGACCACCGCCGAGTAGGCCCGCTCGCCAGCGATCAGCAGTGGGGCGAACGCGGGCAGAGCCAGAATCGGCAGCAGGGTCGCCGATCCGCTGTGCAAGCTTGTGATGGCCCCGTACAGGGTTCCGGCGAGGCTGAGGCCCACCACCGCCACAGCGATTGTTGGCAGGGCAATGAGAGTTTTGGCTCGGTCGACGTGTAAAAAGAGGACCGTTCCGACTAAGAGAACGGCACTCGCCAGCCACATCTCCACCACGAGGGCCGCGGCCTTACCAAGAAATACTCCCGAAGGGTCAAGTCCTAGTGTGGCCACCGACGATCTAGTCCCCCTGTTTGATTCGATGGCCGTCGAGCGGTTAATCATCAAGAGGGCCATCAGGGTGATGACGATATAAAACAGACCGGGGGCCGCATGGGAGTGGCCGGCTGCGGTCGGGCCCAGTGCCAGACCACAGAGCAGCAGCGCCATTACGCCAAAGGGCAGCACTTGCCAGGTGAGGACGCGAGAACTCATTTCAATGCGGAGGTCTTTGCGTGCGACGAGCAGAGCAATACGAATCACGTGCTCTTCACCACCCTTCCCCCCGCCATGGTGATGGTTCGATATTTTTGCTTACCTAGATCAAGTTCGTCGTGTGAACTCACGAGGACCGTCGCGCCAGCGCGTGAGGCATCGCCAATAATTTCTTCCAGAAACGCTCGGCCCTGAGCGTCAATCGAGGCGTAGGGCTCGTCCATCAGCCAAATCTCGGGACGGCGTAACAACAACCAGGCAATCCCGACACGACGGCGTTGCCCCGCACTGAGATCTTTAGCGCGAGTATCGATGCGGTGCAGTAGATCCACTCGCTCAAGTACTTGAGGAATTTCGACAGGGTTAACCGACAGTGCCGCGCAGGCGAAGGCAAGATTCTCGGCAACGGTGAGGTCTTCGTAGAAGGAACCTTCGTGACCGAGCCAGCCGACACGGCGACGAACCGCGCGGCGATCTTGTCGAATGAGATCGACCCCCGCCACTACTCCCTCGCCGTGACTCAGGGGCACTAAGCCACCAATGAGTTGCAGGAGACTGGTTTTACCCGCGCCATTAGCCCCTTTAATAACGGTGACCGTTCCTTGCTCAATGTTCAAAGTTGTCCCGCTGATGAGCGGAAAACCATTAGCCACCACCACCGCATCTAGCAGGTGAACGCTGTCGCGCATCAGGAACCCAGCGCTCGCACAGCCTTGAGGTCGGCCTCAACCATTAGGGAAACCAACTCGTGGAAATTTACCGTGGGCTTCCAGCCCAAAATTTCTCCGGCCTTGGTTGAATCTCCGACCAACAAATCAACTTCAGCTGGTCGAATGAAGGCGGGGTCGGTCACTACAAACTCTTCATAATTCAAATCAACTAAACCAAAGGCGTACTCACACAATTCACGAACCGAATGAGTTTCTCCAGTCGCAATGACAAAGTCCCCGGGCGTCTCTTGTTGCACCATTTGCCACATGGCTTTCACGTAATCGCCAGCAAAACCCCAATCTCGCTTGGGCTCCAAACTCCCAATCCGCAATTGCGTTTGTTGTCCCAATTTGATTTGCGCAACGGCATTGGTGACCTTGCGAGTCACAAACTCCATCCCCCGTCGGGGAGACTCGTGATTGAACAAGATGCCACTTGAAGCGTGCATGTTGTAACTTTCGCGGTAGTTCACGGTGATCCAGTGGCCGTAGACCTTGGCTACGCCGTAGGGACTGCGGGGGTAGAACTCGGTAGTTTCGTTTTGGGGCACCGTCTGTACCCGACCGAACATTTCTGAGGAGCTCGCTTGGTAGAAACGAATTTCGGGGTCAATCAGGCGAATCGCATCCAGCATCCGCGTGACACCCAGCGCGGTTGTTTCGCCGGTCAAGGTCGCCTGGCTCCAAGAGGCTCCAACAAAGGTCTGTGCCGCCAAGTTGTACACCTCGTGAGGGTGGTGGTCGCGCAGAACATTCATTAGCGAAACCTGGTCGCCAATGTCACCGGAAACCAGGGTGATTTGGTCTTGGATGTGCGCAATACGTTCGAGGTTGGCTGAGGCGCTGCGCCGCATGAGTCCAATGACCTCGTACCCCTGCTCCAGCAAAAATTCGGCTAAGTACGAGCCATCTTGCCCCGTAATGCCAGTGATTAATGCTCGTTTACTCATGGGGGGCGGTCCTTTGGACATTGGAATCATTGGCGCTTCCTCATCTTAGGGCGTCCATTGATTTTGACTAAAGGGCGTAGAGTTTTCCAGTGTCACGAATCGCCATAATCAGTTACCGACTGGGTGGCACTGATGGGGTTTCCATTGAGGTGGAAAAATGGCTGGGGGCCCTGCGCGCCCAAGGGCACGAAGTTCGAACAATTGCGGGTGAGGGGTACCCCGACCTGCTTATTCCGGGCATTGGCCTCTACAACGCGCCGAGCGATATTGAGCCTGCGCTCAGCAAAGCGCTCGAAGGCTATGACCTTGTCATCGTGGAGAACGTCATATCGCTCCCCCTCAATAGCCACCTTCGAGAGACCCTCTACCGAGTGCTGGAGGAGCGGGTTGCGATTTTTCACCATCATGACTTCGCGATGGACCGTCCCTCTTTGAGTCACCTCGCCCCACCACGCAAACATCCCTTGTGGACCCACGTGGTGATTAACGAACATTCCCAAAAGTTGCTCAACGGCGTCGGCGTTGGTTCTCTATTAATGCGAAACCTCTTTGAGGTAGATCCGCCTATGGCCAACCGCGAGGAGACTCGTGAGGCGCTCGGCGTGAATGGTGAACTTCTGGCTCTATTTCCATCCCGGGTAATCGAAAGAAAAAATCCCGGCCGAGCACTCCGATTCGCTAATCAACTCAACGCCACCATGTGGATTCTGGGCGAGGTGGAGGATTTCTACGACGGCGAGTTCTCCCAGATTGTTGAATCTCAAGTTCGGCCCTTCTTGCACCAGCGCTCACCTGGTTCGATTCATGATGCCTACGGCGCCAGCGACCTCGTTATTGTCTCTTCCAATTGGGAGGGGTTCGGCAATCCCGTTATCGAATCGGTCACCCATCGTCGCCCGTTGGCGGTTCATAACTACCCCATCTTGCAGGAAATAATGAAGTTCGGTTTCGCATTTTTTGATATTCACGACCCCGAGACTATGCGCCGCTTTCTAGCCAAGCCTAATCAGTCCATATTTGACGCCAACTTAGCGATCGTGGCCGAACACTTCAATATCAAGAATTTGCCTAAGCAGCTCGAAGCCCTTGTTGCCTACGCGTTGTCGCGGTAGCGCACTAATCTTTCATTCATGGTTCTTCCTGACGATCGCCCGCAAAGCTTGGAACGGCGGGAGCAATTACTGCTCGTCGCCCGCAAGGTCTTCGCCGAGCGTGGATTTACCGCCACGACCATGGAGGACATCGCCAAAGAGGCTGGCTTCACTAAGCCGATTTTGTACCAGTTCTTCAAATCCAAGTCCGAGCTCTACAACGAAATCATCAAGCGAACCTCGGAGCAGCTGATTTCTCGCCTCCGCGAAGCGGTAGCGGAGAAGGACAACGCGAAAGATCGTATTGAAGTGGCCTTCGAGGGCTACTTCGACATGGTGGTTCGTGAAACAGATGCGTTCCGAATTCTCTTTATTCATTCGCACGATTCAGATACTGTCACCGATTTGCGTGACATGGAAATCGATTTCGTTGCCTTCATTGAGCGACTCATCACGATTCGCATCAAGCCCGACCACCGTCGCCAGCTCGCCGCCAGCGTGGTGGGAATTGCTGAAGGGGCCGCAACCGCTTGGCTCATGCAGCAAGCAAATCGTGGCTGGCCGGCGCCAGAACCAGGGATTGCTAATCGCCTCGCTACGCGAGCGGCGGCGTTGGCCTGGGGCGGACTGCGAAGCGTCGAGCAGGACTAAAAAGCAAAAATCGCCGCCCGAAGGCGGCGATCTCTGCTGGTAACGAAGTTACTTAGTGAAGGATGACTCGCTTTGCGAGTGGACCACGGTCACCTGGTTCGATGTCGAACTCAACCTGCTGGCCCTCCACCAAAGTCTTACGACCATCACCTTGAATCTCTGAATAGTGAACGAAAACATCTGGCTGGCCTTCACACGCGATGAAGCCCCAACCCTTTTCGTCGTTGAACCACTTAACGGTTCCTGTAGCCATGCGGCCTCCTTGTTTCTGTAGAACCAGTTTCCTGGTTCCGGAGGAACCACAACGGCAACCTCTTCAGTAAATCTAGTTGAGCAGTGGGTAATAATGCGAAAGTAATTTCAGTGACGAATGACGGTTCCCGAGGATGAATCTTCCACAATCCAGCCCAGATTCACCAAACTGTCACGTAATCGGTCTGCTTCCGCCCAATTCTTGGCCGCTCGAGCTTCATCTCGGAGTCGGACAATTGCGGCGCTTTCGCCGTCAATTTCCCCTCCCTGACCAATCAAAGCGAGTCCGAGCGCTCCAAAAAGGGTATTGATAGCTTCGGCCAAGAGCTGCGCCTCCGCGGTTTTGCCCTCATCGGCCAGCCCGTTCGCTTGGCTCAAGGCTTCGAAGAGAGCCGCAACCGCCAAGGGAGTGTTGAGATCATCGTCGAGAAACTCTGTCACCCGTTGGGCCAACTCCCCCGCTAGTTCTCCCGGTAGGGGCTGGGTAGCGGTGGCGAACGTGTCTCCGGCTAGCTGGTCAAGTTCGAAGCGGCGGGCGAGCGAGTCAAGTCGTTCTAGCGCTCGCTCGGCGTCTTCAATTGTGGCGGGTGACACCTCGATTGGAGATCGGTAGTGCGAACGTAAGACCAGCAAACGGTAGGCACGAGCATCGGTGCGTTCTAGTAAGTCAGTTAGTGATGTGAAATTTCCGAGCGACTTACTCATCTTCTCCCCCTCCACCATGACAAAGCCATTATGTGCCCAATGTTGAGCGAAGGGGTGACCGGCCGCAATGGCTTGAGCCCGTTCATTCTCATGGTGAGGAAACTTGAGATCTAACCCACCGCAGTGCAAGTCAAATCCGTCCCCTAAGAGTCCCAGACTCATAACAACACACTCGGTGTGCCACCCGGGTCGTCCTTCACCAAACGAGGCTGGCCAGCTGGGTTCCCCTGGTTTAGCTTTCTTCCACAGGGCGAAGTCAAAGGGCGAGCGCTTCTCCTCGACCATCTCGACTCGGGCCCCCGCGCGAAGAGAGTCAAGTGCTTGTCCCGCTAGTGCGCCGTAGTCTGCGACCCGCGAGGTATCAAAGTAGACGCCATCGCCCAGGGGGTAGGCGATGTCTTCTGCAATGAACCCCTCGATCAAGGTCACCATCTCGGCGACGTAGTGAGTGGCGTGGGGCGAATGGGTTGGTTTAGCGACGCCAATTTTGTTCATCGCGTTCCACCACTCCTGCTCGTAGCGTTGCGCGATGCCCGCTTCTGTTGTTTGCTCCGCCGCAGCCAAATTGATGATCTTGTCGTCAATATCGGTGATATTGGAGACAAAATCGACCTCGTACCCCTGAAAGGTGAGCCATCGGCGAAGCACATCCCACACCAGTGTGAATCGGCCGTGCCCCATATGAGGTAAGCCGTACACCGTGGGGCCACAGACGTACATCGAGACCTGGCCGGGCTCACGCAGCGCTAAGGGGCGCACCTCAGATTTGAGCGAATCAAAGAGTCGAATCACTGTTCTAAACTACGCCACAATGTCTGATGCCCTCGCCCCCGCCGACCGATCTTTGCCCGAAAAGCCCTCTCTCGAGGGCCTCGAGGGCAAATTCGTAAGCCTCTGGGAGTCTGCGGGCGAATACACCTTCGATCGATCGGCTGCTCGCCCCGAAGTGTATTCAATTGACACCCCGCCCCCAACAGTTTCAGGTTCTTTGCACATTGGGCACGTTTTCAGTTACACCCACGCCGATCTCATCGCCCGCTACCAGCGCATGTCCGGTAAGAAGGTTTTTTATCCAATGGGCTGGGACGACAACGGCCTGCCCACCGAACGTCGAGTGGAGAACTACTTCGGTGTTCGCTGCGATCCCTCACTGCCCTACGACCCAGTCTTCGTCGCCCCCGAGACTCCAGCCGATCCGAAGATTTCAATTTCTCGCAAGAACTTTGTTGAACTCTGTCACCTGCTCACCGGGCGAGACGAACTGGTATTCAAGGAGCTGTGGCAAAAGCTCGGGGTATCCATTGACTGGAGCCTGGAATACTCGACGATTTCACCACTCGCTCAGGCAATTTCACAACGAGGCTTCCTAGAGATGTTGGCGAAAGGCCAGGTCTATTCACAAGTGGCTCCGACACTGTGGGATATTGATTTTCGGACCGCAGTCTCTCAAGCCGAGCTCGAAGACCGTGAACGACCAGGTCACTACCACCGCATCGCATTTAGCCGCGCTGATGGCCAGGGCGTCGTGGAAATTGAAACAACTCGGCCCGAACTCTTGCCGAGTTGCGTAGCGCTGGTCGCTCATCCCGATGATGCTCGGTACCAGCCCCTCTTTGGCTCACTTGTGCTCAGCCCCCTTTTCAATGTTCCCGTACCTGTGGTCGCCCACGAACTTGCTGACCCTGGAAAGGGTTCGGGTATCGCCATGATCTGTACCTTTGGTGATACCACCGACGTGACCTGGTGGCGCGAACTCTCTCTACCCGCGCGGGTAGTTATTGGCCGCGATGGACGCTTTTTGCCCGCAGACTTCTCGAGTGAGGAATTCCCCTCAGTCAACCCCGAAGCGGCCAACGCCCTCTACGCACAGTTAGAAGGCAAGTACGTAAACCAGGTCAAAACCGCCATCGTGACCGCCCTCACCGAATCAGGTCAGCTAATCGGCGAGCCGCGAGCTATCACTCACCCCGTCAAGTTCTACGAAAAAGGTGAACGTCCGTTGGAAATCGTGACCTCACGCCAGTGGTTTGTTCGCACCATTGAACACCGTGATGAACTGCTGGCTCGGGGAGAACAAATTTCATGGCACCCTGATTTCATGAAACACCGATTCCGCAGCTGGGTCGAAGGACTAAATATCGACTGGAACATTTCGCGCCAGCGTTTCTTTGGTGTCCCCTTTCCCGTCTGGTACCCAGTAGATGCGAATGGTGAAATCAATTTTGATTCGCCCATCTTGGCTACCGTCGAACAACTCCCAATCGACCCGTCCAGCGACGCCCCCGCTGGGTATGAAGAATCCCAGCGCGGACAAGCCAACGGTTTCGTAGGGGACCCTGACGTCATGGATACTTGGGCCACCAGCTCTCTCACCCCCCAGATTGCCGGAAGATGGGGAACCGATCTCTTCGAGCGTATTTTCCCGATGGATCTCCGTCCGCAAGCTCACGAAATTATTCGGACCTGGCTATTTTCGACGGTCGTTCGGAGTCATTTTGGATTCAACTCCCTCCCATTCAAAAACGCGTTGATATCTGGTTGGGTCCTCGACCCCGATCGCAAGAAGATGAGTAAGTCCGTCGGGAATGTTGTCACTCCGATGCCCTTGATTGAACAGCACGGCGCCGACGCCCTGCGCTACTGGGCCGCTTCGGGTCGACCTGGTACCGACACGGCTATTGACGAAGCTCAGATGAAGGTTGGACGCCGACTAGCCATCAAGTTACTCAATGCGTCGAAGTTTGTGCTTGGGGTACTGGGAGAACACGAGATCTATGGCGCTACCTTCGTCACCGAAGAGATTGACCGCGACCTTATTGCCACGTTGCGTCAGGTTGTCGGTGAGGCGAGTGTGGCTTTTGATGGCTACGACTACGCCCGAGCTCTCGAACGAATTGAGCAATTTTTCTGGCAATTCTGTGACGATTACGTCGAACTCGTGAAGATTCGCGCTTATCGCGATGTGACGAGCGCTGAGACAAAATCAGCGCTGGCGACCCTAGCCTTAGCGCTATCTGTAGTACAACGACTACTCGCACCAACCTTGCCCTTCGCCACTGATGAAGTGTGGAGATGGTGGCAGGAGGGCTCCGTTCACGGGGCGGCCTGGCCAACTCTCACGGAACTTGACTCTGTTGCAGAGCCCATACGACCATCACTCGATGCCATCAGTCAAGCTCTGGAGGCGATTAGGCGGGAAAAGAGCCTGGCAAAAGTTGGGCAACGAGCCAAGGTTGCAACCTGCAGCGTTTCTGGTCCCGAAAACTTTATTGACGCCATTCGTGTTGGAGAAGACGAATTGCGCGATGCCGGTTCCGTATTGCGTTTTATCTACGCGCCTTCCACGGAAACCTCAATTGTTGTTGTGCTTGCCCCGACCGAATAGGCCCGCAGACTCCGTAACAATTACTTTGACTCCTTCTTCCTCGACTAGGTAGAAGGCAAATTGCCCCCAACGTCGTGAAATCTTGTGGGCGATGGAAAGCTCAAGCCCCCATAGGGCGAAGCCCAGTTCATCGGGCCACACGCCTTGCGGATTCCTCGCTCTGGTAGGGGCGGATGTAATTCCCCACTTCTCGATCCGATTATGCAGACTTGAACGACGAACAGCGTTCTTTTCTTCAGTAAAGAGCCTGCTACTCGGGTTATCTGGAGTGATAACGAAGAAATCTCCTCTTAAATTTCGAACCTCGAGTGGAGTGAGCCAGGTCCCATTTTCCTCAATGAGTAATTCGGTCGGCGGTGATTGGTAGGCGGCCAAAAGTTCAGGCGACAGCAACGCTGACCGCTTCAGTCGAAGATTGGGTGCCATTTCAAGTCTTAAACATAGCCGGGCTACTTCAAGGAACTCGCCAGCAAGGACAAAACCCAATTGGCTACTTTTAAAAAAAATTTACACCTCTTTTGCTATAAGATTTATGAGGCCTAAAAACGCTAGGGACACAAAGGGGATAATCATGGCGAGTTACGCCCAGCGCACTCGGTTCACGAAAGAGCTTGTCATAGAGCATGCTTCACGCATCCTCCTGGAAGGTGGAATACCTAGTTTTCGCATGCGCGACCTCGCGGATTCACTTGAGGTGACTATTCCCTACATTTACAAGCATTTCAAGTCACGGGAAGAAGTTATTGCCGAAAGCTACGTCTTTCTCATGACTTCACTACTCGAACGTGAAATTCTCGCATTCCAACCCCCAAAAGAGACATTCAAATCTGCCAAAGAATTTTTTGAATACCTTCGAGTAATTGTTCGTGATCCAGAGGGGAAATTTGAAGAGACCCGCCGTCTTCGCCTTCAAGCACTCGCCGCCATATTGTACGATTCTGAGGGTGAGCGAAAGATTGCGGAAGTCCTAGGGCGTCATCAAAAAGCCCTGGCTGACCTGATTGTGTTTGCGCAAGAGTCAGGTGCTATCTCCGAGGGAATTAGTCCTGAGTTATTGGCTTTCATTATTATTAGCGTTCGAATTGGTTTCATCATGCAAGACATACGAGACGGTGAGCAAGTCTCTGAAGATGAAGTGTGGGGACTCTACGAAGCAGCGTTCTTGCTGCTGCAGTAAAACTAGTCCTTCGAGAGGTTAATAATTACGTCAACGTCTTTCGACCCGCCACGAAAGAGTCGAGCTACGAGCGCACCAGCGCCCAGAAAAACTATTTCAGAGAACGCGATGAGCACCCATCCAAAGGTGTCGAACAACATTCCGAGTAGGAATCCCTTGATAACACCCCAGTGAATCATTGACGCGACGAGTACGGGAAACCACCCAAAGAACCAACTCACCATTGGAGCCGCGAAGAGCGCTACGCTACGACGCTGCCAGCCCAAGAAGAAGCCAAACAGTGCACAGATTCCAATGCCAATGAGTCCGAAGAGGTTCTGGGTGCCGACCTTCCGTCCAAGGAGAATAATCATGAAGAGGTCAGCGGCCATGAGCAAGGACCAGACGACCATGCCAATAGTTACGTTGCCTCGAGCTTTGCGCTGCATGTCAATAATCATGTTTGCCACACCTCAAAACTAGCGAATGGAATCAGGTACTCGGCGCCACGGTACGATTGAATCATGCCGCTCGGGATTCTCGCTCTCATGGGTTCGGGTGAAATTGGTCCATCGATGACCAAGGTCCACCGAAACTTACTGAACCGTTTGGCCCA
>CAIKZX010000098.1 GCA_903832015.1 uncultured Actinomycetes bacterium
ATGATGCGGGCCCCCAGAACTCCACCTTGTGACTCCACGTGCGCCACCAATTCGTCAATGACCGGCAGCGAGACTTCGAAGTCATCACGCAAGCTGGCGTGCGATTCGGAAATCAGACGACCGAGAGTTCGAACGTCATCAGACCGACAGGCCACCACGGCCTCGCGAACTCTTTGGTTCTCGGTGATGACGTGGCGAGCACGCGCGCTCAGAAGGGGTTCGGAGAGCCCTTTGACGTGATCCAAGGTGGCCGATGACCACCCACCCATTTCGTCACGAGCCCGATCGCATTGTGATCGACGCAGGGCGTATTCCGAAGTCGCCAGGGAACGAGCCACTCCCGAATGCACGGCGGTGAAGGCCACCGATGGGGGGAGGGGCACATCTTCAAAGGACAGATCACTGAAATCAATCAACAAGGCACAGCCTTTGGAAGAACCTAAGGTCGCGAGTTGATCGAGGAGACCCACGTTGTTTCCCGCTCGCGCTTCGCAACGTTGCGCCATCTGGGCCATCTCGATCAAAGGCCGTTGCCCACCCAGAGCAATGCAGAGCGCCCCGATGTAAGCAGCGGACGATGAAAGACCGGCGCCAATGGGAATAGTTGAACTCAATTCGATGTGAATTCTCGCAGCTTGTGTTTCTTTAATGACTGCCAGAGCCTGACGTTGGAATTCGGAGATTGCCTCTCCGGAAGAAGTCCACGAGCCCAACTCGTCTGATTTCAAGGCAACGAAGTTGTTTCTGCTCGATCTTGCAATCAGATTGATGCCGAGGCCGAGGGAAAAGGGAAGGGAGAGACCGGAGTTGTAGTCCGTGTGTTCGCCAATGAGATTTGCACGAGCCGGGACGAAATTTGTGGAGTTCATGCGGCATCGTCCATTAGAGCAATCTAGGGGGAAGCCCTCCCTTAATTCTCACTCTTGAGGCGTAAAGAAACAATGAATATAGACTTGCTCAATAGTCGGAAATTCTGTCGATACTTTAGGGAGACAAGTGCGAGCTGCATCCTGGAACGAGCGCAACCAGCGTTTAGGATGGGACACTCAATATACCCTTATAGGAGGGAAATGGCGGACCAAAGCACCTCTTGATTCATTAGAAGCTCCAGTTGCTAGAGACCTGCGTCAGTTTTCTTCGCAAGCTTTTATTGCCTGCACCAAGTCTGACGAAATTGATGATTTCGAGATTAAATATTGGGCTTCAGTTTGTAGGAAGATAATTCAGAGGGGCAAGAACCCACCAATTTCAATCCTGACTGAATCTCTTATCGGTGGGCCGGCGAAATTACCAATGACTGCCGAAGGGCTTACCTCGGGCGACCTTTTAGACGCGCTGGTAGACAAAACTGGAACCTGGGATGTCGACAGTTCATTCGAACTACACGAACAATGGGAACTTCCATTTTGGAAGAGAGTTAGTGAAAATTACCCCACGCTGGCTAGATGGCTGACACCGCAAGCGCCGCTCGAGGTTTTGGCGGGTTCGGTAGACGCATCGAGTCGGTGGGTTGATTTCTTTCTCTGGAAGCCGGGAACATCTCCTCGAGTTATTGAAATTGATGGAAGCGGACACGCTCGTCAACAAGGTGTGGACGCGCAGAGGGACAAGTTACTTCGCGATGCGAATGTTTCTGTCAATCGAGAAGATGGCGCGTTTGCGGTGACTAAATGTTTCGTAGATTCGCTTGCCTCCTCCGAGCTGGATCCACCGATTGGAATGAATGAAGTCGATCGGGGAGAAATTCGCAGATTAATTTTGGGTCCTTCGACGATACAACGTCTGGGATATGCGTTCGTTGAGGCTGTCGTTCGTGGGTTTTTGCCAAAGGGTCAAACATGGAAAATCGGTATCGACGACTCCGTAGGGGTCGCAGAATGTGGTGCGGGCGGGATATTGGACCAACTGTCCGCAATTGATCAACTTTGGAATTTGGGGGTAGTCCCGGATCAAGTTTTCATCGGTTCGACACTGTGGCGCCGCACGGATTCAAGGTTTCATTCGTCGCCGTGCAAAGGCGAGGTCGAATCTTTCGATGTAAAATTCATACTTGATACGAACCTCCCTCCGCACGCCAAACTTCCGGAATCGGAACACAACACTGTTGTAATAAGGAATGCCTATCTCAGAGGGGTAATGGAATGGCCTCCGTTCATTTCTATGGAAAGAAAGAATGTCCACATTTCGAGTACATCCGAAGCCCCTTTGACCGTGCTGCTGAACGAACTTTTTGGACTTACTGGCTTTCGTGCCGGGCAACTTGCCCCAGTTCAGAGAATTCTTAGCGGTTTGGATGGGGCCGTGATGCTTCCAACGGGCGCTGGTAAGAGCCTGATCTATCAATTGGCTGGGCTACTTCGTCCAGGGATCACGATAATTGTTGATCCGATCGTCTCACTGATAGATGATCAGTTCAAACGCTTAAAGGAAGAGGGGATCGATCGCGTAGCGGCTCTCCACGCTTTCGCCTTGAGTGATGCGGCCCTGCGAGACGAGACTTTTGAAGCCATTTCGAGTGGCGACACATTGTTTGCGTTTCTGACACCAGAGAGACTTCAAACAGAAAGGTTCAGAGAACATTTAGGTGGAGCCGCAGCGAAGCAGCTCGTTAACTTGGCTGTGATTGATGAAGCACATTGCGTTTCCGAGTGGGGTCACGACTTTCGGACCTCATACCTGCGGTTAGGGCGCAACCTTCGCGAACTTTGCAAGGGTGACGATGATATTCCCCCTCCAATATTGGCCTTGACGGGCACGGCGTCACCTGCGGTTTTGCGAGATCTGTTGCGAGAAACGGAAATCGACCCCAATGTTCCCGGAGCCCTGCAGCGTCCGGAATCTTTTGACCGAGCAAATCTGCACTACGCGTCGCTGGCCACAAATGCCGAAAATCTCAAAGATGGAATTCGGAATGTTCTCGTTGGAGATTTCCCAGGGTTTTTCGAGGGAGAGGTGAACCATCTGTTCAGTGCAAAATCGCCGGCTCTTCTTTCTGGTCTCATCTTTGTCCCCCATACCAACGGAGAAAGAGGGGTCGTGGCAATCAAGGGAAAGGTAACGGAAATTCTGAAGGACGAAATGTCCCCAGGTATAATTGATGTTTACTCTGGCGGCCCCCCCAGGGGATACGATCCAAGAACCTGGAACGAGGTGAGGCGGGGGATTGTCGATCGATTTATGAAAAACGAGGTCTCCGTTCTGGTGACCACAAAGGCATTTGGCATGGGAATTGACAAATCGGATGTCCGATTCACCATTCATGTTGGCCTCCCCTCCTCCATCGAAAGCTTTGCGCAAGAGTCTGGCCGAGCAGGTCGAAATGACTCCAAAGCGGCCAGATGTTGGCTTCTGGCTGCAATGCCAACAAGGGATGAAGCACGGGTACTCTTCGATCTCAACGTGACCCCCGAACAACGACGCTCGGCCTTCGAAGCCCACAGACAAAGGAGGACGACTGACGATGTGGGACTGCAGCTCTATTTTCTATACAACTCATTCCCAAGCGTTGAGAGGGAGTATGCCGCAGCGGCATCACTCTTCGACGAAATCTGGGAAAAGGGTAAACAGGGAATGAAGGTTGAAGTTCCCTTTGATGTTGACGCTGTTTCAGGCATCTCTGTTGGGGATTCAAGTAAACCGGATCGCGAGAAAGCACTCTATCGGCTTTCTGCTTTGGGAATTGTGGATGATTACACAGTCGACTTCGGAGCGAAATCTTTCTGTGTGTATTTGGGTTATTTCGATAACGACAGCATTGACGAGTCTCTGAGGGCGTATTCTCGGCGCATCGAGCCCGGGCGCATGGAGACACTCGAACGAATCATCAGAATTGCTCCTGTGGATTTTGACTCCAGACTCAAACACCACTTGATGGTTAAAATTGAAATGCTCTATCGAGTCATCGAACCGGCACGACTTCGCGCGCTCGAGGAAATGTACCGTTTGGCCTTAGATCAGACCGATGAAATGGATATGCGCAAACGAATAAACGCGTACCTGGGCGATGGACCACTCTCATCTATTTTGCCATCGTTGATTTATGGCACCGATAAAATTGCAGTACTTGAAGCCATTCGTGCTCTTGAAACGGTTCCGGTTATCGACCCAGCTGAGTGGGCGGGTTCAACAGCACGCCAGTTGGAGGAAACTCCTGAACATCCCATAGCCCTGATTGCGGGGGCGCTCGCGGAAGCATGGCTCGTGGAGGGCGATCCTCAGAGGTTCCAAGATCTTCTGGGCCTAGGTTTGTCTAATTTTAGTAAGTACGATGTACCCAATGCGGACAGAGCAACTTTTTTCATTTGGGTTCAAGTCCAGTTAGAAAGCCAGTTTGCAGGTCGACGACTCGAATGGAGGGCTCTTGCATGGCTTGTTGTGCCCGACGAATTTGCGAGTGCTGACGAAATGTTGTTAGAAGAACACAGGGCAATTAGCAATTCCGTCTTCACAGATTCTGAGAAAAAAGTTGTTCTAAGCCGCAAACTACTACGAGCATCAGTGGAAACGATAAATTTCATTAACAGAGAGATCGGAACGAAGTAATGACTGAAGAGCAGAATAAAGACAAACTAGACGAAATAGTTTCTCGATTTACCGAGGCCGACTTAGCCCTCCGAGAACTCTTAATCGCAGCCGAACGCTTGACTTCTGCTCGTGACTCACTCAACGAAACTGCTAGCGGAGTCTTTCGACTAGCCACTGAATTGAAAGAAATTTCACGAAACATGGGTGACGCGGCAGTGTCGCTTCGCGCGCTAAATCCGGAAAAAATAGATTCTCGTTTGAGTGGTATTGCGCAAGCAATATCCAATGGCAACGACAAACTTTCTCTAGGTTTCCAAGCCATCACGGGCGATATTTCGGATGGCAAAAAATATCTTGTCGAACTGCGTCAGTTTGCTCGACGAATTCAAATTTCGGTTTTGATAGTTCTTGCGATGACATTCGCTGGATTTATTGTCGGTCTGGTCAGATAACCCGAAGGTTCCGGCAATTGAATCTTTAGAGACGTGCCAAGCCAATTGGGCAATACTTTTACGGTGATGGTTCAGGAATTGCGTCACGCAATTGGGTTGTGGGAGAGCGCCGAAGGTTTAGTTTCCGCTTGACGTGCGAGGACTGTGGATTTCCAGATTAAGCATTACGGCAATTCCATCTAGGAAATCTAAGTTTGTGAAGAACCACTCCCGACCAGCACTCTTCCCAGGTGCACGTCCGTGACCCGCCGCCATCAAGACTTTCAATCGTGCGCTCGAGTAATTCTGACGCTGCCCTGATCTCGCTATCTTCCTTTTGGACAGCCTCTATGTTTTCTGCATTCTCGTCCAAAATGGCTCGAAGCGAGCGGAGATGCTCCTTGGTTTCTGGACTGAACTCGCTATGCGTGCAATGCATGCCCCCAATTGCTCTTCCTGCTTGAGCTGCAATTGATGGTGATGAAGGGCAAGCCCCCGAGAGGATCGAAGTGATAATGGCGCGCGCATTGGAAGCAGCCCCACTGTTTGCGGCCACCCCAGCATTGACCAAATCAAGATTCGAGGAAATGCCTTCCTGAAGCAGTAGGTAAGTTCGCCCCAAGTTGCCGTTGTTTGACGCGAGGGCAGCGCGAAGATTTTTCTCAACGCCAGAATCGAGTGGAGCGGTCATTTGAATGAGACCAATGAAGATGCGCATGCCTTAATCATTGAGATACTACCTAAGCCTCAACGTTTTCTTGGAGGTAATGGGACTATATTCGAATCCCTCCTGGGGCCAGAAACTCCTTAGTTCCAGGGGTTTCTGAGCAACCGGATGGCGCCTAATAGGGAGTTACTGACTGTTCCAACATGCTCGCAGAAGTAATGGGGCAAAGTTCGAACCCCTCGGCACCGCTCTGGAGCGCTCGGTGCTATCCAAACTCAGATATCGTTCCGATTCGTGGTTCCTTCACCGGAAGCAGTCACGGTGAGCGTCGTTCATAAACCTCTGGAATGCGAGCATCTCCTTTTGGAATTTTTCGATTGTCTGCTCGATGGCAGGCCTCTTCGTCCACCGAGTTACGAAGCATCGTAGGAAAGACCGCATTGCGCCTCGCACTTCGGTACGTTGCTGTTCGGTGGCTTCTTCCTTGTAGGTGGGGTTGTGCTGCAGTGAGGATTTCAGTGCATCCGTGAGCATTGACTGCATCCAGTTCGGATCATTTTGAGGGCTCCCAAATCGCCGGAGGAATGCCCCGCGAGCAACTTCTAGGCGAGATTCCAATGCTTCATCGCTCAGATGCCAGCCCGATTGCTCAACCTCATAAAGGGACGGGAGCTGCGACTCAAAACCGAGGATTTCCCACGCAGCCAGCTCGAGACCCCACACTTCGCCTGCCGCGGTCAAGTGGTCAAGGTGAGATATGTAGGTGGACATATCGTTGACTGCGGTCCAATTGGTCGACCAGTGCTGACCAGTCTGAGATGCCGCCAGATTAAGAACGATCCGATCCACCGGGCACACGGGCGGCAGGGGAATCTTGCCGTGCGCATAGGCGTGCTTGAGGGCAAGCGACATGCTCTTCTGACACACGCTGAGTTTGAAGCCGACTTTCCCAAATGCGTTTTCGACTCTGTTGGGTACACGACGTGACGGATTTGAGCCCTCGACTAGAAGTGTGGTTCCCGACGGAACAACTCGGATACCACCGCCCCAACCTCCATGTTCGCAAGTAAGA
>CAIKZX010000099.1 GCA_903832015.1 uncultured Actinomycetes bacterium
ACCCTACCTGTCAAATTTGCGCAAGAAGGGCGTGGAGGTACTCGACGGGCGAATTAACTTCACCTACGAAATTGCGCGATTGGCACCCTACGTGAAGTTTGCCCTGCTCTCGCGGCCTGATGAAGCAGCGCTGACCTATGGCCTGGTGCGCGAATTTGCGCCTCAGGTGCCAGTGATCTACGACACCGTCGACTTGCACTTTGTCCGTGAGTCCCGCCGTGCGGGGATTGAAAACAGCGAAGTGGTTGCGCGCATTGCCAGTAACTACCGTGAACTCGAGCTAGGCCTTGTGGGCAAGTGCGACGCGACCTTCGTGGTCACGCCGTCGGAGAAGACACTCATCGAAGACTTAGTGCCGAACAAACCAGTAGCGGTGGTCTCTAATGTTCACGGTGACCTACCGCCTGGCCCAGGCTTTGAGTCACGAAAAAATCTATTGTTTGTGGGCAATTACGATCACCAGCCCAACGTCGACGCGGTGGAATGGTTTGTTAAAGAGATCTTACCAGTGGTGCGACGCACTCTGCCCGAAGTATCAATTTCGGTCGTCGGGTCTAACCTCCCCGAGCGAATCGCGGTACTGGCCGGTGAGGGCGTGGAGATTGTGGGCTGGGCCCAAGACCTTCGGCCCTACTACGACCAGACGAGGATCGTGGTGGCACCGCTACGTTTTGGCGCCGGCATCAAGGGAAAGATGGGGGAGGCGGCGGTGCACGGCGTGCCGGTCGTGGCAACTCCTATGGCCATCGAGGGAACCTACTTCATTCCCGGTCAAGACCTACTCTGCACCGATGACGCCGAGCAGTTCGCTCACGACGTGATCTCTTTGTACCAGGACCAGGCGCTGTGGGAAAGGTTCTCTGATAATGCCCGTTCGGCGGTCCTCCGTCAGTGTGCCCCGGAGGTGGTGGCCAAGGAGATTGCCGACACCCTGCACGGGCTGGGCATCGCTACTAATCGCTAGCGGGTAACGCCCAAAATACCGTTGGCGCTCAATCCCAGATCATGGACGAATGAATGGGCGAACTAATCTCATGAGATGGCGACTTTGAACAACGTGCACCCCAGTTTGAAAAAGGCGTGGCACTCGTTGTGTCGTTCGAGCGATGCGACCGCGGTTCCTCACAAAGAGACCTTGCTCGGCGAAGACTGGGTCGTGTGGCGTGGGCCCAATGGTTCGGTAAATGTGTTCCGCGACCTCTGTCCTCACCGCTTGGTCCCCTTGTCCATTGGGAGTTGCGAAGGTGACAATATTCGGTGTGGGTATCACGGATGGGTCTTCGACCCAACAGGTAACTGCGTAGAAATTCCCGCACTTGGTGAAGACGCCACTATTCCAGCGCGAGCCAAACTGGTGGCTCCCGCCGGGGTGCACGAGTCGCACGGCATGGTTTTTATCGCTCCCGAAGAACCGCTCACGCCACCACCCACCTTGTCAGTCAAGGATGACCCCACCTTCCAAGTTGGGGATCTGCCGGTTCTCACTACCCGTGCGAGTGCGGGCCTCCTCGCCGATAACTTTTTGGACATGGCGCACTTCCCCTTTGTGCACGCCGCTACCTTTGGGGCTGAA
>CAIKZX010000100.1 GCA_903832015.1 uncultured Actinomycetes bacterium
ATCAATCGTTAGCGCTTCGACAACCGCTTCCGCAGCGATTTGCGCGTCAACGTTTGGCGGCACTCGCAGCGAGAGTACGGCCGTCGTGAAAGGTCGTAGAACGTTTCCTGCAATCTCTGGCTCCGGGATACCAGCCATGCCTACGACCGAAAGGGTTGGATACCAAGTGCGGCGCACGATTCGTTCGGCCGGCGAAGCGCCCATCAGCGTCAGTCCCTCTAGAGCGGGAAGTTCCCGCGCTATGACGTCTCCAAATTCGGAGGCGACTGAGTCAGCACTTTCAAGAACGTATTGCGGTATTGGCCCATGAAGTTCTGGAATCAGAATGTCTCCAGTGGTGGAATCTTCAATCCGCTCGATCAACTGTCGCAGAATGCGAAAGGAGGATGGTACGACGCCACTCGCCGAGCCAGAGTGCTGACCATATTCGAGGACCGAGACCTTGACCTCAACGTTGATGACCCCTCGCAAGGAGGTGGTGACCCACAGTCTGTCGTAGGTGAGTGCCCCAGAATCGAGACAGACCATCAATTCAACCTGACCCAAGTGGTCGGCGAGTAGATCGAGATACGGCTCAAGGTCTGGGCTTCCCGATTCTTCGCTCGCTTCTATTAGAACAACGCAACGTGCGTGTGGCTGGCCATTGCGCTCCATGGCCTCGAGGGCCAATATTGCCGCAAATGTCGAATAGCCGTCATCAGCAACACCGCGAGCGTAGAGACGATCGCCCTTGCGAACGGGGGCGAACGGAGCGAGTCCCTCAGACCAATCGCCCAGCGGCGGCTGCTTGTCTAAGTGCCCATACAGCACACAGGTTCCGGAAACCTCTGCGGTCGCACCAATTGTAACGACAAGTACCGGAGTGCGACCATCCAATCGATGCACCTCGACCTCGATGTCGGCAAATTGACGTTGACCCACCCATTGCGCCAGTAGCTCGACGGCCCGTTCGATGTGCCCACTGTCACGCCAGTTTGCATCGAAGGCGGGCGAGAGACAGGGTATAGATGCATACTCCACCAAGGTAGGTAGTGCGTCGCGCTCAAAATCCGAGAGTGAGATTAATTCCATGCATCGAGGTTACCCCGTTGGACTATTTCAGCCGTTCGTGTTCGAGTGCTCGCCAGCAATACCAGGCGGTGGCAGATTCGACTCCAGCAAAGTTGGCCCCCTGAACTTTTAGGTCGTCAATACTTATCATTTCGGGTAATTTGTGAATTATGGTCCAACCCGCTCGAACACCAAAATCCAAGTGTGGCCATACGTCTGGGCGGTTGAGTGAGAACAGTAGGTACATTTGCGCGGTCCAGGGTCCAATTCCGCGTACCGCCATCAATTCCTTCGCGATTTCTGCACTGGGCGCCTTTGAGTGTTGGTGAAGTTGGACACGACCGTCAATACACCGTTCAGCTAGGTCCAGCATCGCTTGGGCTTTAGTCGTCGATAGGCCCGCTTGGCGCAGTGGGGCAAAACCTGTTTCGCTGATTGATTGCGGTGTTACTACTCCTCCACAGGAATCCTTCACGCGAGCGAAAATTGTGTCCGCGGCTTTGATTGAAACCAACTGTGAGGTTATTGACTCGATGAGGGCGGGAAAGCGCTTCTCGGTAGGGGCATTTCGTCGGATTGGTGGGGGGCCGACTCGTTCTACAGTTGGCTGAAAAAGTGAATCACGTGCAACAATCGTCGCGGCGATATCTGCTGGTCGCAATCGACTAGTCATGTGCTGCTTCCTGCTGAGTGGAAGCATCGAGCGAAGATGCAGTGCGCCAAGACAAGTTACTCACAACGATGAGTGAGACCATAACCGCAAGAATGATGTTTTGCTCGAAAAAATTGATTACCGCTTCTAGGGCCGAATGCGGCGTGGGGTGACTCACTCGCAAAAAAACCCAAGGGAGGGTCAGCAGGCCGAGCGCTGCAATACTCGTCCGGGAGAGAGGGGTCCGCCAGCCCACTTCGAGAATTGTGAAAGCGAGGAAGGGTATGAAGACAAAATAGTGATCCCACGCGACTGGCATCACTACCCGCATCCCGATTGAAAGCACGATGAACGCGGACCAAGGGTGTCTTTCCTTAACGAGATTCGCAGCGCCCCTAAAACTCAAGGCAAGAATGAAGAGGGAAATTCCACCGACGACAAGGAGCGATCGGTCACCCGTGTGAAAAGGCGGGCGAGTGAAAAAGGCAACAATACTGGAGGAATTGAAGCTCGTTGCTCGAAAACGGTGGAGCTCGGCTCCTCCAAACACCTGGGTCACCAAGAATGTATGAGTGCTTGGCCACCAAATAATTGCGGCGGCGAGGGTCAAGCTCGCACCGGAAACTACGGCATTTCGGACTTCACGCCATTCTTTTCGCCATGCCCACCAGATTATGAAAAAAATTGGGTAGATCTTGATGGCAGCGGCCAGGCCAACCAAAACCCCTCGATACCTCTTAGGCACCACGAAGAAATCGAGAACCGTTGCGGTGAAAATAATTGTGGAAATGTTGCCCCAAATCAAATCTGACATGACCGGCGGATAGAGCGCCGCAAGTAGGACTGAAGCCCAGAGGCCGACCGCTACTGCGATGTGCCATGTGATATTTCTGAACCTATGGAGAAGAACCATCGAGGTAAAGGCCAATGAAAAGAGACTGGCCATGACGGAAAAGTATTGCCAGAAGCGAAAACTAAAGATATGAAGAGGCCAGAAGAAAATAAGGGCTCCGGGCGGGTAGGTGAAGGCTTCTGGACCGTTCCATTGATAAATATTTCCCATTGCATCGAGTTGCTTCAGGTTATTTATTCGTCCTAATAGGTCCAGAAATAACACGTGGTAGTGAGAGGAGTAGAGCCAAGGCGCAAATACGTTGGGATTGACGACGCAATACGCGAAGCCAATTAATGCCAGCAGACCCGAGAGGGTGAGGGTCCGAGTGATCCACAGGGGCCAGCGCCTTTGGGGCATGCCTAGACCTTCGGGTGCTTTTCGGGCACCTCGGGCAGATACACCCCGTCAGGAATATCGTCATTGACCATGATCTGGAGCAAAAGACCTTGCACCGCTCGTACCGGCGCCGAGGGAAATCCAAAGCGCCGAGTAGCCAGTACCGCTCGCCGCCGTGCCAGGCCGGCAATGGGCAACCCCGCAAAATTCACACGAGGATATTTTGCCAGCATGGTGGCGGGAAGAATTGCCAGACCGTAACCGTCGAAGGTGAGCGAAGCAATGGTGCGCAACCCATCCATTTCCACGAACGGGTGTAGCGTCACCCCGGCTTCGGTAGCTGCTTCATCAATCTCCTGTCGTATCGGGGTGCCAATCATGGGAAGCAGTAACTCTTGGGCGGCGACGGTGGCGAAGGGCAACGGCAGGGGTTCGTGGGTCAGTGGGTGCTCTTTGGGGACGATCAGGATCAAGTCCTCGGTGAATAGTTCAGTTTCAGTGAGCTCGGGCGCGCTAATGGGCCAGGCCAATACGGCGAGGTCAAGTTGGCCCGACACGACTCTGGGCTCAATCGATGAGTTGGTGCCTTCAGAGATCTTGAGGGCGATGTTGGGGAAGCGTTCTCGCTGAAGCTCCAAAAGCAGCGGGACCATCCAGCGCCCCGCGGTGCCAATCATGCCCAAGTGCACCTCGCCACGTACCTCTGAGGTAAGTTCCGAAACGTCCGCTCCAATCCCGCGTATTTCGGCGAAGATTCTGCGAGCTCGTTGGACCACGATCTCGCCTGACTCGGTCAACGATCCAGTGGCGCGATCCACGAGTGGCGAACCCAGTTCCAACTCGAGCTTGGATATGCGGCTCGAGATGTTGGATTGCACAGTACCGAGAACATCAGCCGCATTTGAAAAGGAATGGTGGTCGGCGATACCTATAAGTGCTTCGAGTTGACGTAATTCCATTATCGGTATTATAGATGATAAGTATCTTGCCCATTCACTTGATTGATACCAAGGGTTTGGCGCATACTGGACGTAATCCGCTGTACCTGACTACCCCCCTTGTCAGGAACAGCGAAGGTTTCGCAGAAGGACCAGCCGCCCCCCTGGCTGGTCCTTTTGCTTTTCTGGGCTTGTTAGCGTCTTCCTATGTCTACTTCTCCGCGCGCCGAACTTGGGCGACGGGCTTTGTTGGCGGTGAATTTGTTCTCCCGCCTTCTTGGGCGTGGCTCAGGGACCGTCCTTGGGGGCAGGGTGGGGCTGCGCATAGATCCCCAATTACTTCGACACTTACGACCGTCGCGTGTTGTTCTCGTGAGTGGCACTAACGGAAAGACAACTACCACGGCGATGATTGTCGAGGGCATGAGCCTCCACGCAGCCTCCAACAGCACTGGAGCGAACATGCCCGAGGGGATTGCGGCTGCGTTGGCAGGTTCACGAAGTGAGCACGCTGTGTTAGAGGTAGACGAAGCGTGGTTACCCTCAGTCGTCGAAAGCCTCGAACCCGATGTGATTGTTCTATTAAATCTTTCACGCGATCAACTCGACCGAGCGAATGAAGTACGTCAGATTGCTGAAAATTGGCGAAGGACGTTGGGGGAGTTCACTAAGACGAAAATTGTTGCGAACGCGAATGATCCGTTAGTTGTGTACGCCCTAGAAGAGGCGAAAGCAGTTTCGTGGTGTGATGTTCCTACACAGTGGCGTATGGATGCGACCGCTTGCCCGCGCTGCAATGGAACTATCGTCTACGCCAAAGAGTCGTGGTCCTGTGCGTGTGGATTTGTCAAGCCCAGCAACATAGCCACAACTCTAAACGGGGATCTAGCGATTCTCGGTCGGATTCTCCCGTTGAGACTGTCTTTGCCGGGTGAATTTAATCGCGTCAACGCCGCCATGGCCCTCACCGCGATCA
Source organism: uncultured Actinomycetes bacterium (assembly GCA_903832015.1). GTDB lineage: Bacteria > Actinomycetota > Acidimicrobiia > Acidimicrobiales > RAAP-2 > RAAP-2. Next base: position 4,848 of record CAIKZX010000100.1, read on the forward strand.
CTGTGCTGGGCGATGTCTCGCCGAAACTAGCGAGTATGCGCCTGCGGGGACTTAATTCAGTTGCAGGTCGTTTCGGGGGAAGGGAGCTGTGGGGTCGGAAGGCGACCTTACTGCTAGCGAAAAACCCGGCGGGTTTCAGCGTGCTCTTGGAGACGCTGGCCGACGATGAGCGCGAACTGTGGATTGGTGTCAACGCTGAAATAGCCGACGGCCGAGACCCCTCTTGGTTGTATGACGTCCCCTTCGAAGTACTTGGCGAGCGCTTGGTGTACTGCTTTGGTACTCGACGATTAGACCTGGCTACTCGCTTGGCCTATGCGGGCATGCGCCCTCAAGTTGTCGACGATGTCGGAGAAGTCCCCACCGGTTCGAGCGAGGTGATCGCCGTGGGTAACTACACCGTGTTCCAAGAGTGGCTGGAAGAGTCGGAACGAATATGAGAATTGCGCTCTTATATCCAGAACTCTTAGGCACCTACGGTGACGGGGGGAATGCCCTCGTTCTCCAACAGAGGTGGAAGCGTCGTGGGCATCGAGCCACCATAATTGAGGTCAATCTTTCAGATTCCATCCCGGCTGCGGATATCTATCTGCTTGGCGGTGGCGAAGATGGCCCCCAGCGCTTGGCCGCCGACACGTTGCGCAAGATGAAGTTCGCCAAGACAATTAAAAGCGGAGCGCATGTCTTGGCGGTATGCGCGGGCTTGCAGATTCTTGGTGAAAGCTTTGCCGTAGAGGGTGACACTCAATTTGATGGGCTGGGGCTGGTCGATGCGGTGACCACCCGTGGCGCAGTTCGCCGAGTTGGCAATATGGCTCTCGCTGTATCAGGAAAAGTCCTCGTTGGATTTGAGAATCACGGTGGTGTCACGTCCCTCGGGAGCGGGGTAGAGCCTTTGGGGTCCATGCTGAAAGGTTTTGGCAATGATGGTGTTGTCGATGGCTTCCGAACGGAACAGATTTGGGCCACCTACGCCCACGGACCACTACTTGCCCTAAATCCCTGGTTCGCTGATCACATTTTGAGCACTGTCACTGGACAAGAACTTGACCCGTTGGAGAGTATCGCCGACACCTTGTACCAACGTCGACTTGGTGCGTTGGGGCTCTAGTCGGGCAAGCCGCCTTCGGAGTCATCGTCGCGAGTGATTTCAAGCGTGGGGTCATCGGAAACGTCGCGCGCGATGGATAAGACGGCCTCTTCAATTCGAGTCGAGAAGGAGCGGACGTTTTCATCAACCTCGGATCGGATACCTTCACCGAAAGAGACGACGACGGGGTGACGCCATTTATCGAATTTTTTAAAGGCGGGGGCCTTCGCAAAGCGAGCTCCCTGCAGCATGCCGGCTTCGTGGATATAGGTGGGAATTACCGTTGCGTTCGCCTTCTGAGCGAGGAACGCTGCGCCACCCTTGAATTCTTGGAGGTCACCATCTGGTGTCCGGCCACCTTCAGGAAAAATGACCAAGTTCCAGCCATCTTCTACCAAGTCTTGGAGAAGTTGCGCGCTCCTACGATTCACGCGCTGGCGGTCTACGGGGACGGCATTGAAAAACAATGTTGTTCGAAAGGCACGACCTGCGTCCATGTAGAAGTTGTCCATCGCGGCCGCCACCACAGTGCGTCGCCGCTGGGGGTCAGGCATAGCGGTCAACAAAAGGGCCGTATCGAGATGACTTGCGTGGTTGGCCACGAAAATAAAAGGCCCAGGACCCTTAATGTTCTCATCGCCAATTACGGTGAGGGTAGAAAGGTACCTAACGACGGGCGAAAGTACGTAGGAGTGAAAGATCTCTCGAAAGATACGTGCGGTGTATCCTCGTCCCCATTGGGTCGGGTAGTCAAGACCTAACTGGCCCATTTGATTTATGTTCGCCGTCTCGTGGATTTGCGCTTTGGCGTGTACCGCGATGATTCACGAACCGTGGCCCGGGGTGTGGGCTGTGCAATTTGTGCCTGTTCGGCAGCCTCAGCGGGGGTTATCGCGACGCCCGCCTTCTTCGCCTGGTTCATTTGGCGCTGAATCCGACTCGAGCCAAAGAGGGAGGGGTCGCCAAACCTTTGAAGCCGGTAGGCACGAATTAGGAGCCAGATGCCAACGTAGAGGAAGACAATTCCCGCCATGCCCAGTCTTAGGCCCAACATGAGCGAGGCAAAGATAACGCCGGTACGACTGCGCCGTAGGGCAAAGATCAACATCAACACGGCGCAAACGAAAATGTAGCCAAATTGGAGCGCCCAGTCTGCCTTCGAGCCAGGGATTCGCTTTTCGCAGAGCGTGAGGACTTGGTGATAGCCCGCCGCACACGCTTGGTGTGCAACCTTCTTGGAGGTCAGGAGGGTCGGGGAGTTTTTAACCCAGCCGTAGACCGAGCCGAGAGACATAACGAACGCAATGCCCACGCCAAAAAGGGTGATCTTGCGCTCAAGTGGGTCAATCCCCATCACCGCTTCGCGAGGGGCCGCAGAGATTCTTTTGTTAGCCATTAAAACTCTTTTCGTAAACAATGAAGAAAACCTTTCCTCAAGGCTACCCCGACTCCCATTCACCTTAGGGATTTCACTGGAGTAGCCTGATAGGCCTCGGGCGCTTAGCTCAGTTGGTTAGAGCGCTGCCTTCACACGGCAGAGGTCAGAGGTTCGAGTCCTCTAGCGCCCACCGTACCTGCCCCACAATGCCTGAAACAGTCCTCGCCATGGTGTGGCGAAGGCTTTCATTTCAGTGTGTTCCAAAAAACCGAGATAGCTCGGGAAACCTGTTTCGGGTGTGACCACATTGACAAATGCCCAGCATTTGAAATAATGGTTGGGCGCGGAGCGCCCAGACGTGTCGCTGTTTCAAAAGCGGACCTTTTCGAGAAGTCCGTGTCCTTTTCACCAAAGACAACCAGGGCTGGAATGTGGAATCGTTTTATCCTCGCCAGTTGGTGCTCCGTAACACCAACTATGGGATGTTGCGCGAATGCGAGTAGGGACTGTTGAGCACCGGCAGTTTCGAGTGGTCGCTGGATGTTGTCGAGAACCTTGCGCGTGAAGGGTGGACAACCCGGACCACAGGCCGTCTCGTAGAAAGAGCGGAGTACAAACCCACTTCGGATCACTGTGTCGTAGAGGGCGGTCAGGTACAGAGCTGGAATTGCCTTCATGATTGCCCCGCCCGGGTAGGAAAGCTGCAGCCCGTCACCATCTAAAAATACGATTCCCGCAGCAAAATGAGGGTGATCAAGGACAAATTGTGCGATCACGCCAGCCCCCAGGGAATGGCCCACTAGGACAGGGTGCTGAAGCTTGCGTGAGAGAAGATAAAAATACAACTGCTGAGAAAGCGCTCGAGTGGTGTAAGGCGCAACGTGACTAGTGAAGCCGTAGCCCTTTAGATCGTAGGCCTCAACGTGCTGGTTGGTCGAAAGCAATTGAGCTACTGGCGACCACATGGCCACCGACTCGAAGGCCCCGTGGATCAAGACAATGGGATGCCTAGATAACGCGCCCCACTCCTGGAAACGAGTTTCATACCCTCCGGTGTGGACGTAGTGCAATCCAGAGGGGGCGGGCAGAGGTCTGTCGGAGACGACCGTAATGCTTGAAATCATTGTGACTGAAAGGAATATTCCAACAAGAAAAGCGGAAAAAGTAAGTCGGGCGAGACCGCGAGTCCTCTTTCTGCGTGCCATACCCCGAGGTTACTGGTCCACTCGTTTTGCTTACTTCGAAATTGCGGGATAAGTATCACCTACGAGTGACAAAATTTGAGTACAATTTTCCCAGTCTCGAAAAATGGTCGAGACCCAATAATTTGGAGAAATATGCTAATCGCTGTTCTAGTA
>CAIKZX010000101.1 GCA_903832015.1 uncultured Actinomycetes bacterium
ACCTGCCCAACACCACAAATCCCGATGACTGGGCGAGGATCTCTGGGAAAAAAGGCGAGCGCATAATCTTCATTCGCACGTTGATCAACCACGAAGCTGACGACAGTGGCGGCGGCCGATCAATCCAAGCGGTGGGTACGGGGCAATACCTGTAGTCATGGCTATCGAGAAGATTGTCGGCATTGAAACCGAGTACGGAATCGCCGGAGGACCCGGTGGAGACCCCATATTTGCCTCGACTCTTATCGTCAACGCCTACGCCCAACTGGTCAAGAGTTCAATTCGGTGGGACTTTGAGGGGGAGCATCCCGATATCGACGCCCGTGGCCAGAGGGGCCTTAACCAGTTTGTTCCGGCCGTTGAGCGGACGGTGGCCAACACGGTTCTGACCAATGGTGCACGGTTGTACGTTGACCACGCCCATCCCGAATATTCATCTCCCGAGTGCAGAAGCCCCCTCGCCGCCACCCGATACGACGTTGCTGGTGAGATAGTCATGCTCAAGGCCCAGCGGGCCGCGAATGAGACGCTTGGACCGAAAGAGCAGATTCGACTCTATAAAAACAATTCAGACGGAAAGGGAAATTCCTACGGTACGCATGAGAATTTTCTTGTTAGTCGAACCGTGCCATTCACTGAAATCGTTCGTGCCATGTTGCCCCATTTTGTCTCTCGGCAATTACTCTTTGGCGCGGGCAAGGTAGGCGCAGAAACGGATACCGGCAGATTCTCTCACCCTCATTTTCAACTCAGTCAGCGCGCTGAGTTTTTCGAAGAGGTCGTCGGTTTAGGGACAACAATGAAGCGACCCATCGTCAACACCCGAGATGAGCCTCACGCGGACGCAGAGCGATTTCGTCGCCTTCACATCATCAATGGAGATGCCAACCTCAGCCAAGTGGCCACGTTTGTCAAAGTCGGTTCGACCTCACTGTTGCTTGGCGCCTTAGAAGAGTACGGTTGCGAGGCTTTTCCGTCTCCTCCGATATCGCCCGTGGCAGCCATACGGTCGTTCGCTCAAGATCTCTCATGGGTGGACGAGACCTACCCCACCGTGTACGTAGAGTCCGAGAGTGGCGCCCGCTACTCAAGTTGGGAGTACCAGAACGAGTTGTGGTCGCTCGCTCAACGCTACGTAGAAGATACGGGAGCCTCAATGGTTGCGGAGCCCTCTGAGGTTGTTCTTTTGATGACCCAATGGCGCGACTTGATTGACGGCTTAAGACGGGATTCGATGCTTGTCGCCGATCGAATTGACTGGGTTGCCAAATACCGAATGGTCGCGGGGTTTAGAGAGCGCTACGGGCTCGAATGGAACTCAGCCAAATTGGCGGCTATCGCCCTCCAGTACCACGACATAGATCCAGATAAGTCCCTGGCCCGCATGGCCAAACTCGTCGAGTTGATTACGCCCGAGATGGCGACTCAGGCCATGACCGAGGCACCAACCGACACGCGAGCCTTTTTCCGGGGGGAAAGTGTACGCCGCTATTCCACCGAAATCGCGTCGGCCAATTGGGATTCAATAGTTTTCCAGTCCTCCGAGGGGGTCTTACAGAGAGTTCCTATGATGGACCCAACGCGGGGAACCAGGGATCTCACGGGTTCACTTTTTGGTGAATGCTCCACTGCGACTGAGTTGCT
>CAIKZX010000102.1 GCA_903832015.1 uncultured Actinomycetes bacterium
CAACTACTACAACCACTCAACCCAAAGAAAAAGCGCAACTGGGATGGACCGTCGTCTCGCAGTCCAAGCGAGGCGTCATGGTGGACACCAAGACGGTATCGATTGGTTCAATTCCCTTCACCGTTTTGCGTCTACGCGCCCGCACCACCAGATTGTCGTGGCATGTTGGCTCGACTGATCCCCCAAGCTCGGCTGCTCTTCCCATCGACGCCCAGTCAAAAGTTGACTGGGCCAGTGAAGGACTAGCCGGAGTGGTGGCGGTATTCAACGGCGCTTTTAAAAAAGCATCCCGAGCGGGTGGCGCAAGTGTGGATGGTTTGAATCTTGAGCCGCTAATAAAGGGCGACGCTACCGTCGTGCTCGATCGTTTTGGACACTGGGAAATTGGCGTTTGGGGAAACGCCAATTTCCCGCCGAAGGGGTTTAAACCAATTGCGTACCGACAGAATCTTGGGTTGCTGGTCTCAAAGGCTCAACTCTCGACAGAGGTAGTGCACTGGCCGGTCATTAAGTGGGGGGACTACATAGTTCACTCGCCGGCCATCACTCGAACGGCCGTTGGGATTGACCAGTTCGGCAACTTCTTATACGTGGCCACCGCGCGCAAGGTTCTGCCACTCGAAGTTGCTAACGCGCTCTTAGCGGCGGGGGCCGTGACCGGCATGCAGTTGGATATGAACCCCTACTGGCCAATGATGGGTGCTCCCACTAAGGCGTTACACGCCCCAGGTCCGATGGCGCTTCGCCTACCGGGCGAAGCACGTACGGCGGCGACCTATTTCTACGGTTGGCAACGTGACTTTTTTGTGGCCGTGGCCGAACCCAATAGCTTTAACTGCCAGTGGGCGAGCCCTGGATTACGTGGTTCGGGCGTCACTCCACAGCCCCTCTCCCTTACGGGAAGACTCTGCAAAGCCGCCCACCACAAGGCGAAAAAGTAGCCTGACGTACTCGGTGTGAACTGCCTAACATGGCAAGGATGTCTCCTAGCGCCGATCCCCAGTGGCCCCCCGCGGCCTCCCTGCTGGGTGACTATCCCTCCGCTCGCGTAGCACTCTTTGGACTTCACACATTCGCCACCTCGGTGACACCCCGTTCGGCGCGTTCAACCCCCGACGCTATTCGCGCCGCGCTCTCTCGATATTCGACGTGGTCCTATGAAGACGCCCTTGATCTAGAAGAGGGTGGTGGAATTTGGGACCTAGGCAACATCACCGATGCCGATGAGGTTTCGAGAGAAGAACTCCACCAGATACTGGCCCGAGCCGATGAGGCGCAGTTGCGCATAATTCTCGGGGGTGACAATGCGGTTACGTGGCACGCCCTCGGCGCGCGGGCGAATGGGGAATACGACCAAGTTGGTCTTATTACCCTGGACGCTCACCTCGACATGCGTGAAGGTCGCAGCAATGGCTCACCGGTACGCCAATTAATCGAAGAGGGTCTCGATCCTCACCACATCGTTCAAATTGGCTTAGCCGATTTTTCAAATTCCGCCCCCTACGCAGCCGCGGCTCGCGAGGCGGGCGGCACCGTAATCACGAGGGCTGAACTGCGCACACTGTCAATAGTGCAAGCGGCCCAGCGAGCTCTAGAGATTGCTGGTGCGGGTGGACGCCGAATTCACTGTGACATTGATGTGGACGTGGTCGACCGGGCCTTCGTGCCTGGATGCCCCGCGGCCGCACCGGGGGGACTAACACCGGACGAAGTTCGCCAGTTTGCCCGAATTGTGACCGCTGACCCTCGAGTCGACACCTTGGATATAACGGAAATTGACGTTGATCGAGATGAGAATGAAAATACGGTTCGTCTTGCGGCACTTCTTGTGCTCGAAGCGTTCGCCGGAGTGTTAAGGAGAAGCGCGTGACGGTAGAAATTGGAGTGCGCCCCCTCTCGGGGCCGGAGTTGGTTCGGGTCGCTCGTCACAACGAGCCAGTCACCTTAAGCCCCGAAGTCGTGGCGCGTCTGGCCACCCAGCGGGAGGCAATTGACGCGCTAGTGGAGAGCGGGACGCCGGTCTACGGCCTTTCCACCGGTTTTGGTTCTCTGGCGACCACCTTCATCTCGCCCGATCAACGACGAGACCTCCAGCGCTCGCTGATTCGCTCGCACGCGGCGGGTATTGGCCCCGAAGTTGAAACGGAAGTAGTTCGTGCACTGATGACATCGCGCTTGACCAATCTCTGCAGCGGAGTTTCGGGGGTGCGCGTGGCGACCGCCGAGGCGTACGCGGCGATGCTGAACGCGCGGGTGACCCCGATTGTTCACGAATTCGGATCACTGGGGTGCTCGGGAGACCTTGCGCCACTGGCGCACGTGGCTCTGGCCCTGATGGGCGAAGGGTGGGTTCGCACCCCAAGTGGCGAACGAGTTTCCGCCGCGGAGGGTTTGGCCCAAGCGGGATTAACTCCCGTTGAGCTAGCTGAAAAGGAGGGCCTGGCTCTTATTAACGGCACCGACGGCATGCTCGGTATGTTGCTGATGGCCCTCGACGACATTGAGCGGTTACTGCAGACGCTTGACCTTTCGGCCTCAATTTCAATTCAAGCCCTTAAGGGAACGGACCGCGTATTTGCGCCCGAGATTCACGCCCTACGTCCGCACGCGGGACAGGTGGCGAGTGCGGCAAATTTGTTTGCCCTCATGCAGAATTCTCCTATTGTCGCTTCGCATCACGACGATTCAACTCAGGTGCAAGATGCGTACTCCCTGCGGTGCGCACCACAAGTACACGGCACGGCGCGCGACACCGCTTCGTACGCGCAGTCGGTTGCGGCGGTGGAACTAGCTTCGGCAATCGACAACCCTTCGGTCCTCGCCGACGGCTCTCTCGTTTCGAACGGGAACTTCCACGGCGCGCCAATTGCGGCGGTCTTGGACTTTGTGGCTATCGCTATCGCCGACGCGGCTTCCATTGCGGAACGTCGCACCGACCGTATGCTCGACAAGGATCGCAACTTTGGTTTGCCGCCCTTCTTGGCCCATCAGGCGGGAGTGGACTCGGGGCTGATGATTGCCCAGTACGCCCAGGCCGCTCTGGTCTCGGAGATGAAGCGATTGGCGGTACCGGCCTCGGTTGACTCCATTCCCTCGTCGGGTATGCAAGAAGACCACGTTTCCATGGGGTGGCACGCTGCACGCAAGCTACGCAAGGCCGTCTCTGCGTTGAATGACGTCATTGCCATCGAGCTGCTCACTGGAGCGCGCGCCCTAGCGCTTCGCGCTCCGCTGGTGGGCTCTCCCGCCACCCAAGCGGTGGCCGAATTTGTGAATACGTTGACCGGGGGTCCCGGTCACGACCGATTCTTGTCACCGGAGATGGCCGCGGTATCGCACGCCGTGCACACTGGTGAGGTATTGAAAGTCGCTTCATCGTTTATTGAACTGAAGTAGGAGAAAAGAATATGGAAGGCGCACGCCCGGTACGAGCCGCACGAGGAACAAACATCACGGCGCAAGGTTGGCCCCAAGAGGCGGCCTTGCGTATGTTGCAAAATAACCTCGATCCCGAGGTGGCCGAGCGCCCCGATGACCTCGTGGTGTACGGCGGCACCGGTCGAGCCGCCCGAGACTGGCGCAGTTTTGACGCGTTGGTGCGCACCCTCACCACCTTGAAGGCGGACGAGACCATGCTGGTCCAATCGGGAAAGCCCGTTGGCGTATTCCAGACTCACGAGTGGGCCCCTCGGGTGCTCATTGCCAACTCTAATCTCGTGGGTGACTGGGCCACCTGGCCCGAGTTCCGACGACTGGAGCAGATGGGGCTCACGATGTACGGTCAGATGACCGCGGGTTCGTGGATCTACATCGGCACCCAAGGTATCTTGCAGGGCACCTACGAAACCTTCGCCGCCGTGGCGGAGAAGAAGTTCGGGGGCACCCTGAAACACACCCTGACCCTCACCGCTGGTGCGGGTGGCATGGGCGGCGCCCAGCCATTGGCCGTGACGATGAACGAGGGGGTGTGTCTGTGTGTAGATGTTGACCCCGCCCGATTGCAACGCCGCGTGGATCACCGCTACCTCGACGAATGGACGCCCGACCTCGACGACGCTATTGCGCGAGTGCTAAACGCCAAGAAGGCCGGTACGGCCCTGAGCGTGGGCGTATTAGGCAACGCGGCGACCATCTTCCCTGAACTTCTTCGCCGCGGCGTGGAGATTGACATCGTGACCGACCAGACTTCGGCCCACGACCCCTTGAGTTACCTGCCCGAAGGTATCGAGCTCAGTGATTGGCAGGAGTACGCCGAGAAGAAGCCCGAAGAGTTCACCGACCGCGCGCGCGAGTCCATGGCCAAGCACGTCAAGGCCATGGTGGAGTTCCAAGATGCTGGCGCCGAGGTGTTTGACTACGGAAACTCCATTCGATCCGAAGCCCAACTCGGTGGGTACCAACGGGCCTTTCATTTCCCCGGCTTCGTCCCGGCCTACATCCGTCCCCTCTTTAGTGAGGGAAAAGGCCCATTCCGTTGGGTAGCGCTATCGGGAGACCCGAAGGACATCTACCGGACCGATCAAGCGGTTCTCGAACTATTCCCCGAAAATGAAAAACTGCACCGATGGATCACCAAGGCCCAAGACAAGGTGGCCTTTGAGGGACTGCCCGCACGCATTTGTTGGCTCGGCTACGGAGAGCGCGACAAGGCCGGTGTGGCCTTTAACGATCTCGTGGCGAGTGGTGAGGTCTCGGCCCCCATCGTTATCGGACGCGATCACTTGGACTCGGGCTCGGTGGCCTCGCCCTATCGCGAGACCGAGTCGATGCTCGATGGCTCGGACGCGATTGCCGACTGGCCCTTGCTAAACGCCATGATTAACGTCTCCTCGGGGGCCTCTTGGGTCTCAATTCACCACGGTGGCGGGGTGGGCATTGGTCGTTCGATTCACGCCGGTCAGGTATCGGTCGCCGACGGCACCGCGCTGGCGCGGCAAAAGATTGAACGTGTTCTCACCAACGACCCCGGGATGGGCGTTATCCGCCACGTGGACGCCGGATACGAAATCGCGGAACACACCGCCGAGGAGCGCGGCGTGCGTATCCCCATGCGCGAACACTAAGCATGTCCTCTATCGTCTTTTCAAATATTGGTGAATTGACGACCAATGACCCCAGCGTGGGCGATGGCTCGGTGCTCGGGCGAATCCATGATGCGGCCCTCGTTATTGACGATGGCTACGTGGTGTGGGCGGGTGCCACCAAGGATGCGCCGGCGGCCGACACCGAAATAGATGTGGAGGGCGTGGCAATCATCCCCGGCTTCGTGGATTCGCACACTCACCTCGTATTCGCCGGAGAGCGCAGCGAGGAATTCGCGGCACGGATGGCGGGCGAGACCTACGACGGTGGGGGCATCATGAACACCGTCACCGCGACCAGATCGGCGAGCACCGACGAGTTGCGGCAGAGCACTCAGCGGCGCCTGGACTCGCTGCGGGCCAACGGGGTAACGACCGTAGAGATGAAGTCGGGTTACGAACTCACCCTAGAGGGCGAGGTCCGACTCGCTCAGATCGCCAGTGAATTCACCGAGGAGACAACCTTTCTCGGCGCTCACGTCGTGCCCGCGGAGTATCGACAGAATCGCGACGCGTACGTGGCGCTGGTCGCCGGAGAGATGCTCGATCAATGCGCTCCACTAGTGCGCTGGGCCGACGTGTTCTGTGATCAGGGTGCATTTAGCGTTGAGGAAGCGCACCTTATTCTGGCGCGCGCCAAAGACAAGGGCCTCGAGTTGCGTTTGCACGGAAATCAATTGGGCCACACGGGCGGAATTGCTCTGGCCGTCGAACTAGATGCGGCGAGCGTGGATCATTGCACGTACGTAAGTGACGTTGACATCGAAGCCTTGAGTGGATCGCACACCGTGGCAACGTTGCTTCCGGGCGCCGAGTTCTCAACCAAATCGGAGTACCCATCGGGCCGGTTACTGCTCGACGCGGGGGTTTCGGTTGCCCTGGCTACCGACTGCAACCCGGGTACCAGTTACGTCACAAACATGAGCTTCATCATCGCGGTCGCCGTTCGCGAAATGGGTTTCAGCGTCGACGAGGCGCTCTACGCCACCACTATGGGTGGGGCCCAGGCCCTGCGACGCAGTGATATTGGGCATTTACGACTCGGGGCCAAAGCGGATCTAGCGATTCTCAACGTTCCAAAGGCCGCGCACTTCGCCTACCAACCCGGAGCGAGTCTGGTCCAAGCGGTTCACCGTGGGGGTGAGTCCCCGGACTTTTGGGGCTAAAACCAAGGAAATAGGGCGACTGTTTGGTGAGAATTCCACCCTTTTACCCACTTTGACCAGGGATTATGGCTCCGATTTGCATTTTTCTTCAAAAGAGATAACAATGACACCGTTGTAATTACAACGGTGGTGCGGAGCTGCCGTTTTGAAGGGAACAACATGGAAATCGCACAGTTATTGACTGGTGATGAAGACCGTGGCTGGCAAGCCAAAGCAAAC
>CAIKZX010000103.1 GCA_903832015.1 uncultured Actinomycetes bacterium
GCGCAGGTCCATCAGGAGTCAAGATCGACTCGGGGTGGAATTGGACACCGTGGATAGCGCGCTCGCGGTGACGTACTCCCATAATGACGCCATCATCGGTTCGGGCGGTGACGATGAGGTCGTCGGGAATACTCGCCGGATCAAGGGTGAGTGAGTGGTAGCGGGTTGCGGTAAACGGGTTGGGTAGGCCCTCGAAAAGGCCAGTACCGTCATGGTGGACTTCTGAAACTTTGCCGTGCATGAGGCTAGGAGCATTAACCACGCTGGCACCAAAGACTTCTCCGATGGCCTGGTGGCCAAGGCAGACACCCAGCAGGGGGTAGCGACCACCGAGTTGACGGATGATGGCTTCGGAAATCCCAGCGTCAGCCGGTCGACCTGGTCCTGGAGAGATCAAAATACCATCTGGAGCGATTGCTTCGATATCGGTCATCTCAATGGCGTCGTTTCGGTAGACGACCAGATCAGCACCGAGTTCACCGAGTTCTTGGACCAGGTTGTAGGTAAAGGAGTCGTAGTTATCGATCACGAGGAGGCGAGGAGCCATATCTATGAGGTTATCGGGCCCTTAGGCCACTCCACTGCGGGTAGCATCACTGTTTGTGAGTAAGACCAGTAAAGCCAAGTCATCAGGTCACGAAGGCCGCGTTACCAAGAAGATCAAAGTTGGCCGTTATACCCCGGCGACACCGAGTTCGGTCAAGGTTTCACCGTCTTGGTATGGACCGCTGATCCTGGCCCTCTTCATTCTTGGGGGTCTCGTGATTTTGTGTAACTACCTCGGCGTCTTCGGCGCAGCCACCGGGTGGGCACTGCTCGCTGGAATCATCTTGATTGGCACGGGCTTTGGGTTCGCCACGCGATATAGATAGCCCAAGCGTTTAGCCAACTCGCCAAAACGCTCCTAGTTGTTACCCCAAGCGCTCAATGATCGTGGCATTAGCCATGCCGCCGCCTTCGCACATGGTGAGCAAACCGTAACGGCCACCCGTGCGCTCTAGTTCGTTGAGCAAGGTCGCGGTGAGCTTGGCGCCAGAAGCACCGAGTGGGTGACCCAACGCAATAGCGCCGCCGTTGGGATTCACCTTCGCCATATCGGGGTGATGCTCTCTCTCCCACGCGAGTACCACGGAAGCAAACGCCTCGTTTATCTCGATGACATCTAGATCACTGAGCCTCAAGCCACTACGCTCGAGGACCTTGGTGGTAGCCGGAATAGGACCGGTGAGCATGGTGACCGGGTCTACGCCAGCGAGGGCGAAGGTGTGGAAGCGAGCCCGAGGGGTTAATCCCAGCGCCTTGGCCTTGGCTTCGCTCATCATCAGCACCGCCGAAGCGCCATCGGTGATTTGAGAAGATGTGCCAGCGGTGATCTTGCCATCTTCTTTGAAGACGGGCTTCAAGGTGGACAGCGTCTCCATGGTGGTGCTGGGTCGTATCCCCTCGTCACGGATAGCGAGGTCACCAGTTTCGGCGCCGTCATCCCCGATGATTGCAACGGGGATAATCTCATTGGCGAAGTGGCCGGCATCGCTAGCAGCAACGGCACGGCGGTGCGACTCGACGGCAAAGGCGTCCATGTCTTCGCGGCTGATGTTCCAGTTGTCAGCAATCATCTCGGCCCCGAGGCCTTGGTTAAAGAAACCCTGAACTTCTGGGTAGCGACTCATCACGCGGGGTCCACAGGGGAATCCAAACTCGGTATTGACGTTGGAACCCATGGGTGCTCGGGTCATTGATTCAACCCCGAGGGCAATCACGATGTCGTACGCACCAGCCATGATGCCTTGGGCACCAAAATTCTGTGCCTGCTGGGAACTGCCACACTGGCGGTCCAAGGTCGTGCCTGGCACTGATTCGGGCCAACCTGCTGCTAGCACAGCGTTTCGAGCGACGTTGGCCGACTGTTCCGAACTTTGCGTAACGCAGCCACCAATGACGTCGTCAACGAGGGCGGGGTCAAGATCGTTGCGCTCAGCTAAGGCAAGTAACATTTCTGAGGCGAGATCCACCGGGTGCCAGTTACGAAGCACTCCATTGCGCTTGCCGCCGGCGGTGCGTACGGCGTCAATAATCACCGCGTCGTTCATGGTTTTGTCCCTTTCTGGCAGAGGTCACGGGGAAACCTGCCAATTTCAATACTAGTCCTTTTGGTAGATAAACCCATCTCGAGCCTGATCAATGCGACGCGCTTGTACCCTGATTGGGCAGTGACAAGGCCTAGATCTGGTCGGCGGGAATGGTGCCGAGGCGACCAGCTTCGAAATCAGCGAACGCTTGGCGCAACTCAGCTTCGGTGTTCATCACGAAGGGGCCGTAGTGGGCTACGGGTTCTCCTATAGGTTCGCCACCGAGCAACAAAACATCAAAGCTGCTAGTGCGTGAATCCTGAGAGGGATTTGCTCGAAGAGTGATGGTGTCGCCGTCTCCAAAGACACAGAGTTGACCCATGTCTAGGGGAACGTCTTCTTCGCCAGCGCTTCCGGCCCCGGAGATGCCATAGGCGAGGGCATTGAAGTTTGGGTTCCAGGGCAAGGTCACCGTGGCACCAGGCTGCAAGGTTGCATGCACCATGGTGATGGGCGTGTGGGTAACACCAGGGCCCGAGAAGCCAGCGAGGTCGCCAGCAATCACACGGAGCAAGGTGCCACCATCAGGGCTGCGGAGCAAGGTGACTTCATGCGAGGCAATGTCTTGGTAGCGCGGTGCGGTCATTTTGAGTCGAGCGGGAAGGTTGACCCAGAGTTGGAAACCGTGAAAGAGGCCGCCGGAGATAACGAGGTGCTCCGGTGGACGTTCGATGTGCAA
>CAIKZX010000104.1 GCA_903832015.1 uncultured Actinomycetes bacterium
GTCAATCGCATGATTGCCTCGGGACTACGGAACATTGAATTCATCGCGGCCAATACTGACGCTCAGGCGCTCTTGTTGAGTGATGCCGACATCAAGATGGATATCGGTCGCCAACTAACCCGTGGACTCGGAGCAGGGGCTAATCCCGAGACCGGTCGCCAGGCCGCCGAAGATCACCGCGCTGAAATTGAAGAGGTGTTGCGGGGCACGGACATGCTATTCATTGCCGCGGGCGAGGGTGGTGGCACCGGAACTGGTGCTGCGCCAATCGTGGCGGAGGTTGCTAAGGAATTAGGAATTCTAACTATTGGTATTGTTACGCGCCCCTTCTCTTTCGAAGGTAAGCGTCGCTCGATGCAAGCCGATCAAGGTATCGAGCGGCTCCGTCCACTCGTAGACACGTTGATTGTCATCCCGAATGATCGCCTCCAGCAGGTCATTAAGCCCGACACCTCACTTCTCGACGCGTTCCGAATTGCTGACGACGTGCTGCTCGATGCAGTTCGTGGCGTAACAGAACTGATTACTGTCCCGGGTCTTATCAACACCGACTTTGCGGACGTCGACTCAATCATGCGCAATGCGGGTACCGCCATCATGGGCGTTGGCGAATCGACCGGCGAAGCTCGCGCCGTGAACGCCGCTCGAGCAGCACTGACCTCTCCACTACTCGAAGCCCCCATCGATGGGGCTCGCGGTATTCTCCTGAATATTGTTGGTTCTAAGTCCATTACTCTCGACGAAATCATTAAGGCCTCAGAGATGGTGCGCAGCGTCGCTCACCCCGATGTGAACCTAATTTGGGGATCAGCCATCGACGATGCGCTCGGTGACAAGGTGCGAGTAACAATCATCGCCGCCGGCTTTGATGCTGATGCTCGCCACACTTCCTCATACACCTCCTCTTCACCCTTCTTGACCGAGCCCCCAACCTCCACCTCGGCAACGAGGGCGCCCGTTGCGGACATATTCGGTGATGCTGACGATGGCGGTTTTGACTTCGGTGGCGATGACGACATCCCCAGCTTCCTTCGCTAACGACGCGTACGTCACCCTCGTTGCTTCGCGACTACATGATGTAAGACAGCGGATTGCGGCGGTTCCCACCACCTTCGCGGAACCACGAATCGTTGGCGTGACTAAAACTTTCGGTCCCGAGGCGCCCGAAGCCGCGTGGCTGGCGGGACTGGCGGACATTGGTGAGAATTACGTGGAGGAGCTGGAGGCGAAGCGCGCCGCCCTCGACCACCTTCCGTTGACTTGGCACTATCTCGGGGCACTCCAAAGCAATAAAATCGCTCGCATTGTGGCCGTCGCGGATGTGATTTCAGGGGTAAGTCGTACGAAGGAAATTGACCGCATCGCGGGAGCCTCGAGGGATGTGCTGATCGACATCCAGGTTGATTTCACGCGCGCGCCCGAGCGAAATGGCGCCTCGGTCGATGAAGTGGCCGACCTGGTTGAGTATGCGGCCTCGAAAGGTGTCCGCGTTCGAGGATTGATGACAATTGCCCCCGTCGGGGAGGGCGCTCGTGAAGCGTTCTGCGAAACTCGTGCTTTGGCCGACGGACTAGGCCTTGATGAATGCTCCATGGGAATGACCGAAGATCTGGAACTGGCCATCCCGGCTGGATCAACGGAACTTCGGCTAGGACGGGCCCTCTTCGGCTCTCGAACTGTCCAGTAAGTCGAGAACGGTACAATAGACAATGGAAAAGCGACGGGTATTGGAGACAGCTCAATGAATGAACGTTTACGCGGACTCTTCGGGTTCCTTGGTCTCGTCGATGATGAGCACGGCGACTTCGGTCCCAACGTTGGTCGTGACCTGAACGCCCCGGAGTATGAGGATTCGTGGAGCGTTGGTAATGAGCGCCCCCTCAACCCACAGTCACGAATAGCCGCTCGCTCTCCTCAGCCCGCCCCGCCCCAGCGCATCGCCTCCCAGGGTCGAGCGATTCCGAGCGTCACGGTTTTAGGCGCTAACAATGGTTCTCCGCGCACCATGGAACCGATGAACTCGGTTCGACGCGGAGCACCGACGGGTTTTAACCCCTCAC
>CAIKZX010000105.1 GCA_903832015.1 uncultured Actinomycetes bacterium
CTTTAATCAAAATCATGAAAGATTTGGCTGCTTCGGGCAAGTCCATTCTTTTTATCTCCCACAAGCTCAAAGAGGTCAAGGCCGTCGCCGACAAAATTACGGTGAGCCGATTGGGCAACGTCGTTGGTACGGGGCTTCCCACCGATTCCGAAGAGGAGCTCGCCTCAAAGATGGTCGGCCGCTCGGTGAATCTCCAGGTCGAAAAGAGCCCTCATAACCCGGGCGTCCCAATGCTCGAAGTAAAAAACCTCGTGGTGCGCGATGAGCGTGGCGTAGCCGTAGTTAATAACATCAGCTTTAGCGTGTCCCAGGGAGAAATTCTGGCTGTTGCGGGCGTCCAGGGTAATGGCCAATCTGAACTGGTCGAGGCAATTGCCGGGATGCGCCCCGTGGAATCGGGCACCATCACGATTAACGGAACTCGAGTGGACAACGCCTCCCCCCGTGAATGCCTCGATGCCGGACTCGCCCATATTCCTGAAGATCGTCAGCGCGACGGCCTAGTTCTCAAGCTCTCGGTGGCCGACAATCTCGTTCTCAATACCCCGCGGGCTCCTCAATTTGCGGGTCGAGGCACCCGCAAGCTTTCGAAGGTTCGAGAAAATGCCGAAAAACTTGTCAAGGATTTTGACATTCGTACTGAATCGGTCGACGCCCCTGTCGGCTCACTTTCGGGCGGTAACCAACAAAAAGTAATTGTTGCGCGTGAACTCTCACGCAATGTTGATGTTCTCATTGCCGCGCAGCCCACTCGCGGCCTCGACGTTGGATCGATTGAATATGTTCACAAGCAATTTATCCGTGAACGTGACAGCAATAAGGCCGTGTTGCTTGTTTCTTCCGAATTGGACGAAGTGTTTTCGCTCGCCGATCGCATTGCCGTAATGTTCCAAGGTGGAATTACCGGAGTTGTCTCACCAGATTCAACTCGAGAGGCTGTTGGGCTTTTAATGGCCGGAATCACTGAGCACACCAATGTCTGAAAATAAAACTTCGCTGTGGCAGCGCTACTTGAGCGCTAACCCCGTCACGATGAGTTTCCTCGCAATCTTTCTTGGATTCGTCGTCGGAGCCGCAGTAATTATCTTCTCTTCGAGTGACGTTCTACACGCGTGGACGCAAATTTTCAATTCACCGGTCGCCATCTTTCACGCCTTAAAAGTGACCCTGGACAATGTGGGGGCCGCCTACCGAGCAATGTTCACTGGCTCGGTGTTTGATCCCACAATCTTGTGGCACGCACTCACCACCGGACAGGACTGGACCGCCGCCCTCACCCCTATTTCTGAAACCCTCACCTACGCCGCTCCCCTCATCATCATCAGCATCGGTGTGGCTATCTCATTCGAAACCGGCCTCTTTAACATCGGAGCCAACGGGCAGGCCATTCTCGGGGGAATCGCTGGAACCGCCTTTGGCTCCATGATTCACCTGCCCATGATCCTTCACCTCCCACTCACTCTCGCGTGTGGGGTTGCCGCAGGCGCCTTTTACGGCTTCATTCCAGGCATTTTGAAAGCATTGACCGGCGCCCACGAGGTCATCGTTACCTTGATGTTGAACTACGTCGTGGCCTACTTTCTTTTATTTTCCCTGCTCTCAACCCCTCTGCAATTGCCAGGCCAGGTGAACGACCTCTCTCGGGTCATTCTGCCCTCAGCTCAGCTGCCTACCTTCTTTGCTACTGCGACCACGTTGCGCGTGAACTGGGGCATCCTGATTGCAATTGGCGTCGTGGCTTTTGGTTGGTGGTTCCTTAATCGCTCGACTTTGGGTTTTGACTTTCGCATCACGGGCGCAAACCCCAATGCGGCTCGTGCTTCAGGAATCAACCCGAAGAAGATCATTATGTACGTCTTCTTGATTTCTGGAGGACTCGCTGGTCTTGCTGGTGTTGTTCAAGTCGATGGAACTACACACTCGCTGGATGGAGGATTCCTCATCGGTTCGGCGGGTATCGGATTCACCGCCATTACGGTTTCGCTCCTTGGGCGTAATAAGCCCATCAACGTGTTCTGGGGAGCCATTTTGTTCTCGGCCCTGGGTGTCGGCGGGAGAATCATGCAGGCCGAAACTGGAATCCCGCTCGACCTCGCCACGATAATTCAGTCCGCCGTTGTTCTTTTCGTCGCCACTCCGGTCATGGTGCAAGAAATCTTCCGCCTTCGTGCGGGTACGCTGCACACCGTGGAGCTCAACACCAAGGGGTGGAGCTCGTGAGCACCGTAGCCACGCCTAACGTCGTAATTCGCCGTGATACCCCCGCTGGGCGCACCCGAGTCATTGGCGGAATTATGTCGCTCATGGCCCTGGTCATATTCTGGGTCTTCGCAATGGGCGCCACCGCCGC
>CAIKZX010000106.1 GCA_903832015.1 uncultured Actinomycetes bacterium
AGCTCAACCGTGTCTCCTGCTTCGAGCCGAAGTGGAAAGCTCCCCGCGAGCTTGGGGCTCGCGGTTGACTCTTCGCGAGACACCATTGTTGAACCATCTTCAAGGATGCTCGCGTGGTGAAGCGTTGCTGCCACGTTCTCACACGTGATGAACACCTTCGCGCCTTCGATCACCGCGTTGAAATCGGCGATTGACTCGGCAGTAATTTCAGCTGCCCGAACATTCACCACCCAAGTCGCGACCGCCGTAACGAGAGTGAGTGCTCCAACCAGGAACGTCAATACCGCCGCCCATACAATCACTGAGTCATTCATCGACCCGATGATGACCGATCCAATCATTGCCATACCTTTTCTCCTTCAATTTCAATCCAACCGGCGACTTGTCGGGAGCTGAAAACATAGTCCAGATTTTCCAACTCTGCAAGTTAGCACCCTTGAAAATTTGAATCAGGGCCAAATTACTGGTGATTCATGCCCTTCTTGGTGACGGTATTGATTGCACTCAGGGTACGTAAGGGAACCTTTCCGAAGTTCTGATATACTAAGAGTAGCAACCTTAGAAGATTTTGGCAGGAGCTGAATCTCAACTCGAAGTGAGGAACAACAGATGGATCGGAAGTTATGCGACAGAGGACATTTCAATCGCAGCGAGGCGAATTTCTGTGATTCGTGCGGCGTGGTGATAGTCGAGGGCGTCTCTGGAAATGGAACTCACTTTGACTCCAGTTCTTCAAATGTGGGAATCACCATGTATCCGGTGGCTAGGGGCGACGAACCTGTTCGGAACATCCAGGACTACGGAAAGAACCACCTAATGATTGCACTGGCGACCCAGCCATTCATAGGACAAGTTCTCAGTGCGAGTGAAATTGGCACACTCACGGTATCGATGTTTCCCAACTTCAATCTCACGTCATGCCTTCCAAACGATCACGGCCAAGGCAATCAGTCACCTTGTAACTGTGCCGGTACTCCGGACCGACTGTTTGACCGTGAGGACCGTGGCAAGTACCGGGTGAGAAATCGTGAGACCTCTTCGCTTGAGAACGACCCGTTACCTAGTCGACCACTCATTGAAATACGTGAACCCTGGAGTTCAGGTGAGCGAGTTATGTTCTCTGAATGGCTCCTGAGTGAGGCCTTGATCGAAATAGGCAATCGTTTGCCTCGCGGCTCCCGCCTGACCATTGTTTCTGGCTCTGCATTTCGACCAGGTCGGTATCCCGCCATAGGAGTCGTACTGCGAAGAACCGGCGAGACGTGGGCGCTGGGTCTTGACCGTAATGCTGATTTCGCTTTCGGTGAGGAACCTTTCAAGCTGCCGTATATCGGCTGGCGCGGAGGAAGTACCGCCAAGGGTTCGGGCCCAGAAGGTCGTCGAGCTCACCATGAACTCAAGCGAATCTTTGATAGTCCCGAATGGCTGGAACCTCACATGTGGTGGAGTACACACCGAGAGCTTCCGGTTCGCCGTGACGGCCTACTGATGAGCGCGACCGAATTTAAGGAATCCGTGGTTACAACTTTCGTTGAGAGCTATCTGCGACTAAGCGACGCTGTGTCAGGTGAACGTACCACGACGATGGAAAGCATGCAGGCTGATGACGAAGCTGAAGGAATGTCCAAGTTGGAAATCGGTCCCGAGGGTGGTTCGCTTCCGAAGCCGAGCGCTCCCTCCATGCACTCTCGCACGTCGATGATTAGTACGGGCAGTTTTGGCATCGCCGATCTAGAGGCCGGCATATCCGTATGGGGAAGGAAGGCGATCTCTTCCGAATGGCCGCGTGACTTTCATAATGAAATGTATGTCACGGAAGATATGCGCCACTCAATGCAACCATTTACGAGGTCGTGGTGGTCAAAGTTCATCATGCCGCGAGTCGGCACTTGGCGTGCGTATCGCCCTGCAACCAAAGCAGACATTGAGCGCTGGGCCTCCACTGAACTGGGGGAAATGGCGTACGCCTATGAACACTGCGTTGTTCCATACCTGGAGACCCCTTTCGAAGAAGTCAATTGGGATGACTTGAAGATGTTCACTGAGGTTGTGGCTCGTGCAAAGCGAAATTCGTCCGGCGGCGTGCAAGTTTCACCGGTCTTTCGAAGCAAAGTGTGCCACTGGATAGCGCCACGGCTCTTCCCGGTTGCAGATCAGGAAGTCCTTGGAATATCCGATCCGTACGAGACCTATTGGAAGCAAGTTCAGCGTGAGTGGGCAGCCATACCTATGGCGACACGTCACGAGTTAATCCAACGCCTAAGCGGAGAAATTGCTCGGTACTCTCCATATGACGTCGCCGATAATTATCCGTTCGAAGTCAAGATTGTGGAACTGTGCCGAATCGGACGAGCTAACCGATGGTAGCGACAGTCGGGTTGGTCGATCGGGGAGCATGGCAGAGATCAAATGCAGAGAGGAATTTCTTTACTGATGGCACAAATAACGAATAGCAGCTTGATTGCTCTGAAGGACGCCCTGACTCAAGAATTCTTTGAACACAAAATATTCTCAGATGACAATCAATGCTTTCTGCTTAGCAACGACAATGATCGCTTTGTTCGACCCTATGACCCTCTGCCACTTGGGGAGTTCGATCAAATGATCTCACCGAACACTCCGGAGTCATATCTGACACGCGGATTCTTTCCTGCCGTCGGTACTTCTTGGGATCAAAAGTATCTCTATTACGGCCTCCGAGTATCTGGTTCTGGATCGGCTGGTGTCGACGAAGCAGCTTCAATATGGCAGACACTTAAATCCATTGAGAATGTTGAAAGTGCTCTAAGTGACGCGTTCGGGGAAAGCTGGAAGAGCCTTGGAGAGTGTTGGATTGGTTTCGGCGATTTCACCGACGTACCAGTCGGTGGAGAAATGAAGAGAGCCACCATTTCCAAGGTTTCCAAGAAGTTGGCTGTCTTCACCCTCCGACTACGCGGCGATGATGTAAATGAATACAAATGACATTAAGGCCGTAAATACACCCTTGTTATTGCAGTATTTGAAAGATAGAGTTTGACAAATAATAGAAAGAGAAGTCACATGGCAGCTGGGTCTAGGGACTATAGAAATGCGAACCTGCGTAAACAGACGTTTTCAACAGATGACCTCATCGGCGCAGACTTTACAAATGCAACTATCCAGAAATCTTCCTTTAAATCGTGCGATCTAACTGGCTTGAAATTCAATGGCACACGATTTGTCGACTGCAAATTCGACTCCGCATTCGGCACTCTGGTGCAATTCAGAATCGAGTTTTGATGCCAGTAGGGCATCTCGCTCGAGTGTCGCGTGTTGATATCTCAGTGCGGCATCGGGTGAAGCGTGACCCGCTCGGCGCATGAGTTCGGCAGTGGTGGCCCCAGTTGCGGCGGCCAGGGTGAGTCCAGTGTGTCGTAGGTCGTGGAAGTGCAGGTCCTCTCTGTTGATGGTGGCCCGTGCTTTGTTCCAAGCGCGCTGAAAAGACATCGCCGTGATTGGTTCTCCTTTCGATCCTGTAACGAGCAGGGCCTCTTGATGGCTTTGGGTGAACTCGTTGAGGTGCCACGCCAGGTTTGGAATGACTCGTTGGGGAATGCTCAGAAATGATCAAGATCTTTAAGACTTGAGGGCGTCATCGTGATGTCCACACTCTTCAAACTTCACCACGCCAGCGCGACGACC
>CAIKZX010000107.1 GCA_903832015.1 uncultured Actinomycetes bacterium
GTCCTGACCGCTAGTGGCGACGACATCAGTTACTACGCCATGCTGTACGAGGCCTTCAATGCGGCGGGCTGTGATGTCACTGAGCTCAAGCTATTTCCACAACCCAGCGCGGACCCGGAAGAACGGCTGACTACGAGTGATCTGGTGTGGGTCGGCGGCGGCTCGGTTGCGAACCTGCTCGAGCTTTGGCGCTTGCACAAAGTAGATGTGGGAATGCGTGCCGCGTGGGAACAGGGTGTGATTCTTGGAGGGGTTTCGGCGGGAAGTATCTGCTGGCACACTGGCGGAACTACCGACTCCTACGGGCCCACTCTTCAGCCCGTGACAAATGCGCTGGGCTTTCTCCCCTACGCCAATGGCGTTCATTACGATTCGGAGGCACAACGCCGCCCACTACTCCAGGAATTAGTCGGCAACGGGGGCCTCTCGTCAAGAGCATTCGCCACCGACGACCACGCCGGCCTCTGGTACGAAAACGAAACGCCCGTGTCGGTCGTGAGTGACTCGACCAGCCGATGGCCCAAGGCGCGAGGCTATTTCGTATCCACTGGAGCCGACGGGGTACGCGAGGTTGAATTACCTATTGGATTGGTCAACGAAGAGATCCTTTCGAGACCCGCGTAGTTCGATAGAACTATATCGGTGGCGATAAACCACCGCATGCAGGCCCGTAAATTCGCAGTACCGAGAGCGAAGAATGATGGTAAGGTCGAATCGTTAAACAGATTCTAGGAGTTTCTGTTTACGTTGGGCTCTTGTGCATCGTACGCAAAAAGTTCGCTTACAAGCGAGTTGGCACCGGCGAAAATGTCGACCAGAGCACCCTCATTATTTTTGGCCCTCTTTGCTGAAGAGACTGCAGGCCCTTTCTCCGTGAGAAACACGGCGGCGCTGTGCGAAACACTGCACTTGATAACTATTCCCCGCAACTCTCGCTAGAAAGTCTCTGCTCAGAATATGTTTTAGTGGGCGGTACAGGACTTGAACCTGTGACCCCTTCCATGTCAAGGAAGTGCGCTACCAGACTGCGCCAACCGCCCTTTAGGTAACCCAGACTATCACTTTTAGAGAAATGGCCAGTTCCGAGGACGCAGCCGGAACCTACAAACGGGCAGCAATCAAATTTGGCCGAATACAAAGTCGAATCCAGACTGACCTTGTCGATTACGTTCAACCTGTTTCACGAAAACTTCCACCGCTGCGCGGGCGTCCTCAAGAGCATCATGACCGCCCGGTTTAACTCCGTAGTATTCACACAACGAAGAAAGTCCCCGTCGGCGCGGATTCAATTCACGGGGTTCAATCTTGATGTCGTGCGCAACTACATCGATGGTACGGAGATTATTCAAAAATCCAGTGGAATCATTTGGGTCATCCCCGAAGGCCCTCTGTGAACTGAAGCGAAGCATCGCAATGTCGAAACCAGAAATATTGGCGCCTACGACCAGTGCCCCCTCCGTGTGAAATTCCTCGAGAATGGTTAGAGCTCTGCGCAGCCCCTCATCTACGGACAGAAGATTTCCGGCTGCCCTCATTTCCAGGTCATCTACTGAAAGGCCGTGGACCTTTTTGGCGCCCTCCTCAATCGGGCGATCGGGTCGTACGTAGAACTGAGTGCTCCATACCGGTATGGCGAGTCGGTACAGAATAAAACCATAGGAAATGGCTTGCTCGACCTCAACGTCCAATCCTGTTGTTTCGGTGTCAAAGCCCAAGAGCAGTTCGGGCACCGTCGAGTAGCGCTTGCTTGACTCCATGCGACCCACTCTGGCACCCCCTAGTCACAGCCCTCAGGGCCATGCCCGATAGCTGGAGGCGGCGTCCGGATTCGAACCGGAGTACGGGGCTTTGCAGGCCCCTGCCTAACCGCTCGGCCACGCCGCCAGAAGTGTCAAGCCTACTTCGCTTTTCGCCAACCACCCTTTGCGTGATACACATACACCGCGTACGCCACGGCCGCGAGAAAAAGGGCCTTTAACAGCCAAATCACAATGGCGCTGGCGAGGTTTATAAGCGTGATTCCTAGCACCACGATCACCGCGATGATAAGTATTTCGACCAATAACTTCTTTAATGACATAAATTAAACCGGCTTTCGTCTCATTCACTACTCTAGAAGGGTGAGTTCAACCCGAATCCCCCTAGTGTTCGCAGGCGTCCTCCTGGTGGCCGGCACCGTAGTTCCGAGTATGGCCGCTGAGGCTTCCTCCCCCCAATTTAAAATCACCACCGCAACTTCACTGGCGGTAAATGCTCCGGTAGTTCGCATAATCTCCAACTCTCCAATTGACGCCTCCCAGCTTCCACCCCTGGTTACGGTTCCGTCCTTACGCACCGTGTGGGTACAGGTCGCACCAGACGCGGTGCAAGCAATGGTGAAGGTACTGCCCGCTGCCGTAACCTATTCGGTTCGAGTCCCAACACAATTGAGCTGTTCGTCAAAATGTTCAGTGGCATCGAGTCGTTCCATCACTTTGTCCTCGTTAGCTGGAACCACCTACGTGGCGCAGTTGTTAGCGGAACTTAATTACCTCCCCGTCACCTTCACTCCCGCCACTCCCGGCGCCAACCGCGCACAACCGGCTATCGGCACCTTTACCTGGCGTTTTCCGAACCTTCCCCAATCACTTAAATCGCAGTGGAATGCTGGTTCCACCAACGCAATCCTGCGGGGCGCCATAATGTCTTTTGAAGATGTACACCACATGAGGACCAATGGGGTCGTCGATGCGTCCGTACTACTCGCCCTACAAAATGATGCCGCTGCGGGAGTGGCAGGGCTCTCGCCACGACCCTGGAATTTCGTAGATGTGTCGAAATCTGGCTATGGGAATTCGCACCTTGAAATGCTGAGTCTCTACATTGATGGGGTCATCACGGCGCCACCTCACTGCTCAAGTTGTTGGGATGATGGCAACTACATCAAAGTAAATACGGGAATCTCGGTGGCCCCAACTGCATCTGGAACCTTTCCCGTTTGGTATCGCTACCGGGTGGAAACCATGCGCGGTACGAATCCCGACGGATCGCACTACGTCGACTCGGGCATTCAATGGGTTTCCTACTTCAATGGTGGCGACGCTCTTCACCAATTCTTTCGACGCACCTACGGTTCACCACAGTCCCTTGGCTGCGTCGAGATGACAACGCTCGACGCTAAGTTCGTTTGGCCCCACACACCAATCGGGACCCTCGTTAACGTTCATCGTTAGAGCTTTACTGGGGCCCCTGTTTTGGGCCAAAAGCGTGAGAACCACGCTGGCGTTCAATCTCGAGTCCCTCTTCGCCAAGCTCGCTGAGGGTTCCGAGGCTGGTGTTTCCAAATTTTGCTCGAACATCATCTACCGCATCTCGTAAGGCGGCCATCGACACCTGACGGTTCTGACTGAGTTGCGCCGACTTGGCCTTTCCCTCGGGCGAACCAACGTCGATATCAAAACTTAGTTGCATGGCGTTATTTCCGCGTTCTAGAAAGTTGGAGAGATGGACCCCAACCAAGCGCACCGCACCCTTTAGAGGCACCGTCTCCATCAGTGCGGCCACTATGGCGGAGATAGCGGTTTCATCATCGAGACCAAAGGGCAGAGTTTGGCTACGCGAGACACCGGTTTGATCATCAAAGCGCAACACCACCGAAACTGTTCGCGCCACCTGCTCTTTCGATCGAAGCGCCCGAGCGACGATGGCGCTATGAGATTTGGCAATCTCTAGGAGGCCTCCAAGTGAACCAACGGATGTTGCGAAGGTCTGATCGTGGCCGATTGACTTTAATTCGCGGTTCACCTCGACAGGTCGTTCATCATCTCCAGTCGCGTAGTCAGCGAGACTGCGTGCCATCGCGGGACCCACGTGCGCGGCCAAAGTATCCTCCCCCACGCGAGAAAGTTCACGCACGTAATGAATTCCAAGTTTCTCCAATTTTGCCGCCGTGGCCGGACCAACGCCCCACAGGGCTCTCACGGGCAATTCCTCGAGCCACTTCGATTCCATCTGCTCGTCCACCCATAGGACTCCCGGACCATCAACCAGCTTCGCATTCACCACTCGTGGCTTCGAGCGTTTAGACGCCAATTTGGCCCATAACTTGTTTCGGCCGAGCCCAACTCCACTAAGCAAACCCAATTCGTCGAAGATCCGACGCTTTAGAGCCCACGCCGAAGCAATTGGATCGGGATTTATCAGCGCCAAACTCCGCAAATCGCAGAACACTTCATCAAGGCCCAGCGGTTCATAATCTGGGGTTAGGTCATTGATTATGTCGTGGAAGCGTTGCGAATAATACTCGTAGCGGTCAAAACGACCGGGCAAGATGATCAGATTTGGACAGAGGCGCTGAGCCAGTAACGAGGGCATTGCGCTCTTGACACCGAATCGTCGGGCCTCGTAACTGGCCGATGCAATAACGCTCCTCGCTCCCGCCCCACCTACGGCTACCGGTTTTCCCGCCAGCGATGGGTCATCGAGTATCTCAACGGACGCAAAATATGCGTCCAAATCAATGTGAAGAATCGGTGCCTCGTGGACTGAGGGGTGCTCAACCGGCAAGATCAACCCTACGAAAGGCCTCTCCGTACACGAGGCCAACCATCGCCCCGGCCTGGCTCGCGCGGTCCAATACCACTTCGCGAATAATGGAATTATCGCCCTCCAACTGAGAACTGTGAGCAAGAACCGCCTGGATTTTTTCTTCGATCGCCCCAGTAACGTCCGCGACCACATCGGGTTCGAGTGATCCGCTCAACAGCAAGGTCGATACTTGATGCGCTTTTCCGACCTCCGGGTAATACAGGGGCATCGCCGCCGCCGGAGCGCACGCGTCGAGTACGGCCCAACCCGTTTCACGGTGGTCTCGGTGATTTACGTAGACCCCGCCAAAGAAGGTGGCCGTTGGGTCTGGCGCCACAACAACCTCGGGGCGAAGTTGGCGAATCAGCCGAACCAGCTCGGACCGAACTTCGGAACTATTGGTGAGCTCTCCGTCAACGTAACCAAGGTTCACTGCGCTGGCTAGACCCAAGAAACTCGCGGCCTGCTCAAGTTCCTCTTTCCGACGACTCGAGAGGACCGCTACGTTTTCCACCGAGTGGTGAGCACCCTTTGAACCGTCACACAGCACCGCTAAGTGCACCACTGAACCTTGCTTCACCCAAGTCGCTAGTAACCCACCAGCTGCCACGTCGGCGTCATCCGGGTGCGCGTAGAGAGCCAAAACGATCGCGGGATTCAGGCGTAAGGACTCCACTAGCGCCTGCTTTTCGGCGCCGTAGTCTTTTCTAGATTTCGAATCTCCCGAGCAAAATCTTGGGCATCGTCATAACCCCGGTAGACCGACGCGAAGCGCAAAAATGCCACCTCGTCCAAGCCCCTCAGGGCTTCGAGGGTCGCCAATCCGACCTCTTCACTCTGGACGTCTCGGTTCAGCACCCTCATCGCCTCTTCGACCGACAGCACGAGGGCCGTCAGGGTTTCCTCTTCCGCCCCACGGTTCTTAACTGCAGCCCGTACTCCTCGGAGGAGTTTTTCGCGGTCAAAGGGCTCGCGATCCCCCGAGCGTTTAACAACAAATAGAGCGGTTTCTTCAACGCGCTCGTAGGTGGTGTAACGCTGAGAGCAGTTTCCACACTCTCGACGACGCCGAATGGCGGCTCCATCATCCGCTAACCGAGAATCGATTACGCGATCTTCGTCGGTGGCGCAAAAGGGGCACTTCATGTGCTCAAGCCTAGCGACCACAGCACTCATAAAATTAGGGAATTAGTAGATGTTCTCCGGGGATAACGACGGAGGAACCGACCTGCTTTTCCAGTGAAGCGAGGGCGATGGACGGGTGCTCGGGGTTAACGAGACGCGCAATCGTGCTCAGCGTCTCTCCCCCCTGCACCACGTAGGTCTGTCCAGCACTTAGGGCTGACGAATTGGAGAGCACTCCGGTGGCCTGAGGCACAGAAGGGTCTGAGGAGAGGAACAGGAAAGCCAGAACTAGCCCCGATACGAGCAGAGCGGCTACTCGGCGGCGGCGCTGGAGGACTCGAGAACGCTGGGCTCGACGTTGCGCGAGATTAGAGCCGACGCGGAAGGTAGCGGTCGAGTAGCTGGACGGGACGAGGTGGAGGTGATCGCGCCGGCGGAGCGTAACTTCTTCTAAATTCAAGGCTTCTAATGCAACCATACCTAACTCCTTACTTGGGCGAACACTTGTTCGATACTATAACGAACAAGTGTTCGTATTGCAAGAGAAGTTTTTTGGCCGATCAAAACCCTGTTATTTCAACAAATAGGCCCCTACCCGTCCAAATTCCTTGTACTTTGAAGCGGCTCTTTGGTGCCGGCTGATGGCATTTTTCACTTGGTCCAAATCACGGACCATGACAATCCCCCAACGTCTAACGAGCTCCGCCACCTCTTTCGTCAACTCAGTGTCCGGGTGGTCATTGCTATCAGTGACCTGCCCGTCGCACACCCAGATCACCGGTTCTCGACCGCGCCGGACCGAGAGTGCGTAGCGCAGGACCGGGCCATCTACGCCGTTGCCGATATTTCCCGCCGGGGGGTCTATGGCCACTCTCCCACCCTGCGCCAAAATCCAGACGTTCGGAGTCATTCCAATGTCCCCTGGTTTATGCGAATACCCAATCACCAGCATGCCCGGCGCAGCGTGAATCAGTCGGTGCAATGTTGGCGCATCAATATCCATCGAACCGGATTGGTCGATGACGACAATTCCACCTGCTCGAGGCGCACGCTGGGCGAAAGTTCGACGGTGCTCATCGACCAACCACCGCGAGGGGTAGCGCATGACCATTCCAGTCTGACTCGGGCGCATTCTTTTTATTGTCCGCGATGAATGTATTTTCTTAGTGGGCAATGGCGGCCCCCAGTGCAACTGGGCAAAGCGACCACTCGGCGCTCGCCTCGCGCCAGGCTTTAACGATCGTTCAAAAGTTCGCGAATCGTCTTTGTCACGAGGCGGTCGACTATGGAGAACACGCGTCAGCAAGCGTGCGATTGGCACGACCGACGCTTCGTACCCAACCGGAACTCCCTCGTCGCCAATGGAGGTATCACTGAGCGTCTTTGTGTCGACCGCATCCATGATGAGGTAGATCTCCTTGCGAATGGCCCGCAAACCTGCCGCCCATTCCTTACGACCCGCTCGAATTCCACTCAAGTAATCCTTTTCCGCCCCCGTGCCCAGCACCGCCAAGAGAAAACAAACAACCTCATTCCAATCACCCGCCTCGGCGACCATCTTGGTGTCGGCTCTTTCGCTCCCATCGCGGAGCAGAGCCACGTCAAAACCCAATCGCCCCAGGAGATAGTTGACTCTGAATTCATCGGCCACCGTTAAAGCACGGGTGTCAATTTCACTCAATCCCGCGGGCAACGTTGGAAAATAGGGTGAAACTCGAGCGTGCATGAGTTCATGGGCGCGAACGACTCGTGCCGTTGGTGAATCCTCCAGCGGTATTTCAATTATTCGATCTCGTACGTTGCAACTGGCTTGACCTCGCCTAGTAGTTCCGCCCTGGACTAGCCAGCGTCCGTCGCCCAGTCCATCCAAGCGACCGGTCACCAGCTCTGGATACACGGGGCTTTTCAACCGCTCACCGCACTAATCGACAGGGCGTCCAGCACCCCTTCAGCATTCGATGGGCCAAAAACCAAACGGGCAGCTCGTTCGGGCCCTAAGGTTGCGCGCAATTGGTCGAAGGCGTAAAACGAACGTAGAGAGATTCTTCTTCCCTCCGGACCCAAACTTCCGGCCAGAGCGCTGGCGTGTAAGTCGGGACTCAATCGACGAAGGGCCTTGGGGTGTGGGCGGTCAATATAGATGGTTACGGGAAATCTATCGAGGAGTGCAGTCGGTATTTCGTCTGGATGCTCAACGTTCGAGGTCATGACGACCGAAAACTCAGGACCCGGACGCACCCACTCCATGGTGTCAGGGTGACGCCAGCGAGCTGACTCCGCCGAATCAGTTATTGCGAGGAGTGTCGATAGTGCGTCCCCCGATGCCCGATCGACTTCGTCAACCACCAAGCGTGAGCCACGGCCATCTAGACCCCTCCAGGCCCTGATAGCCGGCCCCTCTCGCCACTCAAACCGGTGCTGGCTCGTAGGAAGCCACGTCCCCATGATCTCGCCTGCGGTGAGCTCCTCGGTGCACACCAACCGCTCCGCCGGGACGACGCCTATACCGGAATAAAGGGCTGCGTAAGTCTTTCCAGTTCCAGGTGGCCCGAAGAGCAAGACTCGCCCAATTCCATTGGACATCACGTCGTGGAGATCGCGCCAACATTGACCCACTTCTATTTCACCCATTACGGTCCTTTCAATCGGACCCCAATGGTCGGTAAAAGCCGCAAATATCGTTGAAACAACAACATTTTTGCCCTCACCTAAAAGCGAACAGGTGTTTGCTATTCCCCCTCACCTGCGCTAACCTACGAACAACTGTTCGTGAAAGGTTCCCATGGCTGATGTCTTGACCCCCAAGCGCCGTCAAATCCTCGAGTTCATTATTAATTGTCAGCGGGAACGCAACTTCCCGCCGACCATTCGAGAGATTGGTGAGCATGTCGGCCTCGCCTCTCCCGCCACCGTTGCCAACCACATCGAAATCCTGAAAAAAGCGGGCTACATCGTTAACAACCCTCAGCAACCACGCACCCTAACGGTTCGCCTTG
This sequence comes from uncultured Actinomycetes bacterium, assembly GCA_903832015.1. Lineage (GTDB taxonomy): Bacteria > Actinomycetota > Acidimicrobiia > Acidimicrobiales > RAAP-2 > RAAP-2. Next base: position 8,688 of record CAIKZX010000107.1, read on the forward strand.
ATGCCGAAGCTCCCTCAAACATACAGTCGATTCGTCAGATCCCCTTCGTAGGAGATGTCGCCGCCGGTTTGGGAGTCATCGCTGGTGAAACGACTAGTGAAGTGATGTCAATTCCTGAGCAGTTCGCGGGACGTGGCGAAAGTTTTGTTTTACAAGTGCGCGGCGACTCAATGATTAACGCTGGAATTTTGTCCGGTGACTTTCTCGTTGTCCAACGCCAACCTACCGCCAACACTGGCGAAATCGTTGTGGCAGGTGTTCCTGGAGATGAGGCAACCGTTAAACGGTACTTCCCTCAGGGCTCCCAGGTCATCCTCAAGCCCGAGAATGACGCTCTCGAACCGATGGAATTTGATTCGAGCGAAGTCACTATTTTTGGAAAAGTGATTTCCGTACTTCGAAACTTCTAGTTCTAAATCAAAATAGCCACTCGCGCAAAATACTCGCAAAACTTTCAATCTCATCACGGGAGAGTGTCTCAACTGAGTGGTGGGCCAGCAAAGGATCCCCCGCTCCGAAGTTAGTGGCGGGGATACCCATCTCCGAGAAAGTGGCCACATCGGTCCAGCCAACCTTGGCTCGAGCCGGACGTCCGGTCAAATCCACTAACTGTTGTAGTTGAGGGTTGTCGAGGCCTGGAAGAGCGGGGGACGCAGCATCCTCAACACGAAAACCATCAGTGTCTTCAATTAACTCGCCCAAGTAACTCTTAAACCAGCTAACCGCCTCATCGACCGTTCGGTCGGGAGCAACACGGTGATTGACAACGAGCGTCGCCAAATCCGGCACGACATTTGCGGCAATGCCGCCATCTACGCTCACAACTTGCAATTGCTCTACGTATTCAATGCCCTCGACTGTCACCACCCGTGGCTCAAAGTCTGCGATTCGTTTAACGATGTCGCCCATACGGTGAATGGCGTTACGTCCCGTGAAGGGCCGAGAGGCGTGGGCCCGTTCACCTCGGAGAGCGATGGAGAATCGTATGCTGCCCTGGCATCCAGCTTCAACGACGCCGGCGGTGGGCTCACAAAGAATTGCTACTGTCCCCTCTAGTAATTCAGGGTGTGGACCATGAATTTCGTGCAACCCAGACTCAGAGCGAGCGATTTCTTCCTTAGCGTAGAACACCCACGTGATCTCTTGCTTTGTGGGAAGGGTCTTGGCGAGTTCGAGCATGACCGCCAGCGAGCCCTTCATATCAACTGCACCTAAACCGGTAAGTACCTGATTGATGATAAACGAATTTTCCACCTCACCCGGAACGGTATCGAGATGGCCAGCAACTACGACGCGGGTGTCAAAGCCAACTTGAGAACGAGCGACGACATTGTTTCCAATTCGTGCAACCTCTAGGTGCTCGATAGTTCTTAAACGACTTTCGACTTCGTCGGCAATAGCCTCTTCCCCTCGAGAGATCGAGTTAATGCGAACCAGTGTCAGTGCGTCGTCAAGCAGACTCACGTCGCAACTCCGTGATCTCGGAGAATGTTGTTTAGAGCGACCTTGTCGTGGCGTTCACCCTCGCTCATCCGGCGAATTACGAGGACACAAGGGAGAAAAAACTCCCCACCCTTAAATTCACGGCGTCGACTCGCCCCCACCGCCACGCAGTAGTCGGGAACATAGCCTCGAGAGATCTCCTCACCCGTCTCGGCGTCGATAACCGGTATCGAAGGATTCAAAATGGTTCCCGCGCCCAAAACTGAACCCTTGCCAACTCGAGCTCCCTCGACAACCATGCAGCGACTACCAATGAATGCGCCATCTTCAATGACGACGGGGACGGCGTTGGCGGGTTCGAGTACGCCTCCAATTCCAACCCCTCCCGCTAGATGGACATTCGCACCAATCTGCGCACAAGAGCCCACAGTGGCCCAGGTGTCAACCAAAGTGCCGGGGCCGACCCAAGCACCAATATTGACGTAGCTGGGCATGAGGATGACCCCTGGGCTGAGGTAGGAACCGTATCGAGCCGTTGCGCCTGGCACTACACGTACACCTCGGCGTTCGTAATCCCGCTTTAAATCAAGCTTGTCTAGAAATTCCATGGGACCGGCCTCGCTCGGGGTCATTTCGCGTAGACGAAACAACATCAAGATTGCCTGTTTGACCCACTCGTTCACCTGTACCGAATTGTCCGGCTGAATTTCCGCCACCCGCAGCGTGCCCTCATCCAATTTAGTTATGACCAATTCGACGTCCCGGCGAGCCTCAATGCTGTTGGGATTCAAGTCACCAATCTGGCCGAACCAGTGGTTAATACGTTCTTGGAGTTCGCTCATGCATTCCAGCGTACCGGTGTTAGCGACGAGCGCCGAGCCTTTCGGCAGCGACTGCCAAACGGTCATCAGGCTGGACTACTGCGAGTCGAATGAAATTGTCGGCCGCGGAGCCATAAAACTCCCCCGGACTCGTCACGAGACCAGCAACTTCAGCTAACTCGGCCGCCAAGGCCCAGCCGTCACTTCCCTCGCGGTGACACCAGAGGTAAAAGGCGCCTTCGGGCATCGGCGCCGAAATCCCGTACCGCTCGAGTGCGACACTCATGAGGGTTAACCGGTTGAGGTAGCGCGCACGTTGTTCGGCTACGTGGCCGTCCTCTTGGTACGCCATGGCGACCGCGGCTTGAACTGGTCCGGGCACCATTAGTCCAGCGTGTTGGCGTACGAGCCGCAGGTAGCTAACGACCTCTGCGTCACCAGCGTAAAAACCCGCACGAATGCCCGCCAAGTTTGATCTCTTCGATATTGAGTGCACGGCCAGCACTCCATCAAGACCACCCGACAGAATTGTCTCAGGTTGTCCATTCCACGTAAATTCGCTGTAGCACTCGTCACTGACGACGAGAACACCATTCGCACGACCCCACTCGGCGACCGCCTTCAAATCATCCAGCAACCCAGTGGGGTTCGAAGGTGAATTGGACCAGAGCACGAGGGATCGGGTGACGTCAGAGGGATCGATACTCTCGAGGTCCAAGCGACCCTCAACGAGTTTTACTGGAACACTGCGTAACCCCGCAAGAGTGGCCCCCATGGCGTAAGTCGGATAACTGATGGCGGGGTACAAAACCGTGTCACGCTCGGGGCTGCGTAAGTGCAGATACCCAGCCAGCGAGGCAACGAATTCCTTAGTGCCAATACAGGCGGCCACCTGATCGATACTGAGCTCGACGTTGAAGCGACGCGCCACCCAGTCCGCACACGACTGACGATATTCGGGCGTACCTACCGAAGGTGGATAGCCCCGCACACCAGATGCTTGGGCGAGTTGTTCATAGATAAATTGTGGCGGTGCATCAATTGGCGTGCCGACGGAACACTCAATCGGACCACCGTCATGCTTGCGCGCAAGTTCAAGAATCGACTCGAGCCGTTCATATGGGTAGGGCGGTGGGGTGAAGCCGGTCATTAGATTCGCCATTCCTGAAATCGCACCATCCCCACAGAGTCCAACACTACGTTCATAACCACGGCTTCCCCTTCGACCCGGGAATTGAGGACTTCGCCTTCACGATGGGCGGCAGCGACCAAGTCCCCGCGGTCTAATGGGAATGACAAGGTCGCCACCCGGTCGCCCGTTCGCAGACGGTCCCCCACAACAGCAATAACCTCATCTAGGTTCTCGCCAGTTTTAGCCGAGACCCACACGCTTCCCTCATACTTTTTGGACAATTCACGAGAGAGCGAGCCTTCGACATCTGCTTTGTTGAAGACCAGCAACTCGGGGACGTTAGTAGCCCCAATCTCCGCTAGCACCTCACGTACCGAATTAATCTGATCTTCGCAATGAGGGTTCGACCCATCGACCACGTGCACCAAAAGATCGGCTAACTGCACCGACTTTAAGGTGGACATAAAAGCCTCGATCAGACCGTGCGGAAGATTGGAGATAAACCCCACCGTGTCCGTTATGAGCACTGTTTCTCCGCCCGGTAATTGTTTCTGCCTAGTTCTCGGGTCCAGGGTTACAAACAAGCGATCTTGAGCCTCGACATTGGCGTCAGTGAGCGCATTGAGTACTGAGGACTTTCCCGCATTCGTGTAGCCCACCAGGGTTACCTCGCGGTGCCGGCCGCGGTCGCGTCCCTGTCGCTGAACCTCCCGAGAACGGTCGACTTCCCTAAGCTCTTCGCGAATCCGGTGAATCCGGTGAACGAGCCTTCGACGGTCTGTTTCCAACTGCGTCTCACCCGGACCACGGGTTCCAATACGTCCACTCTGCTGGGATAGAGAGCCACTCACTCGACGCAAGCGAGGCAGTCGATATTGCAAGAGCGCTAGTTCTACTTGCGCTTTACCTTCTGGTGTTCGCGCATTTTGCGCAAAGATGTCGAGGATAACCGCAGTCCGGTCAATAGCCGTACGGCCAAGCAGTGACTCTAAGTTACGCTGCTGCGCCGGAGATAAGTTATCCTCAAACACGACAGTGTCCGAGTCCACGGCGAGACAGATTTCCTTTAGCTCCTGCACCTTCCCCGATCCCAAAAACGTAGCCGGATCTGGTGAATCGCGGCGTTGAATAACACGGGCTTTCACATCAGCCCCCGCGGTATTGACCAGTTCTTCGAGCTCATCAAGTTGGTAGTCCAGTTCTTCTTGGGAGTTACCGGGAAATAAGACTCCGACCAAGACAATCTTTTCTCGGAAGGTCCGATCGATCAGTGTGCTGGGAATGTAGGTCAAGCGCCGAACCACTCCACATCAGCAACGAACTGAACTGGCCCCGACAACATAACTTCCGCTCCAGTCAAGGTAACCGAGAGCTGCCCACCGGGATTGTTTACAACCACGGCGTCATCGCACAAACCCAATGAATGAAGCACTGCCACAGTTGCGCACGAGCCGGTACCGCAGGCCTGGGTCCAGCCCGCACCTCGCTCAAAAGCGCGCACTGAAAGCTCTCTTCTGCTATTCACCGTCACAAACTCAACGTTTGCACCACCTACCGCGTTGCTAAATTCGAGCGCCGAATCAAGTAGTTCCAATTCGGACAATGCTGGATCGTCCATGACCACCACGTGGGGGTTACCAATGTTGGCCACTCCCAATGAACCAGGCACTGGCTCTTCGAGACGCACCGCACCCATGGCAACTGAACTCATTCCTTCAGTGCCCGTCATTTGTAGGGAGACCTCACGAATTCCCGCCAATGTCCTAACGGTTAGCTGATCCCAGTCGCCTGCGGTCTCCCGTTTAACAGCTGCCACGAGACAGCGAATGCCGTTGCCCGAGATTTCAGCGATGGAGCCATCGGAATTGTAGAGGAACATCTCCACCGGATTTCCTAGTGTCGCAATCAATAAGCCGTCGGCGCCCACGCCATGAGTCCGATTACACACTGCGGCCGCTTGGGCGGGCGTCCATGACGATTCATGGCCTTCTCTCACGTCAACAAGGAAATCATTGCCCGCTCCGTGCCATTTCTGAAGTAATACGCCCATGTAACTAGTCTCGCACGATGCTCAGGTCTGATTGAAGTAACTCAATAATCCGCTCCACCGCCCCGCCGTGCGAGTTGACCCACTCAATTCTTGGATCTCGGCGAAACCACGCCCGCTGCCTTCGGGCTAATTGCCGGCTGTGGTCGAGAGCGTCTTGCACGCATTCCGCCAATGGTTTTTCACCTTGGACGTGGGCGAGCAGCTCCTTGTAACCCACCGCCTGGCGAGCGGTTCGACTCAAACCCGCGGGATGCGCGGCCAACGCCCTGACCTCGTCCAAAAGCCCGCCCGCTAGCCATTGGTCAAAACGAATTGCAATTGATGCTTGTGAGGATGGCCCGTCACTAAACATGCCGATCTGGTGGACGCGACTGGTGCCGTATTCCATCATTCCCTCGCCGAAGCTTGAGAAGGGACGACCACTGCCCCGGACCACTTCGAGGGCTCGAACAATGCGACGAGCATTGGTGACCTCCATTTTCGAAGCGGCCGTAGGGTCTTGGCCCCGCAACTCCTCGAACAATTTTGGCAAATTCTGAACTGCTTCTTCTTCGAGTTCGGTTCGAACCTCTGGAAACTGACCGGGGAGTTCAAAATCATCAATTACTGCTCGCCCGTATAGACCAGTACCGCCGACGTACAGAACCGCGTGGCCCCGATTCCAAATCTCATCCGTCGCCTCTCGAGCCCTTTTCTGAAACTCAGCGACCGTGAATTCCTCGCTGGGATCAACGACATCTATCAGGTGATAGCGAACTTCGGCTTGCTCCTCGGGGGTCGGTTTCGCGGTGCCAATATCCATTCCGCGGTAAACCGTCATGGCGTCCACGCAAATCACTTCAACATTGGGTGACAACATTCGAGCAACTTGATGCACCACGGCAGACTTTCCTGAGGCTGTCGCCCCAACCACCGCTACCGCCTTGCGTTTGAAACTCACGAGATAGTGATGGGAATCCGAGTCTTGTGTTTTGGACCCCGCAGCAGCGCCACTTCGGTACCCAAGAGGTGGTACGGAGCCCCGTGCACCACCAAAACCTGAGCCAGAGAACCGGCTCTCATCGGGGTCTGGGTGACTGGAAAGTGAATCAACTTTCCCTGCCTCGTTCGTCCCGAGATCATCTGATCGTTCCGACGTGACGGACCCTCAACGAGTACCTCTTCAGTGCGACCAACTCGTGCTTGATGATGCACTAGCGCACTTCGATCGAGAACCTCTTTTAGGCGGCCAAATCGCTCAGCCACGAGAGCGTCCGAAACAAATTCCTCAGTCATCTGCGCCGCTCGTGTCCCTTCACGGGGCGAGAAGATGTAGGTGTAGGCCAAGTCGAAGGCAAACTCCGCCACAACCTTTAGCGTCTCTTCAAATTCCGCATCGGTTTCACCGGGGAACCCCACGATGAGGTCGGTAGTAACCGCTAGGTCGGGAATCGTATTGCGGGCCTCATCCAATATGCGTCGATATCGGTCCACGTGATAGCCCCGTCGCATCCCCGTCAGCACGCGATCACTCCCCGACTGTAGCGGCAAGTGCAGGTGGTTACAGACCGTTGGGGTTTCGTGCATAGCCCTGATTGTTTCACTGCTGAGATCCTTAGGGTGCGGCGAGGTAAACCGAATGCGCTCGAGACCTTCGATCTCACCCAGGGATCGAAGGAGGTTTGGAAAGAGTGGGCTGCGACCGGTGATGTCTCTCCCGTACGAATTCACATTCTGCCCGAGCACGGTAATTTCAGTTACACCAGAGTCGACCAACATGTGCGCCTCGGTAAGCAAATCCTCTAGGGGTCGTGAAATCTCTCCACCACGAACCGAGGGGACAATACAGTACGCGCATGAATTGTCACAACCAGTTTGAATAGTCATCCACGCCGAGTACGGGAGCTCGCGGACCGCATAGAGCGCCGGAGCCATTTCCGTGGCGGCCTGGGGATCTGGCGATTCCCAAATCTCCATTAGCGGGCCTTCGGATTTGGCCCGACGAAGTAATTCAGGCGCCTGGTTGAGGTTGTGCGTACCGAAGACGACATCGACCCAACCTGCGACCTCTTGGATCTTTCCTCGATCTTTTTGCGCCATGCAACCGCCCACCGCTACTTGCATGTGCGGGTTGGCCTCCTTGAGTGCCTTCACGTGGCCCAGGGCCGAGTACAACTTAAGGTCAGCGTTCTCTCGAATTGTGCAGGTGTTGAAGATGACTAAGTCAGCCTCGGATTCGCTTTCAACCGCCGTCATTCCTTGCGCCACAAACATCCCGGCCAGGCGCTCTGAATCGTGCTCATTCATCTGACAGCCAAAAGTACGAATCGTGAAAGTTTTTGCCTCGGCCACGAATATATTCTACTGAGCTAGCGTGGGAGCGCTCCGAGCAGAGTCCACGGTGGCTCCGATCCCAGCCGCCACGACAAGCAAGCAACCCACAAGGTCCCAGCCGGTGACCTGCTGACTGGCAAATAGAAGTCCCGTCGCAAAGGCCATAGCGGGATCGAGCGCGAACAGAATTCCAGCGGTGGCCGGTCTCACTCGACGTATGCCCTGCAACTCGAAACTGAAGCCCATCGCGATGGCCAAGAATGCGATGAAAATCAGCCTCCAGAGGAGTGGCCCCGAGTGAGTCATGTGGTGCCAAGAGCCGAACACGAAAGGTGAAGTCACCACGGTCGCCACGCCCATGGACATTGCGAGTCCCTCGACTCCCTCAATCAAACTTCCCATTTTGTGTGTGGCGAGGACGTACATGGCGTACATAAATGCCGCGAGGAAGGCAAACGTAATACCAAGCGCATTAAGTCCCGACCCTGGCCGAGTCAACGCCAATACGCCAAGTCCTGCCGCAGCGACGTACATCAGTTGTCGAGGCTTACGATGCCCTAAGACGGCTACAGCAAACGGTCCTAAGTATTCCAATGCGACCGCGCCACCCAACGGGATTCTAGAAATCGACTGATAAAAGAACTGATTCATCAAAGCCGTAGTAATACCAACAATGATCACCCATTGCCATTGATGCCAGCTCCAACTGCGAAATTTAGGTCTAGCAATTATCAACAGAAATAGTGTTCCGAAAAGAAAACGCCAGGCGGATACCTCGCCCGCGGAGAAGTGCCCAAAGAGTGGATACACCAACGCCGAGGTCGTCTGAATCGAGGTGACACCACCAACGATGAAAAGGGCGCCTACCAGCGCCTGCCTGCGTTTGGAGTTCAACTAACCACCGCGCCAATATGGTCAACCTCTAAGGCTCGAACCTCGCCGGCCAAACCCTCGTCATGGAAGAAGGTCTGGACGGCTTGCGCCACTTGAATGCTTTCTTCCTCTCCCACCAGCGCCAACATTGTTGAGCCCGAACCTGACCAACAAGTTCCCGCCGCTCCCGCTTCACGCATCATGGACCGCAAGCCGCGACTAAAGGGAAGAAATTTCTCCCGGTAAGGCTGGTGAAGATGATCATCGAGAGAGCTCGCTACGAATAAGGACCGATCCGCCAGACCCGGGATCAACAGAGCTAAGGCCGCCAAGTTGGATACCGCATCGCCGAAGGGAATCGTTCCCGGCAAGGCCGCTCTCGCTAAATCGGTGGACATTTCCATCTCAGGAATAGCGGCCACAAATCGCCACGACCGGTCGATTGGGAGTGACCGCACAATTGGCTCCTCCTCGACCACCTGTACCGCAACCAACCCCCCCACCAACGAAGCGGCGGCATTTTCTGCGTGCCCATCAACTGTGGTGCCGATGAATAGTGGGTCTAGAGCTTCGGCCGCGAGAGCCGCCGCGATGGCCAAGGCAGCTGACGAGCCCAAGCCCCTGGAAAGTGGAATGTCGGAATGAACGACGAGGGAGAAATTTGAGTGTCCAACCGTCTCTCGGACAATTTGAGCGGCAAGATGATTCTCATCGTCGAACTGCCCGGCACCGTAGCCGGATGTTTCGATGCTGAATGAATCGGCCGGAGAAACCTCAACCTCGACGTAGGCATTAAGAGCAACCGCCAAGACATCGAAGCCTGGCCCGAGGTTGGCGGAACTAGCGGGGACCTTTGCGCGCATGAGCTTAGGCTAGGCGCTGCCACAGCGAAGGACTGTGGAGTGCTTTAGTCGTCCGCAAAGTTCCTATTAGACGATTGTCAGGTCCATACACCCACGCAACCACCGAGTGCGCGGGTAGTGCCGAGTTGACTCGCTTCACTACAACACGTGTTTGAACCTTCTTCTCGAAAGCCCACGAATGGAGTACCAACGAATGAGAGAAAGTCACAGGAACAATCTGGCCTTCCCACGAAAGTGCACCAACGGTTGTGGTTTTTGAAATGTAGCGAGTGGATAGGAAAGTCGAAATTGCCTGAGATTCCATCAACGCGGCCTGTCCGGCCGGGGTCAACACATCGCCCCCGCGAGCTCCAAAGACCGCAACGAGCACCAAGTGACTTCTTCCTTCGAGCGTTACGCGCCTCGCCATCACATCACAGCCCCCCGCGATGTCAGTGCGTCCAGATTTCAACCCAATCACGTGGTACTGACCGAGCAGTGGTGTGAAAGATTCAACAAGTCCAGCGACCGGCAAGACAACGGATTTGAGTCGCGCGGCTTCTCGAATAATTGGAAACTGCATAAGTCGTCCCGCAAGTATCAACTGATCTTTAGGGGTCGAAACGTTGTGGGCGTTGATTCCGGTAGGTTCAACGTAGGTCGTATTTTTCATGCCGAGAAGTACTGCCGTTGCATTCATCTTCGCTACAAACGAAGAGGTCGAAGTACCAAACAGATGAGAGAGGATGAGCGCATAATCTCCCGCCGAGTGCACA
>CAIKZX010000108.1 GCA_903832015.1 uncultured Actinomycetes bacterium
AGATGGCCTATCGCTACGGCTTCTCGATGATTGTGACGCCTACGTTCGAAGATGTCGGGGTTTTCAATCGAGGAATAGGTGAAAACAGCGAAGTTGCCAGTAAAGAGATGTATGTTTTCGAGGATCGTGGGGGCAGGACCTTCGCGTTGCGTCCTGAGGGTACCGCGCCGGTCGTGCGGGCCTTCATCCAGCACAGTCCGACCCTCCCTTTCAAGGCGTGGTACTTCACTCCGGCCTTCCGGTACGAGCGACCCCAAAAGGGCCGCTTTCGCGAACACCACCAATTAGGCGTGGAGGTGCTCGGGAGCGAAGATGCGGCTATCGATATCGAAACCATCTCACTGCTAAACGACTTCTTTCAGGCCGTCGGGCTGCGTAAGTACCGGGTACTAATTAACTCGATGGGGCATGATGAGTGCCGTCAGAATTACGTGGAGGTGTTAAAGGCTTATTTGTCGACACACGTTAGTGAATTATGTGAAGAACACCAGAAGGTATGGGATCAAAATACGCTGCGCCTTCTGGATTGCAAGAAACCATCTTGTGTCGAGGTGACGAACAAAGGTCCGCAGCTTCCGGCACATCTATGTGCCCCCTGCTCGGAACATTTTTCCTCGGTAGTTTTGGGCCTCAGTACTATCGGCGTGAAGTGCGAGCTCACTCCAAGGCTGGTTAGGGGTTTTGATTACTACACCCGAACTACGTTTGAATTTGTTTCAGATGCGCTCGACAGCGCACAAAATGCGATTGGCGGCGGCGGTCGCTATGACAAGCTCGCCGAACAGTTGGGAGGAAGTCCAACGGCTGGAATTGGCTTTGGCTCCGGTGTTGAACGACTCCTACTCGCCCTAGAAGCCGAAGGTGTGACCGAGCCCTCTATTTCACGCACACCCCAAGTCTTCGTGGTCGATACAACCGAAGTTGACGTAGCGACAACCATCTGCCATTCGCTGCGTTCGGCAGGCATTGCGGCTGTTCGTGCCTACGACCACCGGTCGATGAAGGCTCAGATGAAGGTTGCGGACAAATCGGGCGCCCGCTTCGCCTTGCTCGTGGGACCCCAAGAAAATGCGGTTGGACAGATTACGATTAGAGACCTCAGGGGTGACGAGAGGACCGAACAGGTCTCCGTGGCCCAGCAAGATATTGTGACCGAGGTTCTCTCGCGGCTCGGAAAGTGATTAATTATGACTAGCAACATTGAGAAAACAAGTCTGCGTGACCTACTCTGTGGTTCTGTAACGGAAGAGTACCTAGGCAAAAAACTGACCGTCTGCGGCTGGGTCGCTAAGCGGCGTGAGCACGGTGAACATCTCGCGTTCGTCGACATTCGTGACCGTTCTGGCGTAGTGCAAGCAGTGGTTGATGGTTCCGTTGACGTACGCAGTGAGTATGTGGTGCGGGTGACCGGTACTGTGACCTCGCGTCCGACCGGCACGATTAATGACAAGCTGACGACGGGCAAGGTCGAATTAACCGACTGCGTCATCGAAATACTCTCAGCTGCGGAGCCGCCACCCTTTCAACTCGACGATCGAGTCGAGATTGACGAGCAGGTTCGTCTGCGCTATCGGTACCTTGACCTCCGGCGTGACAAAATGCAGCAAAATCTTCGCCTTCGCGCGGCGGTTAATGCTTCATTACGTGCCGCAATGGACTCACAAGGATTCTGTGAGGTGGAGACACCACTGTTGTGGGCTCCGACACCCGAGGGCGCGCGGGAATTTGTGGTTCCGTCACGACTTCATCCTGGCGAGTTCTACGTTCTCCCGCAAAGCCCGCAGATCGCCAAGCAGCTCTTGATGGTGGGGGGCTTTGACCGGTATTACCAGATCGCCCGCTGTCTGCGCGATGAAGATCTTCGCGCGGATCGGCAATTCGAATTTACTCAGTTAGATATCGAGGCCAGTTTCGCCACCCAAGAGGACATCATGGGCTTCATCTCGAAAGCCGTTCTTGACGCCGCCGAGGTGGCCACGGGCACCCGACCAACTGAGATTGCTTCAATGACTTGGGTGGAGGCGCTTGATTTGTATGGCACAGATAAGCCAGACCTCCGCTTTGGCATGGTGCTGCAGGACCTGTCTTCGGTGTTTGCTCAAACGGAAGTTAAGGCCTTTGCTGCGCCCATCGTAAAGGCAATGCGAGTACCGGGTGGGGCGGAGTTTTCTCGTTCCAAGCTTGACGCTCTGACCGAACAAGCCAAAGCGCTTGGAGCTAAGGGTCTGGCTTGGTTCCGCGTGACAGGCGAGGGCCTTGATTCCCCACTTGAACGGTTCTTGAATGATGACGAGCAGAGGGCGATTGCAACTTGCGATGGCGCCCAAGTTGGGGACTTGGTTCTTTGTGTTGCGGATGAGCACGTGCTGGCCTGCCGGACCCTGGGATCTTTGCGGGTGACCCTTGGTTCGCCGCCCGTGAGCCAGGGCGAGCCCAAGTACCTATGGGTGACTGAGTTCCCGATGTTTGAGGGTGTCGATGAGGACGGCAATCTCCAGGCCGCCCACCACCCCTTCACGATGCCTCATCTTGATGATTTGGACTTAATTGAAAATGAGCCCCTGAAGGTTAGATCCCAGGCCTACGACCTCGTTCTAAACGGATGGGAGCTCGGCAGTGGATCGGTTCGTATCCATCGTTCAGATATTCAGGGCCGCATCTTCGCGGCGCTCGGCATTAGCGATGAAGAGGCGGAGAGTCGATTTGGATTCCTCATGGGAGCGTTTAAGTTCGGCGCGCCACCGCACGCGGGTTTTGCCTTCGGAATTGACCGACTCGTGGCAATCTTCGCTGGCGAGGAAAATATTCGCGAAGTGATTGCGTACCCGAAAACTCAATCCGGGGCCGATGTCATGACGGGCGCGCCAAAGAACCTCACCGAGCGCCAAATTCGAGAGCTTCGCATTAAGATTCAGCCGAAGGTGTAATACGTCACTTTTTGACCAAGCCGCGGCCGAGCGCCTTCGCCAGAGTGCACCCCTGGCTGAGCTTTTACGCCCAACAAAGATCTCCGATGTGGTGGGACAAGAACACTTGGTGGGGCCTGATGGCTCCTTTCGGCAGTTCTTGGAGGCCCAGCAACTGACTTCGATGATTTTGTGGGGGCCCGCGGGAACCGGTAAAACCACCCTGGCCCGAATCTTGGCGTCATCGGCAGGGTACGTAACAGAAACCCTGTCTGCCGTCTCGAGTGGAGTCAAGGACGTTCGTGAGGCCATCGAAAGGGCTCGTCAACGATTAGGTGAGCGAGGCGAGCGAACCGTGTTGTTTATCGACGAGGTGCACCGGTTCAATAAATCCCAACAGGATCTCCTATTGCCCGTCACCGAATCGGGCGAGATTGTGCTCATTGGAGCGACGACCGAAAATCCATTCTTTGAGTTGAATGCGGCGTTAATGAGTCGCACCTCACTTTGGCGTCTGCTGCCGCTAACGAACGAGAATCTGACGACACTGGTTCAACGGGGGTCTGTGCTGCGGTCAGTCACAATCGAGGACGAAGTCACTTCAGCCCTCGTTGGTTCAGCCGACGGTGATGCGCGGTCTGCGTTGACCACTCTTGACACGGCCATCATTCTTGCTCGTGCGGACCATCGACAAGAGGTCACACTGGAAGATGTAAGACGCGCTCGAGATGGCCGTCTATTCCACCAATCACAGGATTCTCACTACGACCAAATAAGTGCATTCATAAAATCGATCCGAGGCTCAGACCCCGATGCCGCCCTATTTTGGTTGGTAGCTCTCTTAGAAAGCGGAGAAACGCCTCGGTTCCTGGCGCGCCGATTAGTAATTGCCGCCAGCGAAGATATTGGCTTGGCGGACCCTACGGCACTCTTGACGGCCGAGGCCTGTGCGAGAGCAGTTGAATTTGTTGGACTACCCGAATGCCGGCTAACTTTGGCCCACGCAACGCTCGCGCTCGCCCTCGCGCCAAAGAGCAATTCGGTCACGACCGGTCTAGCCGCAGCAGTTGAGGCGGTGCGAGGGAGTGGTGCCTTGGAGGTACCCCCACACCTGCGAGATGCTCACTACGCAGGGGCAAAAACCCTCGGTGCGGGGACGCACTACTTGTACCCTCACGATTTCTCGAAGCATTGGGTGGCGCAGCAATATCTTCCTGACGGGATTGCCCCCGGTGCGATTTATGCCCCGGGATCGGAGGGCCGGGAGGCGCAGACCGTGCTTTCGTGGCGCCAAACTCGGGCTCAGGATAGCGGCGCTTCTTAACTAGGCTGGAGTGATGGAAGCTGCAGAACTACGGTCCATATTTCTCGACTATTTCGCCAAGAATGGTCATACCGTCGTGCCTTCGGCGAGCCTTATTCCACACGACCCTTCGTTGCTTTTCACCGTTGCGGGGATGGTCCCCTTTAAACCTTTCTTCACTGAAGAGGAAAAGCCCACCTTCAGCCGAGCCGTGTCGGTGCAGAAATGTTTTCGTGCACCAGACATTGACATCATTGGAACGACTCAACGCCACTTGACCTTCTTTGAAATGATGGGCAATTTCTCATTTGGTGACTACTTCAAGGAAGGGGCCATCAAGTATGCGTGGGGCCTCATCACTGAAGGCTTCGGTCTAGACCCGGATCGCTTGTGGATTACCGTCCACAATTCAGACGACAATGCCGCCGATATCTGGCGAGACACAATCGGAATTCACCCCAACCGAATTCAACGACTCGATGAGGACAATTTCTGGTCAATGGGCGAGGCGGGTCCTTGTGGCCCCTGCTCGGAGATTTTTTTCGACAAGGGTGCAAAGTTTGGGGCTGATGGAGGCCCCGCCTTTGGGGGCGATGATCGGTTCATTGAGTTCTGGAATCTGGTTTTCATGCAGTACGAAAAGGTCCCAAACCAAGGGATGATTGAGCTCCCTAAGAAGAACATCGATACGGGCGCAGGGTTTGAGCGAGTCCTTTCAATTCTTAATGGTGTTGAATCTGTTTTTGCGACGGACCTGTTCGTCCCCCTCATGGAAACGGCTTCACGCGCACTAAATGCAGCCTATGGACAAGACGAGAGTGTGGATGTCCTAATCCGTCGCGTGGCAGAACACGGCAGAGCGATGACGATGCTGGTTTCGGATGGGGTGATTCCGTCCAACGAGGGTCGCGGCTATGTACTTCGCCGAATCATCAGGCGGGCTATTTTGGCCGCACGTCGTGCGGGCTCAGAAAAGCCTTTAGTGGCAGATCTCGTTGATGCGGCTATCGAGAAGATGGGTACCGCGTACCCCGTTCTTGTTAAGGATCGCGACCTAATTAAGTCGATTGTCGAACGAGAAGAAGCCGGCTTCGCCCGAACCTTGCGTAATGGGATGAACTACCTTGACGAGGCCAAAACGGACGCCGTCAGTTCAGGGGCAAAGATTGTTCCGGGTTCGGTGGCTTTCAAATTGCACGATACACACGGATTCCCAATTGAACTGACCGAAGAGGTTCTCGGTGAGTCAGGCCTGATGGTTGACCGCGCTGGCTTTGACCTCGAGATGACCGAGCAGAAGGAGCGTGCGCGGGCCGGGGCTAAGACTTTGCGAATTGCTGATGAGAGTCAATACAAGGCCCTGATTGAATCGCATGGTTCAACCGAGTTTGTCGGTCGGGAGGTCGGAAGGTTCAGCATTGAGTCGTCGGTCCTCGCAGTATTAGGCGACGCGGAGGGTGGACATGAGCTCTTTTTGGAGGCGTCGCCGTTCTACGCAGAGAGTGGTGGCCAGTTGGCCGACACCGGCACCGTCGTGACCGAAACGGGCCGTTTTGTGGTCAGCGACGTAGTGAACGTGGCGGGTGGGCTCTTCGCTCACCGCGGAACTATGACTGGCGAGGTTTTGCCTGGTCAGGTTGCCGTCGCTACGATCGATCCGACGCGACGAGAGGCAAACTCCCGTAATCACACTGCCACACACCTACTTCACGCGGGACTTAGGGTGATTCTTGGTGAGCATGTTCGGCAACAAGGCTCCTATGTTGGCCCGGACCGCCTTAGGTTCGACTTTTCGCATGGTGCAGGGCTTGCGCCTGAAGAGTCGAAGTCGTTATTGGTGATGGCTAACTCTGATGTCGTTAGTAATGAGCCCGTTGAAACTATTGAGACTTCCAAAGTCGAGGCAGAGGCCATGGGGGCGATGATGTTCTTCGGGGACAAATACGGAGATAAGGTTCGGGTAGTGCGTGCTGGCGAGCACAGCCTCGAGTTTTGTGGTGGCACCCACGTGGAGCGACTAGGCGATATCGGTCAGATTCAGATTGTTTCGGAAGTTTCGATTGGCGCCAATACTCGACGCATCGAGGCGGTTACCGGCCTCGGAGCACTCGAACGCAGCCAGGAGATGGAAAAGACTCTTAGCGCCGTGGCGACGCTTCTCAAAAGTTCAATGGAAGAGGTAGTTCCCTCCCTCGAGCGTATCTTTGACCGACAGAAGCTAATCGAGAAAGAGATTTCTGCATTGAGGCAGGCCCAGTTGAGTGCATTCGCCGAAGAGTTGGATGCGAGATCGACTGGCGATGTAGTTACCGCGAGGGTCGATGGGTTTTCTGGTGATCAACTGCGCGTGCTTTCTCAAGATCTTCAGCGTCGAGGTCGTCGGGTCGTAGTAGTCGCAGGAGCTGATGGTGAAAAAGTCGCTGTCGCCGTTGCGACTGACGGTTCCGTCGATGCTTCGGTGGTGGTCAAGCAATTGGCGGCCCTTATTGGCGGAGGCGGCGGTGGCAGTCGAGAGCTCGCTCTGGCTGGAGGGAAGAACTCAGACGGGATTGGCGCCCTCCTGCAGGCGGCTCAGGCGCTGTAGCTCATGGCGCGCATCATCGGGCTCGATCCGGGAACCAAGCGTTGTGGTGTTGCGATAACGGACAGAGAGCAACGGATGGCCTTTCCTCGTGAAGCGCTGGACGTGGATCTTGAGTTAGTCGGAAAGCTGAGAGATCTCGTGTCCTCAGAGGGTGCAGAAACGATCGTCGTCGGACTGCCATACGCCCTAAATGGGGGAGTCACGCTGAGTACCGAAAAGGCCATTGGCTTTTACAACGAGATTGCAGACGCCTTTCCCTCCTTGGAAGTAGTCCAGGTCGATGAGAGGCTCACAACCAAGCAGGCGTCGTCACAGTTGAGTCAAGCCGGCCGTAAGGTTAAAGAGCAGCGAACCCTTATCGACAGTGCCGCTGCCGTTATCTTGCTGGAAAGTTATTTGGAAGGAATTAATCGTGATTAGGTCTGCTCGTTTGGCCATCTCTGCGGTCGTTGCGTTGGCTGCGGTAGTTGTGGTCTGGTTTGCGCTTCAGGCCTACCCAATATTCGCGACTTCGCATTCCACGGTTATCGTGCACGTCCACTCCGGTGAGACGATTTCAGCGATCGCGTCAGACCTCCACGCCAACGGCGTGATTGGATCGCCCCTCGCCTTCCGCATCAGTGCGATGTTGGAGGGCAATCCGACTGCTGTTCCAGGAAGCTACCAATTCAAAAGAGGATCATCTTTTTCGACAGTACGCGCAGTACTAAACGGCGCTCCCAATGTTTTGACCGTTTCGGTGCGCCCTGGTCTGACGGTCTTGGAGGTCGCGCAGACCCTTTCGAATGACCTTTCGGGCTCATGGGGTTCGACATTTCTTGCTGCCACCGAACAGATAGCTGCGAAGAGCGGATGGACAACGCAGTCAAATCTTGATGGACTAATCGGCACCGGTTCATATCTCATTGCTCCGGGAACCACCCCCCATCAGCTCGCAACAACCATGTTTAAGCGTTTTGAGCATCAAGCCAAGGCATCAGGGGTCACGCTGGCCACTACCTTGGATGGTTTGAGCGCCTACGAGATAATTATCGCAGCGTCAATTGTCGAAAAAGAGGGCTACTTTCCGGTCAATATGCCCAAGGTTGGGAGAGTAATCCTAAACCGCTTGGCCGTCCACCAGGCTCTACAGATGGACTCCACGGTTCTCTACGCACTTCACCAAGATGGCGGTAGGGTCACGCCAGCCATGTTGAAAATCAAAACGCCCTACAATACCTACCTCCATGCCGGGCTCATTCCGTCGCCAGTGTGTGTGCCGTCGGCAACTGCACTCAGGTCACTGTTGCATGCACCGATTGGCACGTGGCGCTATTTCGTAGTTATTGATAAAGCTGGACATGAGGCGTTTTCTACTACCTACGCGGGACAGATTCAGAATGAACGCTTGGCGAGAAGTCGGGGATTGTGATGTCTTGGCGACTCGGAGTCATTGGTTCTCCCATCGCGCACTCTCTTAGCCCCCAACTGCATCAAGCCGGTTTAAAGAAGCTGGGGCTAGAGGGTTCATCAAGTCGCCATGAGGTCACGGTCGAGAACTTTTCGGCATTCATCGCGACCGCTGGTGAATCATTCGACGCCCTTTCAGTTACCGCTCCTCTAAAGAATGTCGCGTTAGATAGGGCGAATGATCTTTCGCCAGTCGCCACAGCCGTGCAAGCAGTGAATAGCCTTCGTTTTTCCGAGGGGAAGTTGTTTGGTCATAACACCGACGGTGAGGGCTTTGTTAGCGCTTTACGATCACGGTTCGGAAGCGGTTTCGCGGATGCTCACGTGGTTATTCTGGGCGCCGGAGGCTCGGCTCGATCGATAATCGCGTCCTTGGTTGGTGAAGGTGTTGCGTCTATCGCAGTCCATGGTCGCTCGGAGGAAAATGTTCAGCGAGCATGTGCGCCGTACGCAAATGTATTTGGACACTCCTTGGTATATCGTCCGGTCGATTTGATTGTCAATACGATTCCGGGGGCGAGTCGTGATTTGGAGAAGGCGGTTTTGCAGGGCGTGAGTACCTCTACCGCGGCTGTTGACATCACCTACGAGCCCAAGGTAAGTCAGTGGCTTGCCCTCTACGAAGACCAAGGGTGCGAGGTGGATAATGGGTTGCGGATGCTGGCCCATCAGGCGGCAGCCCAACTCAACTGGTGGTTCGATGAGACTCTTGATGGCGACTCTTTGATGGAGGCAGTAGCGTGAGGCGACGCTCAGACCCTTTCGCGCTAAGGCGGCCTTCCGTCGAAAGACTTGATTCTTCGTTGTTAATCAGCATGATTGTGTTGGGGCTGTTTGGCGTCTTGATGATCTACTCGGCCACCCGACAGCCGTTGATTAACGCTGGTTACAACCCTCACTACTATCTCCAAAAACAAGGACAATTTGTTCTACTTGGCATTATCGTTATGTATGTCACGTCGCGTGTTGACTATCACCGGCTCGAGATCGTTTCGACATTCTTTTATGTTTCAGGAGTCCTAGCCCTACTCGGTGTCTTTGTGCTGGGAACTTCATCATTAGGCGCCCAGCGATGGTTCAGTCTCGGATTCATCCAGGTTCAACCAAGTGAATTTATGATGATTTTCATCATTATCGCCATTGCGACCTACGCTCAAAGGCGCCCTCAAGGTTTGAGCATGCGTGACATTTCCAGAATGCTCGTCATGGCCGGGCTCCCTCTCTTCATGATTTATCTACAGCCAGACTTGGGAACCTGCATCGTTCTGGTTCTAGTTACCGGCGCCATGCTTGTGGTTGCGGGTGTCCCGCCGCGTTTTATGAGCACTTTGGTCTTCGGGGGCGTGTTGGGAGTGGCGGCAGCGATTTGGCTTGGGCTATTACATCAATATCAGTTGCAAAGATTGACTTCGTTCTTGAATCAAAACTCGACCAATGCGGCGGTTGCACGTTTGGTCTATGAAGTGAAGAACGCAAAGAGCGCAATCGGAGCTGGTGGACTTCACGGGGCTGGGCTATTCCACGGATTACAAACTACGCTCGGGTATGTTCCTGAAAATCGAACTGACTTCATTTTCACGGCTGTGGGGGAGCAGTTGGGATTTCTGGGGACGCTGTTTACGGTCCTGTTAATGGCGTTCATTGCGTACCGGTTCTTTTCGATATCACGCAACGCTAAGGATTCGATGGGTCAGCTCCTCTCGCTGGGGGTGTTCGTCTTCTTCGCCTTCTCGGCTTTCGAGAACATTGGAATGACCATGGGAATTATGCCGGTCGCTGGAATACCGCTCCCTTTAATGAGTTACGGTGGATCCGCGGCGATTGTCTTCTACGCCGCCGGGGGAATTGTTCTCTCGGTCTCAAGAAATAGGACCGCCTAATCATGGCGCTCATTTTCGGGGCAGAAAATTATCGAGTCATGGAACTCGAGCAGGTATTTTACGATCTCGCTAATAGTTCCCCAACAGCTGTCTTGATCGAAAAAGAAGCACCATTTCGAAAACTGGAAATCCCGGTTGCGCTCATTGATGCTCAGAACCTTCGCCATGTGTTGGCGGGTACTGTTGCGCTCAGGCCGACAACGAGCGAGTTACTAAGTTCGATCTTGGAGCGAACGAACTTGAATATTATTGATGCGCGTATAGTGCGCATCGAGAACGGCATTTACTTCTCGGAATTTGATGTTATGACCACGCAGGGACGCCAAACAATCGACTGTAGAACGTCAGATGCCTTGGCTCTAGTTCAACGTCAGCGTGTTTCCGCGCCAATATTGTGCGCTGATTCTTTGCTTGTTTAGTCAAGAGTGACGGAGATTACACCGCCACCAACGCGATCGGTCGCATTCGCGTGGGAGATGCGTAGCAGAATGGCGACGAGCAAATAGTTGCAGATTAATGAAGATCCACCGTAGGCCATAAACGGAAGCGTGATTCCGGTGAGAGGAAGCAGTCGAAAGACTCCGGCCATTATGAAAAACACCTGAAGTCCCATGAGTGTTGTTAAGCCCCCAGCGGTGAGCTTCACAAAATCTGATTGGGCACGCTGGGCAATTCTAAAGCCCTCTCCAACAAACATCGCGAAAAGAGCGACGATTATGATGAGTCCGACGAATCCAAGTTCCTCTCCGAGGGACGCCGTGATCATGTCCGATGTTGCGAATGAAACCCAGCGACCGGCTTGCCCGAGCCCTAGGCCAGTGCCTAGAAGACCTCCGGCGGACAGGGAGAACCAACCGTTAGCGAGCTGTGAAGAATTTGCGAAATTATGGGCCGACCACGGATCTAGCCACATTGAAATTCTCGCCTGCACGTGATGAAAGAGATGAATTACGGCGAATCCTCCAGTTACAAAAAGAACAGTCGCCATCGCTAAATATGCACGAAGACCGGTAGTGATCCAGATCATGGAGAAAAATAGAGCGAATATCATCATTGCGAAACCCACGTCGTTCTCCGCCCCGAGAATTGCGAGAACCACCCCCCAGGCAATCAAAATTGGCAGCAAGACTCGCGGGGCGACAAATCGAAATGGTCCAAATGACTGCGTTGGCGTCGAAAGCAATTCACGGTTCGAAGAAAAATATGAGGCGAAAAAAAACACCAACAAGATCTTCGCTAGCTCGACGGGTTGAAAGGAAAGGGGTCCGATGTGCACCCACATCCGTGCACCGAGGATGTTCTGGCCTACGTGAGGTATGAGTGGCATCATCATCAGTCCAACCGCAGCAAGGAGGGTGAGATACCGATAGCGGACAAGGTCTCTGACATTTTTTACGAAATAAAGCACCGCAAGAACTACCAATGCGCTCAGCACTGAATAGAAGGCCTGATAGGAGGCAGCGAGGGGGTTCCACCGAGCAATTTCAACGTACCCAATGCCATTCAGAAGTGTTGCAATCGGTATCAAAGTTTGGGAGGCGAGGGGAGCGAGTTTGCGGATTCCAATATGGAGAAGTCCCGAAGTTGCGATAACGACACCCAGGAAGGCGTAAACCTTCGGCGGCAGGTGACCTTTTTGGCCAAATGAGGTCAAAATATAGGCTGCGCCAATGACAACCCAGGCCAAGACGAGAAGCGTTAGCTCCGTCAGGCGCTTCGGTGAATTTTGTGTGAAATCCGAAGAGGAAAAATTTTCAGTACGAAAACCATTATTTATCGCCACAGGACCAGAGTAGTCGTACGATAGAGAGGTTCGTTTCTTTGTTAGGACTGATTTTGAGCACGTTGGTAGAAAATTTTGGGCCAGAGCGCTTCTCAAGTCGTGAGCTGTCTCGCTTGGAGTTCGGGGCCCGGTTGCTAGATCTCGCGGCCGACCACGCCTTGCCGATCCTGGAGCGATTCAAATTTGTCGCTATCTTCGCAGACATGGTCGACGAGTTCTTCCAGGTGAGAGTCGTCAGCTTGGAGGACAAGGTCGCTGCTGGTGTCCAAACCCCCTCAATTGATGGAGTCCGTCCAAAGCAACAACTGCAAGCAATCAGGCAGCGAGTGATTGAACTGGTCGAGCGCCAGGATCGACTGGTGCTGGATACGCTCATCCCCGAATTATCGCGCGACGGCATTTCAATCGTACGCTTCGCAGAATTAGCTATTGAAGATCGCAACAAATTGACTAGTTACTTCAACGATAACGTCTACCCGATCTTGACCCCGCTGGCCGTTGACCCGGGACACCCGTTTCCAATGATTTCCAATCTCTCCCTAAACATCGCAGTTACCGTGAAGGACGAATCAACGCAAGAGGTGAGAAGTGCTCGCATCAAGGTTCCTAGCTCGTTGCCACGTTTCATCAAGGCTTCCGATGGAATCTATGTCAGGCTTGAGGAGCTCGTCATTGCAAATTTGCCGGCCCTTTTTCCAGGAATGAGTGTTGGGCATGCCGACTTGTTCAGGGTGACCCGGAATGCGGACATCACTTTAGAAGAAGACGAAGCCGACGACCTGCTTGTCGCTTTGGAGATTGAGCTTCGTCGTCGACGCTTTGGTGAGGCCCTTCGAGTTGAAATTCAAAGTGGTATGGACGAGGAATTCCTTGAGTTGATAGTTGAGCAATTGAAGCTCGATCGCTACAACGTTTACGTCACTGATGCGCCTCTTGGACTTCACGACTTATGGAGCGTCTATGCGATTGACCGGCCTGACCTGAAAAGCGAAGGCTGGTCCCCAGTAACTCCGAAAAGACTTCTAGACGGTGACCATGTCGGAAACATTTTCAAAGCCATTCGCGAAGGTGATGTTCTTGTTCATCACCCTTATCAGTCATTTACTGACTCGGTCGTTCAATTTGTATCTCAGGCCGCACTTGACCCAAAGGTGGTTGGCATCAAGCAAACGCTTTACCGAACTTCGGGTGACTCGCCTATTGTTAAATCATTAATTGATGCTGCGGAGCGTGGCAAGCAAGTTGTCGCCTTAGTGGAACTTAAGGCACGCTTTGACGAGGAAGCGAATATCGAATGGGCCAAGGCTCTGGAAGATGCTGGAGTTCACGTGGTGTACGGCATTGTCGGGCTGAAAACTCACTCGAAAATCACGTTGGTGTTACGAAGTGAAGGTGAGGGTACCGCGAGGTATGCCCACATTGCGACGGGAAACTACAACGAGAAAACGGCCCGCGCTTATGAGGATCTAGGCATTTTCACTTGCGACCCTGAAATCACCCGTGATGCGGGAGAGCTATTCAATTACCTAACCGGATTTGCGAGAATTGGAAATTATCATCGTCTCATTGTTAGCCCCTTGAATACGCGAAATCGAATGGTCGAACTCATTCGACAGCAGCGAGACCTCGGAGGCGAGGGCCGGATAGCCATCAAGGTCAATGGACTGACAGACCCGGTAATCATCGATGCACTGTATGAAGCATCAATAGCGGGGGTCGAAACTCGCCTAATTGTGCGGACTCTCTGCTGCATTAGGCCTGGTGTTCCAGATCTGTCCGAGAATATTTCGGTGCACTCGGTCGTTGGAGAATTCCTTGAGCATTCTCGTATCTATTCATTCGGGAAGATCGACTCTGAGGGCTATTCGGTCTTCATCGGTTCGGCCGACTTGATGGAGCGCAACTTGGACCGCCGCGTAGAGGTAATTGTTCCGGTCCTTGACCAATCAATACGGACCGAAATTGAAGATTGTTTTGAGGTGTCCTGGC
>CAIKZX010000109.1 GCA_903832015.1 uncultured Actinomycetes bacterium
ACCGCCACCGGGCAACAGCTTCGAATCACCTTCGCCACCACCGTCAACCTCGGTTGGCTCCAAGCCAATTACCTAAGCCAGATTGTTCCACTCTCATTGACCTGGTCCACTAACGGAACCAGTGCGGTACCGGCCTGCGCAACCGGCACCTTCGCCGCCCCGGCGACAATCAGCGCCTGTACCGGTGTGCTGTCTTATCTCCGTAGTCAAGGGGCCGTCGCATCGTCCTTCACCCAACCCTTTTGGCAGCAAGGGGTTGATGGCCCCTATCGACTGAGCGCCTTTGGCGCCGACGGCACCGCCACCTTCGCCACCAACGCCAACTACTCGGGAACGGTGAAGCCGAGGATTGGCAGTTTTGTTGAGGTGCCAATGCACTCCTACCAGCAGGAGATTTCAGCCCTGCGCGCTGGGAATCTAGATCTTGGCTACATTGCGCCGAGTGACCTTCCGGTACACACCTCCCGTTCAGGCAACGCAGCTGACTTGCCCGCCTATCGTTTGACTGAAAGCACCGCTAACCAGACGAATTTCATTCAAGTAAATCGAACGGCGACCAATAGTGACGCCAGTCTGTTGAATCAGCTCTACATCCGCCAAGCACTGCAACAGTCTCTCGATGAAACCGCCATCGCTCGAGTTGGTTGGAAGGGCTACGCCCTTCCTTCAACCTCCTCACTTCCCCCGAGCACGCCGGTAGCGGTAGGTAATGCGGGGCCGAACACTCTTGGTTTCAGTATTGCTAAGGCTCGCCTCTTGCTGACCTCTCACGGCTGGACGCTGAGTGGCGGGGTCTACCTGTGTACTGCACCCGGCACTGGCTTAACGAACTGTGGCGTCGGCATTGCGAATCAGACGCCTTTGAGTTTTTCTCTCCTCGAAGCGTCTGGTCAATACGGCTTGCCCGCAGTGGTGAATGAAATCATTTCCCAGTGGCGTACCTTTGGGGTGACGGTAACGAAGAGTTTTGACACCTTTAGCAACACCATCGACCGCTGCCACAGTGACAACACCGTTCAACTCTGCATCACCGGTAGTGGGTGGACCTACGCCCCCCAAGTGTGGCCCAGTGGCGAGCAGCTCTTCGCGACCACCAGTGAGTTCAACTTTGGCCGCTACAGCGATCCGGCCATGAACGCCCTACTCAATGCGGTAGAGACCACCCGGATCAACCTCAGTGCCTTTGCCTCCTACGCTCAGAAGCAAATACCGGTAATCTTCCTGCCGGTGCCACTCGTATTGCAAGAGACGCGGTCAAACCTGACCTCGGTTGTCGGGGTTGGTCCAAGTCCCTTGGGTTCGTTTAGCCCCGAGTACCTCAAATAATCAGGGAGTCGGAAGTTTCCAACTCTGTCGATGCTGAGCGCAGGGTCCGTACTCACGAATTGCTCGCATGTGAGACTCGGTGCCATACCCCACGTTGCGCTCCCAGCCATAGTTTGGGTGCTCATTCGAAAGTTCGCGCATGAACCGATCACGGGCAACTTTGGCGAGCACCGAGGCCCCCGCTATCGCTGCACTCGTGCGGTCCCCTTTAATTAGGGTACTTACCGGCATAGAGCCGTAGGGCAACTCGGGAATTACCAGTTCTGATTCACGCTGAATCGGAGAGATGAGGAGGTTGAGGTTGCCGTCAATGAGCGCAACCGTAGGTCTCTCGCTGAGCTCATTGAGAGCCCGCGTGGACGCCACCGCTAGGGCCGTTCGCATACCCCAGGCATCAATTTCTCGAGCGCTGGCCCAACCAATGCCCCACGAATGCGACCACTCCTTGATTGGTTCTTCAAGGGCGCTACGTCTGATCGCGGAGAGCAATTTTGAGTCAGTGAGCCCATCGGGAATCGGGTTCGCCGCCACGAGCATCACCGCGCCGACCACGAGGGGGCCCGCCAACGCCCCACGACCAACTTCGTCGATGCCCACGACACGCTCGCCACGTTCGAGCAGAGGAAGTTCAAATTCCAGACTCGGTCCGCTGCGCTTTCCCATAGGTAGAGGGTAGTCCCCGAGACTCCTAACATGGCTGTATGCGCCACTGTTTTGCGGTTCCAATCAAGGATTTTGCGGTGGCCAAATCTCGATTACGCAGTGCCAACGTCACCGAGGTCTCAGCTCTCGCTCGTACTCTCGCCACGCGGGTGATTCGTGAACTCGAAGGCCATCAGGTGACGGTCCTCTGCGAGAGTGATGAGGTCTCAGACTTTGCCCTCTCGCTGGGTTGCGCAGTTGCCTTCTCCGCTGCACCGGGGTTAAACGAAAGTGTTCAGGGCTTTTACGAGTCGGTCACCACCATGTATGACCGCATCACCGTTGTCCACGCCGACCTCGCTGATCCAGTGGGTTTACGCCACTATCAACCAAAAGCCGAACTGGGTATCGTCACCGATCAGCAGGGCCTCGGCACGAACGTACTGTCGGTACCCACGGGCGTGGGTTTCCGCTTCCAATTTGGCGAGGCGTCCCTTCGCCTGCACCAGGCCGAAGCCACGCGTTTAAGACTTTCCTGCGAGGTGCTCGCGGAGGGGCCATGGATCCATGACGTCGACCTCCCCGAGGATTTGCCCTAGAAAGCACAAATGGGGGCCCGAAGGCCCCCACGGGTGCTCAGTGCCCGAAGGCGACTGCAAAGACTATGCAGCCTTCTTCGCTACGCGACGACGGGTCCTCTTGCGTGCAGTGGTCTTCTTAGCAGCCTTCTTAGGGGCAGCCTTGCGGACAGTCTTCTTTGCAGCCTTCTTAGGGGCAGCCTTGCGGACAGTCTTCTTTGCAGCCTTCTTAGGGGCAGCCTTGCGGACAGTCTTCTTTGCAGCCTTCTTAGGGGCAGCCTTGCGGACAGTCTTCTTTGC
>CAIKZX010000110.1 GCA_903832015.1 uncultured Actinomycetes bacterium
CCCATGAGATCATCATCGGTGGCGCTTCGCTGACCCCCGGTCGCCGCGGCGACCGCCAGGAGGGGTCGCAGTCGCTTACCCCCGGCGTATATCAGGTGGGTGGTGACCTGGTCGAGGTAGGGGTCGCCAAAGATAACCGACTCGGCCAGCTTTGCTTCGAGCGCTACGAGGTCGGCCTCCACCGAAGGGAGCCGGAGGAGGGCGAGCGGATTCACCCCACCACCTTAGGAGGGCGAATTACCCACAAAACTCGGCCGGTGGGGAGGTCACCCCCTCCCTATACAATGGCGAAAAGGAAAACAAAGGAACTCCATTGTTCGAGAGATTTACAGACCGAGCCCGCCGCGTATTGGTATTGGCCCAAGAAGAGGCCCGAGACCTGAACCACGCCTTCATTGGCACCGAGCACATCCTCCTCGGCCTCATTAAAGAGGGCGAGGGCGTCGCCGCCAAGGCCCTCGACGCCATTGGTGTCACCTACGAAACGGTACGCGAGAAGGTCGAAGAGGCCATTGGCTCAAACGCCAATCCCTCACCCGGATCACCCCCCTTCACCCCCCGCGCCAAGAAGGTTCTCGAGCTCTCACTGCGCGAGGCGTTGCAGTTGGGTCACTCCTACATCGGCACCGAGCACATGTTGCTCGGACTCGTGCGCGAGGGCGAAGGCGTTGCCGCGCAGGTTCTCTCCGACCTCGGAGCGGACATGACGCGTGTTCGCAGCCAAGTCATCTCGATGATGAGCGGCCAGGGAGGCGAGAAGAAATCCGGCGCAAATTCTGGCTCATCGAGCAAGGGCGAAAGCTCGGGCGATGGTGGGTCGGCGGTGCTGGACCAGTTCGGTCGCAACCTCACTCAGAGTGCCCGTGACGGCAAACTCGACCCCCTCGTGGGACGAGACAAAGAGGTCGAGCGCGTTATGCAGATTCTTTCTCGTCGCACCAAGAACAACCCCGTGCTCATTGGTGAGCCCGGTGTTGGTAAGACCGCCATCGTCGAAGGGCTCGCCCAAAAGATTGTGGCCGGACAGGTGCCCGTCACCCTGACCGACAAGCAGCTCTACACCCTGGACCTTGGGGCGTTGGTGGCTGGTTCTCGCTACCGCGGTGACTTCGAAGAGCGTTTGAAGAAGGTCCTAAAGGAGATTCGCACTCGCGGCGACATCATCCTCTTCATCGACGAGATCCACACCCTCGTGGGTGCGGGTGCCGCCGAGGGCGCTATCGACGCGGCCTCAATCTTGAAGCCAATGTTGGCGCGTGGTGAGCTCCAGACCATTGGTGCGACCACTATTGACGAGTACCGCAAGCACATTGAAAAAGACGCCGCTCTCGAGCGCCGCTTTCAGCCCGTGAAGGTGGAGCAGCCCTCGGTCGCGGACACCATTGAAATTCTGAAGGGCCTTCGTGAGGTCTACGAGGAGTTCCACGCCGTCAAGATCACCGATCAGGCGTTGATCGCCGCGGCCAACTTGGCCGACCGCTACATCGCCGATCGCTTCTTGCCCGATAAGGCCATTGACCTCTTGGACGAGGCGGGAGCGCGACTGCGCATTCGCCGCCTCGAGGTTCCACCCGCCAGCCAGCAATTCGAAGCGGAGTTACAGCGCGTCCGAGCCGACAAAGAATCGGCCATGGAGAGCGGCAACCTCGAGCAGGCCAAGGCGCTCGAAGAGCGCGAGCGTGAAATCAAGTTCGAGACCGAACGGCTCGACGCCGAGACCAAGGCCAGTGGCGGAAAAACCTTCGACCTCGTGGACGAAGAAACCATCGCCGAAGTACTCGCTAACTGGA
>CAIKZX010000111.1 GCA_903832015.1 uncultured Actinomycetes bacterium
CCCAGTTAGAGATTTTTCATTTTTGAGAATTTCTTCATAACTCCCCGCGTGCACAACCTCGCCGCCATATTCACCAGCCCCCGGCCCGATATCGACGACAAAATCAGCCAATCGGATTGTTTCTTCGTCGTGCTCGACCACGACCACCGAGTTGCCGAGATCACGTAACCGCTCAAGTGTAGAGATGAGCCGCCGATTATCACGTTGGTGAAGCCCAATGGAGGGTTCGTCCAACACATAGAGAACCCCAACCAAGTAGCTGCCGATTTGT
The DNA here is from genome assembly GCA_903832015.1 of uncultured Actinomycetes bacterium. Lineage (GTDB taxonomy): Bacteria > Actinomycetota > Acidimicrobiia > Acidimicrobiales > RAAP-2 > RAAP-2. The sequence continues at coordinate 272 of CAIKZX010000111.1, forward strand.
GAAGCCAATCGGATGCGTTGGGCTTCACCACCGGAAAGGGTTGCTGAGGCTCGCGAGAGAGTTAGGTAGTCGAGGCCAACATCAAGGAGGAATTTCAAGCGTTCGTTAATCTCTTTAATCACCTGCTTGGCGATTGTCAATTCACGCTTAGTCAACTTGAGCTTGTCAAAAAAGTCAATCGCTTCATCAATTGTCTTCAAATTTATGCTCGCGATTGACTGGTCTCTGATGGTCACCGCGAGAATTTCCGGCTTAAGGCGGTCCCCGTGGCACGCCGTGCATTCGACCTCTTGCATGTACTGTTCGGCCTGTTCGCGCGACCATTCACCATCAGCTTCACCATGTCGGCGTTCTAGCCATTCGATGATGCCGTCATACGTTGCGCTGTACGTCGTTGTCTTCCCATAACGGTTCTTGTACTTGACGGGAACCGCTTTTTCATCAACTCCGTAAAGAATTAGTTGCTTGTCCTTGGCCTTCAATTTGCTCCAAGGGGCATTCATGTCTATATCGCCCATCTTGGCCACCGACTTGATCATTTTGTCAAAGTACTTGTAGCGATTGCCTCCCCACGGGGCCAATGCCCCCTGAGCCAATGAAAGTGAGGTATCGGGAACCACCAAATCGGGGTCAACCTCGAATCGGGTGCCAAGTCCGCTGCACGTCGCACAGGCACCGTAGGGCGAATTAAAAGAAAAATCACGCGGCGCGAGTTCCGTGAATGAAATTCCACAGTGGGTGCAGGCCATCTTTTCCGAATAAGTCACGAGCTCTTCGGGTTCAAGGAAGAGGAAGCCCACAACGCCCTTGGCGAGCCGCAATGCAGATTCAACCGACTCCGTGAGGCGTTGACGCTGACTGGTTTTGACGCTCAGTCGGTCAACAACAACATCAATGGTGTGGCGTTGAGTCTTAGCTAACGCGAATTTTTCACGATCGTTGAGTTCGAGCACCTTCCCATCAATTCGAACTCGGGAAAAGCCTTGCGTGGCTAGGTCGTTCAATAGGGTGGAATACTCGCCCTTCCGTCCCTCGACCACGGTGGCGAGAACTAAAAACTTCTCGTTCTCTGGCCGCTGTAGGACTAAGTCGACAATCTGTTGCGGAGTCTGGCGCGACACCTCTCGCCCACACTTGTAGCAATGGCGTATTCCAATACGAGCAAACAACAGCCTGAGGTAATCGTGAATCTCAGTGATGGTTCCGACGGTGGACCGGGGATTACGACTCGCGGTTTTCTGGTCGATGGAGATTGACGGGGAGAGTCCTTCAATAAAGTCAACATCGGGCTTTTCCATTTGGCCCAAAAACTGCCTGGCGTACGCGGAAAGACTTTCTACATAACGGCGCTGGCCTTCGGCGTAAATGGTGTCGAAAGCTAGAGAAGACTTTCCCGAACCAGAAAGGCCCGTGAACACCACGAGCTTGTCACGGGGTATCTCCACCGACAGATTTTTAAGGTTATGAACTCGAGCGCCCTGGACGCGGATTGAAGCAGACATATGAAAAATCTAGTGCTTACTATTCACTGCCCGAACCACCATTAGTGGTTGGCAACATTTGGTTTTGTAGCGTGCTCATAACGTCTCGAAGCGCCGCAGCCTCTTCAAACCGAAGATCACGCGCGGCTTCGAGCATGGCTCGTTCAATCCGAGCAATCTCTACCGAAAGATCATCGGGCATTCCCTCCTCGAGCGAGGTGAGAACCTCGTAACGCTGAACCGAATGATCCGCAACCTCGCTACGCAAGCGACCCAGAATGTCCGCGACGTTTTTCATCACCGTCTTCGGCTCAATCCCGTGAGCTGTGTTGAACTCGATTTGCATGAGCCGGCGACGTTCGGTGAGAGAAATAGCCGCACTCATAGAGTCAGTAATACGGTCCGCATAAAGGACGGCGAGTCCATTGGAATTTCGGGCGGCTCGACCGATTGTTTGTATCAAGGCACTTCGAGAGCGCAAGAAGCCCTCCTTGTCCGCGTCGAGGATCGCCACGAGCGAAACCTCAGGAAGGTCCAGTCCCTCTCGAAGAAGGTTGATGCCAACCAAGATGTCGAATTCTCCGAGGCGCAGAGACCTCAAAATTTCAATTCGCTGGATGGTGTCGATGTCACTATGCAAGTACTGAACCTTGAATCCAGCCCGAGTGAGGTAGTCGGTCAAATCCTCCGCCATCTTTTTCGTCAGCGTGGTAATGAGTGCACGTTCTTTGCGAGTTATGACCTCTTCGAGTCTCCGCTTCACGTCATCGATTTGGTTTTGCGTGGGGTGAATCTCGATGATTGGATCGAGAAGCCCCGTAGGTCGTATGACCTGCTCGACCACCTGATCGCTATTTTCAATCTCGAATGGTCCTGGCGTGGCTGAAACGAACACCATTTGAGGCACGAGGTTCATAAATTCGTCGAAATTTAGTGGCCGATTGTCAAGGGCTGACGGAAGCCTAAATCCGTGCTCAACCAATGTTTCCTTGCGTGCTTTGTCACCGGCGAACTGGCCCCGTACTTGAGGAACAGCCACGTGGGACTCGTCAATTACAACCAGGTAGTCTTCTGGAAAATAGTCGAGGAGAGTGTAAGGACGCTCCCCCGGTTTTCGACCATCTAGGTGTGCGGAGTAGTTTTCTACTCCAGCGCAAACCCCAGTTTGCTCGAGCATTTCTAAATCGTGTTCAGTACGCGACCTTAAGCGTTGCGCTTCGAGAAGCTTTCCCTCCGAATTGAACTTGGCGAGTTGGACTTGTAGCTCCTCTTCGATTGAGCGACATGCTCTTTGCAGTGTCGCGGCGCTGCTCGCGTAGTGAGAGGCCGCGAACAAGGTGAACTCGGTCACTCGGCCCTTTAATTCATTTGTAACGGGGTTAAAAAACGTGATTTCCTCTAGCTCATCGCCAAAGAATGAGAGTCGTACGGCCTCGTTCGAATACGCCGGCTGAATCTCCAGGGTGTCTCCGTGATTACGGAAAAGCCCTCGCTCAAGCACAAGGTCGTTGCGGTTGTACTGCATCTCAATCAGCCGTCGAAGAAGTTGACGTTGATCGATGTGCTGTCCGACTTCGAGTGGGAGCATCCTCTCTCGATATTCGAGGGGCGAACCCAATCCGTAGATACACGAGACCGACGCCACGACGATGGTGTCGCGGTGAATCAGAAGTGACGAAGTAGCGGCGTGGCGCAAACGGTCGATTTCTTCATTGATAGAAGAGTCTTTCTCGATAAAAGTATCTGTGCGGGGAATATACGCCTCAGGCTGGTAGTAGTCGTAGTAGGACACGAAGAATTCCACTCGATTCTGCGGCAGCATTTCTTTCAGCTCCGAGGCGAGCTGGGCCGCTAATGATTTATTTGGCTCAAGAATGAGAGTAGGTCGCTGAACATTCTCAATCATCCAAGCGATTGTCGCGGTCTTACCCGAGCCGGTAATTCCCTCGAGAGTCTGAAATCTCAAACCATCTTCGATACCTCGAGAGAGGGCCGCGATGGCGGTTGGCTGATCACCAGCTGGTTGGAAGGGTGATTCGACGAGAAACTTATTCATCGCCAAGACGCTCTCTAATTACGGCTTCAACTCGAGCGTAGAGCGCCTCGAGGCTCCCTGTGTTTTCAATAGTGATGTCACACAATTTCGCCCTCTCTTCATTGGTCATTTGAACTGCAAGCCGGGCTCGAGCGTCCTTTTCGCTCATTGAGCGGTCAGAGATAAGTCGCTGCATGGCGATATCGGTTGGGGCCAGAATTGCCCAGGCTTCGTCCAGAGCGAACTTCGCACGATGCTCTTCGCGGAACAGCGGGATGGCCACGAAGACGACTTTTCCGGTTGCCTTGGTCAGCTCTTGATTCATCCACTCGGCAATGGGTCTGTGGGTGATGGCATTTAACTGTTTTAACGCCACGGAGTCCCCGAAAACCTGATCGGAGATGAAATTGCGGTTATAACTACCGTCGTCGTTCACGGCGCCGGAGCCGAAGGCATCGACAATCGCTTGCAGCGTCGGTGCGCCAGGGCTGGTCAAGTGAGTGAGGGCCTCATCGGCGTCAACGACCTCGAAACCGAGCGACTGTAGGTGCTTGGTCGCCGTCGTTTTCCCAGAACCAATTCCACCGGTAATCGCAATTCGCATCATTTGCCTCATACTAGTGATACGAAAAAGGCCCGCTTCGGTTTCCCGAAG
>CAIKZX010000112.1 GCA_903832015.1 uncultured Actinomycetes bacterium
GGGTCCACTTATTGAAAACCCAGAGTTCATAAGTGGTTTTTGGTTGATTGAGGTGCCTGACCGAGCCAGTGCAGAGCGCCTAGCCGCCGAAGGCTCTAAGGCGTGTAATCGAAAAGTTGAACTACGCCCGCTTCACTAACGAATCAGAGCAAGCATGTCGGAAATTGAGTACCAGTCCTTTACCCCTGACCACATTGCAGGAGCCGCACAGGTTCTTGCAAATCGTCATTCTCAACTACTCGAGTCCGGTTCTCCAATAGCCAGGCAGGTTGATTTTGTCGAGCAGATGAGAACCGCTTCTCAAGAATCCTCTGGTGCGGTTGCAATTCGCAACAATGAAGTCGTTGGGTACTTGCTAGGTAAGACACAAAGTGATGACATTGGCCCACACGTGTGGAGCCACCTAGCCGGACACGCGGCTGAGGCCCCCGAGCTAATCAACGGCCTGTATCGCTTTGCGGCCAAGCATTGGGTTGAACAAGGATTGACTAGACACTTCGTCTTCGCCCCTGCGAATCCGGAGTACGTGGATCCTTGGTTTCGTTTAGGTTTTGGCCTTTCAGCAGTCATGGCCGCACGCCCAGTCGCCGTTGCCAACGACTGGAAGATCCCTGAAGTGATCATTCGCCGCGTTGAAACAGCCGACTATCCCCATGTTGCCCGACTAGAACGCGAACTATTCCTTTCACTACGAGAAAGCCCCAGCTTTTCAAAGATTGCTGTAGAAAGCCTCGAAGAATTCACTCAATCTTGGATGTCTATGGAGGGCGACGATCGGTATGTCGCCTGGTGCTGCGAGGTCGACGGCCAAATTGTTGGGGAATTATTCCTTTATCGCCGTCCAGAGGGAGACTTGCGAGTTCCTTCTCGCAGCATTGACCTATCGAGCGCAAGCGTGGACCCAGCCTTTCGTCGCCGGGGTATTGCGAAAGCGTTAACCCAAGTGGCACTGGAATGGGCCAAGGAAAACGAGATTGATACGCTCATCACGGACTGGAGAGCGACGAATTTAACTGCCACTCATACCTGGCCGAATCTTGGTTTTGAACCAACCTTCTTCAGGCTCTACCGTTCAATTCCTTAAAGACGGCTCATAATTCGTCAGATTCATTTTTTCGTAGGGAATTTGCCCTTCGGATAAGTCAGGACTGCTTTTTGCATCGGGGGTGTGGATTGACCAAATGAAGAAGATCGACTTTTATTCAGGAATCAAATTCATAGCGGTTTACTTCCCCTTTAAACGAAACCAAATTCCGGTCGTCCCTGCTCGAAATTTTTTCTCCATCAAGCCCATGTCATTAAAAGAAGCTAGGGCCATGCGAGGATCAGGCTGGATTGGCAATCTGGGCGAAATGCGATCTAGTCGGTTTGACTGATTCATAACAAGTGGGCTTGGCAGGAATCCAAGACAGCAGATTACGAAAATTGCATTTTGCTAGTTGCTTAATTGGATGGCGCGCTTAACGATCTTGTCCGGCAAACTGCGTTTCATACAGATCCTTGTACAGCCCGCCTTCGGCGTAAAGTTCGGCGTGGGTACCGCGTTGCTTGATTGATCCATCATCGATGACCAGAATCTGATCGGCGTTACGAATGGTCGATAGACGGTGAGCGATGACCAGTGAGGTTCGCTCGTGCATGGTTTCTTCGAGGGCACGCTGCACCGCTGATTCGCTTTCAGAATCCAGGTGCGCTGTGGCTTCATCGAGAACAACGAGTCGTGGTGCCTTCAGCAGCAGCCGGGCCA
>CAIKZX010000113.1 GCA_903832015.1 uncultured Actinomycetes bacterium
CGCTAAGTCCTTGTTGCTCGCAGAAGATTCGGCACTCGTGCTCTTGATTCTCAAGTGAATAGTTATCAACCGCGATAGCATGTGGCTGAGGTAGGCCCACCACCTTGGTTGCCTGTCGAATGCTAAAATGGATGTGTCTTTTGACAAATAAGGGGTTGTGATGGGCAGACATTGGGATGATATTGACGTCTACCAAGGCGATGACTCGGATAGGGCGCAGTTCGAAGCAACACACTCTGATGGTTTTCAGATTGTTGGTGGCTCAGATGATTCTTCTTATGACGAGAACGACGAGCTACTGGATGATTGTTAGTGGTGTGAATCGCACTGGGTCTGATGGAGACTTTGACCTTCGCTCGGTTTTGCTACCTCCCTGCTTGTTGAAGTTAGGTCTAAGTGAAAGGCTTTAGCCGAGGAGCAGCTCATGCTGAGGCGTCTAAGAAATAATTAGAGCGCTGGGTTTCTCAAAGTTCACTCGGCGCGCCAGCATCGTTTTGTGCCATCCGAAGAATGTGCGTTCGAAGCGCCTCGACGCTCTTGAACACCAAGACGCCGTTAGCGGCGAGCTGCTCAAGATTAAGTAGTTCCGAGTTGAGGCTCAGAGCAACCGGCCCTCCTCGACCAGTTTGCAGTCCGTCTGGCCAGAACGCGTCTGTCACCCCCAAGGGCTTAGCTGAATTTTCGTCGAAGAATTCGAAGTGCAGGTGAGGTCGGCTAATTCCGAGGTCGACGAGCTGTTTGATTAAATCGAATTCGGTCTGCGACTCGGGATCATCTTGCGAAGTTGTCGCCTCGCCGAGTGCGGGAAGGTGCTCGGCATCCGACTTGCCCCCCTTGAGGTCAGCGAGAAAGTGATTCGCGGCGTCAGCCAGAAGCTCTCGGCGGCGGCTCAGAAAATCCTGGAAGTTATCAATTTCCCACAGAGTTGGGTCGGTTGGAATCCATTGGGAGTCAAGCGAATCGGCAAATCCACGGTCTATTGAAATTTCGGTGAAGTAGTCCTTGGGCTGACGCATACCAATTTCCAGATTGCAGTGCTGCGACAGGAAGCAATGAATAGGTCTGGGTTTCCCGGAGGCTTTTCGACTGAACTTTGTCAAGCCACGTTGGCCTGATGATTGAGAGAGTAGCACTCTTCAATCTCGCAAGGGGTTTGGTCTTCAAGTTCGCTGTGGATTCGCTCTTCGTTGAACCACGAGACCCACGCACAGGTCGCGATCTCGAGATCTTCGAGCCCCTTCTAGTGGCCTCCGTTGCTGGCCAAGACTGCCGGGTTGCGGTGCAGTTCAGTCTTGAAGATGCCCATGACTGATTCGGCCATTGCATTGTCGTAGGAATCGCCAACGGTTCCAATCGAGGCACTGACGCCCAGCTCGTCAATTCGGTCGGTGTAGCTCACACTTGTGTATTGCGATCCGGCATCGGTGTGGCAAATAAGTCCACCGAGGTTGGTCCGTCGTGTCCATGCAGCCATGTTGAGCGCATCAACGACGAGCGACGCGGTCATTGATCTCGATGCCTTCCAACCAACGAGCCGGCGCGAGAACACGTCACAATGAATGCCACATAGATGACACCACTCCACGTTGAGCAGTAGGTGAAGTCCGTAACCCAGAGTTGATTAGGGCGCGTGGCGACAAACTCACGTTTCACCAAGTCCGGCGCTCGCAGGTGTGCGGGGTCCGCGTGGGTCGTGAACCGCTTCTTCGAGCGGCTTGCACCTCGAATGCCTTGGCGTTTCATGAGTCTGGCCACTTGGTCTCGACCAACGTTCAAGTTCTTTCGACGAGCGGCCTTCGTCAGTTTGCGCTTGCCATAGACCGAGTAGTTGTGCTTCCAGATGGCTTCGAGTGCAGGCCCGAGTTCAGCATCTCGAAGTGCACGCTTGGACGGGGCTCTGCTCTTTGCGTCGTAGTAGGTGCTTGGGGCGACCGCGAGTTGTTCGCAAATCGGCTCGACTCCCCATCTGCGCCCACCGGTGTCAAAGTCCCGGTGGGCGTCGATGAAGCGAACTACCTCTTCGGTTGACGGTCGAGCTCCGCCCCGAAGAAAGTTGCTGCCGCTCGCAAGATGTCATTTGCGCGACGCAACTCTTTTACTTCTTTTCGCAGCTCTTTCAGTTCACTTGCCTCAGACTCGCTGACCTGTGGTCGAAGACCGTCACGAGTTTCCGCCTGGGCAACCCAGAGACGTAGTGACTGCGATCCGACGCCCAGTTGTCGCGAGACTCGGCCGAACACTCCTCGATCGCTTGGATCTGCAGCCTTGAGATCGCGAACCATCCTCACGGCTCGCTCTCTCATTTCGTCGGGATAGCGAGGTGGAGGTGCCACCTTCTTCTTGTTTGGTTCGCTGGGCATGACTCCATCC
>CAIKZX010000114.1 GCA_903832015.1 uncultured Actinomycetes bacterium
CCCCACCCCATGGGGTACCAGGTGAATCTTCGGTGGATTTACATTCACCTCATCGAAGAATACGCTCGGCACGCGGGACACGCTGACTTACTGCGAGAATTGATTGACGGAACTGTCGGTTACTAGTCCTCGAGTTTGAGAGCGGCGACAAAGGCTTCCTGGGGCACTTCAACGCGACCGAGGTTCTTCATTCGCTTCTTCCCCTCTTTTTGCTTTTCGAGCAGCTTGCGCTTGCGGGTGATGTCACCGCCGTAACACTTAGCGAGCACGTCCTTGCGGCGCGCCTTAACCGTTTCACGGGCAATCACTCGAGAGCCGACGGCCGCCTGAATGGGCACATCGAACATCTGGCGAGGAATGAGTTCTTGTAGCCGCTCGGCCATCTTGCGGCCATAGAAGTCCGCATTGGATTTGTGCACAATCGTGGAGAAAGCGTCAACCGGTTCATGGTTAATCAAAAGGTCCACGCGCACGAGCTGTGAGGTGACATATCCCGCTGGCTCGTAGTCGAGGGAGGCGTAGCCCTTCGTACGCGACTTGAGGGCGTCAAAAAAGTCGATAACCACCTCGGCGAGCGGAATGGAATAACGCAATTCCACCCGTTCGGTCGATAGGTAATCCATCTTGATCATCTCGGCACGACGACTCTGGCAAAGGTCCATAATTGACCCCAGGTATTCCGAAGGCGAGAGAATTGAAATGTCCAACATCGGTTCATCGATGTGGTCAAGGCGGGAGGGGTCCGGTAGATCGGTGGGGTTGTCAATGATGAGCTCCGTACCATCGGTCAAGAAGGCACGGTAGACCACCGAAGGCGCGGTGGCAATAATGTCCAAGTTGTATTCACGCTCGAGTCGCTCTCTTACGATTTCCATGTGCAAGAGGCCTAAGAAGCCGCAGCGAAAACCAAACCCGAGGGCGTGCGAGTTTTCCGGCTCGAAGGTAATCGAGGCGTCATTCAGTTTCAACTTGTCGAGAGAATCACGAAGGTCCCCTAGGTCATCACCATCAATTGGGTAGATGCCGCAAAAGACCATGGGCTTGGGGTCCATGTAACCCGCCAGTGGCGCCGGAGCGGGACGTACCGCATCGGTAATGGTTTCACCCGACTTCGCTCCACCAACATCCTTAATGCCAGCGATGATGTAGCCAACCTCGCCTGGCCCCATCTCCGTCACCTTTTTCAGGTCTGGGGTGCGGATACCAATCTCTTCGATCTCATGGTTCGCCCCTACCTGCATCATCCGAATTTTCATATCATCGCGGAGGGTGCCCTCGACGATACGAATCGAACTCACCACCCCTCGGTACTGGTCGTAGTTGGAATCAAAAATGAGAGCTCGCAGTGACGCGGACGGGTCGCCTTGGGGGGCGGGAATGCGGTCGACGATGGCGTCGAGAAGTTCGGGTACGCCGACGCCAGTCTTGGCCGAAATCGAGAGAACCTCGCTAGCGCGAATGCCCAGTACTCGTTCGAGTTCTTCTTTGCATCGTTCCGGGTCCGCCGCCGGCAGATCGATTTTATTTAAGACCGCCACGATTTCGAGGTTGTTCTCAATCGCCTGGTAACAATTAGCCAAAGTTTGCGCCTGTATTCCCTGTGAGGCGTCAACTAAGAGGACCGCCCCCTCACAGGCAGCGAGCGAACGAGAGACTTCATAACCAAAGTCAACGTGGCCGGGCGTGTCAATCAGCTGAATAATATTGTCCTTCCAATGGACACGGACATTTTGAGCCTTGATTGTTATCCCCCGTTCGCGTTCAATGTCCATTGAGTCCAAGTACTGCGCTCGCATGAGTCGAGGATCTACCGCTCCCGTAATTTCGAGAATTCGGTCAGAAAGTGTCGATTTGCCGTGGTCGATGTGAGCGATGATGCTCAGGTTACGGATCTTAGAAATGTCGATTTTTGAGGTACTCACGGCGCCTTTAGGTTAGTTGCTAGCCAATTGGAGAACTTCCTCGCGCCGTTTACTTCTCGATCGCCCCCAGTGCCACACTCAACCATTAGGATGTCACCAGCGATTAAACAATCTTAGGCGATTCGCCATGAGAACAATTAAGAAAACGAGCGTTGGCTTCGCGTTAGCCGCCACCCTCTTGGGCACCACGGTGTTGCAGGCTGGCGCTGCCAGTGCCGCACCAGCGGCTTTTGGTGACACAATTTCAGTGGTTCACGTTCTTACCTCGTCGGTAACCCAGGCTCCGAATGACAGCATCTACGACGCACAGGGCAACCTTTGGGTTATTTACAACGGAGGACTCGTCAAAGTTTCTAAGTCGGGCGTGGAAACGCAGATCCTCGCAACCGCGGGTCAGACTTGGCCCGTTTCAACCCCAGGTGGCAACGACGGCTCCACAGGCCTTCTAAACGGAAACCTCGCCTTCTCGAAGGGTTACATTTACTTCACCGACGGTGAATTGGGTATCGCTCGTGTTTCAGCCAGCCTGAACCACTTAGCTGCCACATCCGACATTCACATGGTCGTGGACACCAGTGGTGTAACCAATACTGGTGCTTGCACTTCGGACAACAACTTCTACACCGTTGACGCCAATGGAAACGTTGTGTTCGGGGATTACGTCGGTCTTTGCATCCACCGCGCAACGGCTGCAGCAACTTCGTTCTCAGTTTTCGAAGCATCGGCTACATCCATCTCAGCCATTGCCTTTGGCCTTGACGGAAAGTTGTACCAAGTAGACGGCAATACCAACCAATTCCAGCGCACGACCATATCCGGTGCCGGAGCAGGCACCTGGACTGACTGGGGGTTGGCTTCGAGTCAAGCTTCGCCAGTTCGAAACTTCGCCTTCCAGCCCCATACTGGATACCTCTTCGGACTTGATGCAACCGGACTCTTCGTCTTGGTACCTAACAAGGACGGAAGTTACACCGACCAGTCAAACTTTGGCCCCGGTCCGATTCACACGGGCTTTACTGGTCTCATCGCGGGTACCACCGATGTGTTAGACGCAACCGCCTTCACCGTGAACTACGACGCCAAGAACTGCGTGATTACCCAAGAGCCGACACAGATCATCAAGATTTGCACGAACCCCGGTGGAGCGAACACGGTTATTATTCGTCCCTACGACACCGGATCGTCGAACCGAGGGCCGGTTTTCAACAAGGTCATGGCCCTCGCCAAAGCTGTCAAGTCGGCTGGTTCTTCCACCGTCATCTTGACGGGCTACACCGACAGCACTGGTTCCGTCCAGTGCAACGCGATCTTGAGTCGCCAGCGCGCACTTGAGGTCAAGATTCTTCTAAAGAAGGACCTCATTGGCATGAAGGACGGTGGAGTTTCCATCTCAATCGTCGCGGGTGGTTCCTCGAACCCCGTAGGGAGCAATGCGACCGCAGGTGGCCGTTACTTGAACCGTCGAGTCGAGGCACTTTTCTAAGCCTCGCTTAAGCACTCGAACGGCCTGCCCCCCCGGGGCAGGCCGTATTTTGCTTACATTTGGCTGTTTTGACGAAATACTGCTAAAGTACTCAAGCCCGCGTAACAGACGTTGCGCACTAGAAC
>CAIKZX010000115.1 GCA_903832015.1 uncultured Actinomycetes bacterium
CCGATCTGCGCACCCGCGCCGCACACCGCAGTCGTAGCGGTGGCCCTGGGAGCTGGAACGAGTGCACTGATGAGTTCGATGGGCGCGCGTGAGGTGGTGAGTGGGGGACAGACCATGAACCCCTCGACCGCCGACCTGGTGAAGGCGGTGCTAGCGACCGGCTCGAAGTTTGTCGTGATCTTGCCGAACAATAAAAACATCATCCCCGTCGCTCAGCAGGTCAATGACTTGGTCGAGGTGGAGGTCGCGGTCGTTTTGACGACCTCGGTGGTTGAGGGTTTGGCCGCTTTAATTGCCTATAACCCCGACCAGGGGCTGGCGGAAAGTGTGGCGAGTATGGAGCTCGCAACCGCCGACCTGATCAGCGCTGAAGTTACCCAATCGGTTCGCGACACCAGCAGCGAGGTTGGCCCCGTGAAAGTCGGGGACTGGATTGGGCTCGGACCCAAGGGAATCTCATCGGTGGGCGACTCCGTCGTGAGTGCCTCGACCGCACTACTTGCATCGCTGGTGACTCCTACCAGTGAAATCCTGACCATCGTTGAGGGTTCGAGTGCCGAAGGCGATGACACCGCAGCCATCTTGCGCTACGTGGCGAGCGCCTTTGCGGACCTTGAGGTCGAAGTTCATCGTGGGGGTCAGCCCCTCTATCCGTACTACTTCGGGATTGAATAACGTTCTGTTCGCCACTCTCGACTGAGATTCTTTAGGCTGTCGATATGGAAGAGTCACCGCGTCAGCTGGCCGCGCTCGCCAAAGTATCAGTTGATCGATTGCGCGCTATTGGCGTGAAGCGAACGGCCGCCCTGGCCGAGATGGGCATCACCAACGTCTTCGATCTCCTGACTTGGTACCCCCGCCGTTACATCGATCGCACCAAGCAAGTCGATCTCAGTGACTTGACCATTGGCGACGAGGCCGCCGTCTTCGGCGAGGTCACCAAAGTTCGTACCAATCGCACTAAAAATGGCAAGCAGATGGTCAGCCTCGAGGTGAAAGATGGCTCCCACTCTCTAGGCGTGGTGTTCTTTAATCAACCGTGGCGTGAGAAGCAGCTCCCCGTGGGGACGCAGGCGATGTTCTTCGGAAAGGTCGGCGAGTTCCGCCAGCAACGCCAGATGTCCAATCCGGTCGTCGACGTCATTATTGGCACGCTCAGTGAGGACCGCGACCCGGGACGAGTGGGTCGAGTCGTTGCGATCTATCCCGCTTCGGGGAAGGCGGGACTAACCAGTTGGGAGATGGGCGGGTTCATTGAAGAATCTCTCCGCCGCGCCGGTGAGCTGGCCGATCCGCTGAACGAGACACTTCGGGTGAAGCTGGGACTGGTGGAGCGTTCGCGAGCGGTGCACGACATTCACCTACCGAGTGAAGTGGCTGACGTCACCCCCGCTCGGCGACGCTTGGCCTTCGATGAGTTTTGGCGTCTGCAGTCACTGCTCGCTCTTCGCCGCCAGCGTCTTGAAGAGGACGCCTCGGGAATAGCTCACCAGATTCTTGACTCGGATTTAGAGGTGTTGCCGGGAACGGGGCTCCGCCCAACCGACTCGCTCGTCCGGCAATTCATCGCCCAGCATCGATTCGCACTCACCTCAGCCCAGCGTCGAGTGCTCCTCGAGATCGCACGAGATCTTCGCAGTGTCCTGCCGATGCATCGCTTGCTGCAAGGTGACGTGGGGTCGGGAAAGACCTTGGTGGCCCTCACCGCCATGCTGGCGGTGCGGGGTGAAGGCCATCAAAGCGCCCTGATGGCCCCAACGGAGGTGTTGGCCGAACAGCACGCGGCTTCCCTTCAGCGCGACGTCCGAGGGCTCACAATCAAAGACGAGTCCGTGCTGGGGGGCGAGCGCCCAGTCGTGGTCGGACTGTTAACGGGAAGCACCAAAGCAAAAGAGCGCCAGGGGATTATTGATTCTCTCGCCAGCGGAAGTATTGACATTCTGGTGGGCACCCACTCATTGCTGAATGATGAAATACGGTTCGCTTCCCTCGGGCTCGTCGTTATTGACGAGCAACACCGCTTCGGTGTCGAACAGCGTGCGAAACTACGTGAGAACGCGAGAGCCCACTCCGCATCCGGTGCGGACCCGGACCTCTTGGTCATGACCGCCACACCAATTCCTCGCACGGCGGCGATGGTGGTTTTCGGCGACCTCGATATTTCGACGATTGATGAGATGCCCGTAGGGCGTCTGGTCATCGAAACCAAGTGGGCCGATTCCGAGAGTGCGGTTGAAGACTGCTGGCGGAGAGTTCGCGGGGAGATAGAAAAGGGCCAACGCGCGTACGTCGTGTGCCCATTAGTTGATGGCTCGAGCAAGGTAGAGGCGACCAGCGCCACCGCTGAACGCACGCGGCTGGCGACCGGAGAGCTCCGCGGGCTGAGTGTTGGATTACTACACGGGCAGATGAAACCTGAGGAAAAAGAAATTGTCATGCAGCAATTTCGCTCCGGAGAGATCCAGGTGCTGGTGGCCACCACCGTTATTGAAGTTGGCGTGGATGTGCCCGAGGCGACGGTCATTGTCATTGAAGACGCCTGGCGGTTCGGACTGGCCCAGTTGCACCAGTTGCGGGGACGGGTTGGTCGTGGGGCCGATCAAAGTTATTGCTACCTACTGGGGCCCGCGCCGAGCGAAGAGTCGGCCACTCGACTGGGGGCCCTCGTAGGGAGTAACGATGGCTTCGCCCTGGCCGAGGTGGACCTGGCGTTACGAGGTGAGGGAACCCTTCTCGGCGCTCGCCAGCGTGGTCGCAGCGACCTGATCCTCGCCTCCCTCCAGAGTGACCTTGACTTGCTCGAAGCGGCCCGCGAGGTCGCCACCGAAATGGTGGCCCGTGGTGACCTGACTGGGGTGCAAGAGGAATTACGGCTCTTCGTCGATGATGAAGAAGCGACCTACTTGTTCCGCTCTTAGGCAATACCCTTGAGGGGTGAGAGTTATAGCCGGCAGCGCAAGGGGACAGCAGCTCCGGGCCAAGTTGCCAGAGAAGGTTCGGCCAACGACCGACTTTGCGCGTGAAGCAATTTTTTCCATGCTCGAATCGCGCGGTGGACTCGACGGACTAGTCGTTTGTGACCTGTACTGCGGATCGGGTGCGCTCGGTATCGAGGCCCTGAGTCGTGGGGCCGCGCAGGTCTACTTTTACGACTCGGACCCTAAGTGCTTGGCCGCAGCTAAGGAGAACTACGAGGGTGTGAATGTCGAGGGTGAGGCGTACTTCGTCCGCGCGACCCTACCCCTATGGACTCCGCCCGGCGAGGTCGACCTAGTCCTCGCCGATCCCCCCTACGGGCCATTAGACCTCGCGGCGTTGTTACATGGCGTAAAGGCATCGCGTGCGGTAATCGAAAATGATCGCTTCATGGCTGCGCCCGTGGGCTGGGATGTAACAAAAGAAAAGCGCTATGGCACTACGCTGGTAACGATTCTCGAACCCACGGAGGAAGTACTCGCATGACCGTCGGCCTCATTCCTGGTTCATTCGATCCTTTTCACAACGGACACCTCGAAGTGGTGGAGCGCGCGGCGCTGATCTTTGACGAAATTGTGGTCGCCGCTATTCGAAATCCCCAAAAATCAGCGTCACTTTTTGAACTGGAAGAACGCCAGGAGATGATTGCCGATTCCACCAAGCACATCCCCTCGGTGCGAATCGTGGCGATCGCGACCTTGCTGGTGAATGTCGCGCGCGAGGTCAACGCCACCGCCATCGTGAAGGGCCTGCGTGCCGTCTCCGATTTCGAATCAGAACTCCAGATGGCCCAGATGAATCGGTCACTTTCGGGGGTGGAAACGTTGTTTATTCCAACAAGTTCTAATCACTCCTTCATCGCCAGTCGCCTCTTACGTGAGGTGGCTCAGTATGGTGGAGATGTCTCGCATTTCGTGCCCGCTCCCGTGGCGGTTCGACTGCGAGAGAAGTTTCGAGGAGCACAATGACCGGTTTCGAGCCCTACAACGACGATCAGTACATCCAGGACCAGTCTCAACGGATGCCCCGCAGTATTGAGACCGACCTCCAGGACCTTCTGGACCTGTTCGAAAACAGCAAAACCCGACCCCTGTCTTCGACGATCAGCGTCTCAAAAGATGAGGTCGTCGCGATTGTTCTGTCCGCGATTCGCAACCTGCCCGATGAGATTCGCCAGGCTCGCTGGGACTTAAAAGACCGTGCGCAGTTAATGGAGCAAGAGCGTCAACGTGCGCAGGCGGTCATGGACCAAGTCCGTGCCGAGGCGAGCCGCATGATCGAAAAAAATGAGATTGTGCGACAATCCAAACTCCGCGCTGAGGATATTATCGCCGAGGCTCAGACTCGGGCGCGCACGATGATCAACGAGACTGAAGATTACATTGACCAGAAGTTGGCGACCTTTGAGATTGTGCTTGGTCGCCTACTGGATCAGACCCAATCGGGACGCGAAAACTTGCGATCGATGATTGCTCCTCGGGTCGATAATCAAGTCAACGAGCAGCCCTATGCCCCCGAGTCGGTGGACAGTGATGACTTCATGGAACAACTTCGCCAAGACCGCCCCCTCACCCCACAGCCCGCCCCCGCACCAATTAATTGGGGTAAGCCCGCTCAGGCCTACCGCGCTCCGGCGGTCACCAATGATTCGGCACAAGGATGGGATGACGAGTTCTTCTTCGACCAGGGACAGATCTAGCGGTGAGCTCTGCCTATCGTGTACCCATTGCGAAGTTGCGTCGAGACCTACCGGCCTCGACTGAACTGAATCTTTCGGCTCTCTTTGACGAGGGTAAAACCTTCGAACCCAAGGGTAAAGCGGAGACCGACATTGCTTGGGACGCGCCTATTGACCTCGCGATTCGGATTGAGAGTTACTCGGGAGGGTTGCGAGTCAAGGGGAGTCTGCGCGCGCCCTGGCGGGGCACCTGTCGCCGTTGCTCGAGCCCGATAGACGGCCTCAGCGAGATTGCCCTCAATGAGCGTTTCGTCGACCCCGAAGATCTCGACGAGGAGTCGTACCTGATTGACCAGGACTACATTGACCTAGCCCCGATGGTCCACGACGCAGTTTTCCTTGATTTACCGCTAGCCCCACTCTGCTCGGCGACCTGTAAGGGGCTGTGCCCCTACTGCGGAATTGACCGAAATGAGGCCACCTGCGAGTGCCAGGGAGAGGCCGATCCGAGATGGGCTACACTCAATAGTCTTAGTTTTGATAACGAAGAGCCCGCCCCCGGCGCCGAATAGGCCCGAGACGCCGAAAGAGAAGAACGATGCCAGTACCTAAGAGGAAGCAATCCAAGGCCCGTGGCCGCTCACGCCGTGCGGCCAACTGGAAGCTCGCACTACCTTCACGCAGCATTTGCCCGCAGTGCTCGACCTCGAAGACCCCTCACGTGGTCTGCCCTAACTGTGGTTGGTACAAGGGTCGCGTAGCCGTAGAGGTTAATTAATCTTGGGTCTGCCTATCGCCCTCGATGTTATGGGCGGCGACTTTGCCCCCAGTGAAATAATCGCCGGCGCACGAAGAGCCAAAGAAGAACTCGGACTCGAGGTCATCCTGGTTGGAGTCCCCGATCGGATGGGCGATACCACTGGCTTCGAGGTATTCGCCTGTAGCGAGGTCATCGATATGGATGACGATCCCGGCGTTTCGGTGCGTAAGAAGAAAGACTCTTCGCTCGTACGCGCCGCTGAACTCGTGCGTGACGGTAAAGCTTGCGCCATGGTTTCGGCTGGTAACACCGGTGCGACGATGGCCTCCGCATTACTGCGCATGGGACGCCTGCCCGGCGTGGTGCGTCCGTGCATTGTCACCCCGGTGCCAAACCCGGGTAAGAACCCGACCGCCCTCGTGGACGCTGGAGCCAATGCGGAGTGCACGCCCGAGATGTTGGTGCAGTTTGCCAAACTCGCCTGCGCGTACATGAACGCCCACTTCCAGGTCGCAACGCCGTCGGTGGGACTGTTGTCGATTGGGGAAGAATCCTCAAAGGGGACCCCACTGGTCAAAGAGACGCACGAACTGTTGCGCTCCGATTCGACCATCAATTTCTTTGGCAACGTGGAGGGGCGAGATATCATTCCCTCTCCCGTGGACGTGATTGTGACCGATGGCTTCACCGGCAATGTGGCGCTCAAGACAATGGAGGGCTCGTTGAAGTACATCTTCGGCGAATTCGTCAAGGCCATGGGAGTTGATGAGAACACCAAGAAGGCGGGCGAAACGCTTGCGCCGTATCTCTTGCCGGTCATGGCCTCGCTCACCCCCGAGAACCACGGCGGAGCAATGTTGCTCGGCCTGGAGGGAATTTGCATTATTTCTCACGGGTCCTCTAACGCGACGGCGATTATGAATGCGCTGCGCGTGGCGGACGAAATGGACAAAGCGGGAGTTGTCCAGCAGATGAGATTGGCTATTCGCCCTGATCAAGAGGGCTAAACAAGCACGGAAGTGTCCATTCAAAGTAGGCTTAGCCAACTACTGAGGAGAGATGTATGACCGATTCACCACTCACGCGAGACGCCGTCGCGGAATTAGTAAAGACCCAACTGGCCGAAATCCTAGAAAAGTCACCGAGTGAAATCGACCTCGCGTTGTCCTTCGCTGATCTAGGAGCCGACTCTCTTGCCCTGATCGAGCTCGTTGAAGCAATCGAAGAGCAACTGACCCCGCTCGTAGGTGAATTTCACATCAATGACGAGGATCTTGAAGGCCTCACCACCGTCCAAGAGGCCGTCGATTACGTGTCGGCCAAGTTGGCCGCGTAGGAGCCCGTGGTCCTGCTGACCATGAGTACTTCCGAGCTGAGTGCTCGATTGGGTGTTGGTGACGAGAGCGAGTATCTCGCCACGGCCCTCACTCATTCGAGCTACGCCAAAGAACACCACACCAGCTCGAACGAACGACTGGAATTTTTGGGCGACGCGGTGGTGGACCTCATTGTGGCCCAGCACCTCTACCGTGGCTATCCGACCATTGACGAGGGGGAGGCCACAATCGCCCGCTCCCAGGTAGTTAATGAAGCGGCTCTCGCGCGATTCGCCCGTACCCTCGGCTTAGGTGAGCGGTTGCGCGTAAACAAGGGTGTCGAGCGTGAAGGGGGGCGCGAACGTGATTCAATCCTCGCCGACGCCTTCGAGGCGGTAGTTGCGGCCGTCTATCTGGAACGTGGGCTCGATCACACCACGGGGGTCGTCATTTCGCTGCTCGACGAGGCCATCGCCCAAGCGGTGGAGCACCCCACTCAGGCTGATCCCAAGGCTCAGTTGCGTAAATGGTCTGAATCACAAGGTCACGGAGCCCCACTCTACGAAGTCAGCGCTGAGGGCCCGAGCCACGCAGTCCAATTCACCGCCACGGTTGTTGTTGGTGGTGAGGTACTCGCGACCGCCCAAGGAACATCGAGAAAGAGTGCCGAGGCGCAAGCAGCGCTAACGGCGTGGAATGAGAAAAACAAATGAATGAACTTCCCGAAGTAGAGACAATGCGCAGCGTGCTGTCACGCGACCTCGTTGGACGCCAAGTCAAATTGGCCACCATTACGGTGGGCAAACTTGTTAAGCCCCACAAGAGCGCGAAAGAGTTCCGTACCGCTCTTGAGGGCCACGCCATCAAGGAGGCGCAGCGTCTGGGTCGCAACCTAATCTTCTTGTTGGACAATGGTCACCGACTAGTCCTGAACCCTGGATCAGGCCAAATCTTGATGGCCGCGACCGCCAAGGTCACTAAGCCTAAATTTACGCAGCTCGTTATTAGCTTCGACAAGGTGGGGGAGCTTCGACTCGTTGACCCGAAGGGTGATGCTCGGGCCTTCGTGGCTAAGGCGCCCGCCGAAGGTGAGGGAGAGGAAATTTCCAAGTTCGCGCGGCTCAGTGTCGGTGGCGATGGACTAGCGCTTCGCAAAACCATTAGCGAACTAGCCGACGTGGGCATTGACGCGATCGAAGACCAAATTGGTTGGGACCGTTTCGCGGCGGTTATGCGCTCGCGCACGACGCCACTCGTGGAGGTGTTGACCGACGAACGCATTTTCACTGGTTTGGGGGACATTTACGCCGACGAGATTCTCTTCTCCGCCGGATTGCACCCCAACCGATCAGCGGAGGGACTCACCACCATTGAGATTCGTCGTCTGCATCGCAGTTTCCTCGAAATAGTCGCTGACGCGATTAAGCACGAGGGCACGGCGTTCGAAGACGCCCCCTGGACCGACCCCTACGGGAAGTCCGGTAGCTACCAGAAATTTATCCAGGTGTACAAGCGGGAAGGGCTGCCCTGCTCTCAGTGCCGCGCCCCAATTACTCGCGTTTCCACCAAGACCCACGACACCTATTTCTGTGAGAAGTGCCAGGCGTAAGCCGGGCCTCTCTACTTGGTAGCGTCTTTCCGTGTTTCTGAAGCGATTATCCATGAAGGGCTTCAAGTCCTTCGCTGACACCACCGTTCTCGAGTTCGAGCGCGGGGTGACCGCGGTCGTGGGACCAAACGGATCGGGTAAGTCCAACGTCGTTGACGCCGTTACGTGGGTTCTCGGGGCCCAGAGCGCCAAGTCGTTGCGCTCGGGAAAAATGGATGACGTCATCTTTACGGGAACGGCAAGTCGCCCCGCTCTCGGTCGCGCCGAAGTTGCGCTAACCCTGGACAACGCTGACGGGCGACTGGGCGTGGAGAACGCCGAAGTCACAATTTCGCGCACCCTCTTTCGCACCGGAGAATCGGAATACGCCATTAATGGCACCACCTGTCGACTACTGGACATCCAAGAACTTCTGAGCGACTCTGGTGTTGGTCGTAACCAACACATGATTATTGGTCAGGGTCAACTCGACTCAATCTTGAACGCCAACCCAGAGAATCGCCGAGCGGTTATCG
The DNA here is from genome assembly GCA_903832015.1 of uncultured Actinomycetes bacterium. Lineage (GTDB taxonomy): Bacteria > Actinomycetota > Acidimicrobiia > Acidimicrobiales > RAAP-2 > RAAP-2. The sequence goes on from CAIKZX010000115.1 coordinate 8,855, forward strand.
AAGAGGCTGCCGGAGTACTTAAGCACCGACGTCGCAAGGAGCGCGCTGAGCGCCGACTAGATCAAACCAAAGAAAATCTCGACCGACTCGGCGACTTGATTCGAGAGGTTCGCCGTCAGATGCGCCCCCTCGAACGCCAGGCCGCCTCGGCACAGAGTTTCAGCGAAGTTGATTCACAGCTGCGCGCGGCACGACACGCACTGTACGGGCAACGGCTAGATGTCTTCACGAAACGCCAGGTCGAGATAGAACACGAGCTAGGAAGCTCAACCGACAGCGAAAGCACACTGCGCGCCGAAGTGGTGACCCTCGACGCCCAGGCCACTGCGGCCGCGGCGGAGATGGCCTCACGGCGAGAAGAGACCCTGGCCTCCGCTTTGGGAACCCTGCAGGGGCTATCAGAGCGCTCTCGCGGGCTCGCCCAGGTCATCACGGAGCGTGAACGCGCCCTCCGCCAAGCGCTGATTGCCTCGGCGGATGAGAACGTTATTGCCACCCTCGAAGCCGACGCCGCCAAATTAAAGGGCGACCTCGAAGAGTTGGCGGTGGAAGAACGCGAACTTGCCTCAATGCGCCAAGGGGTAGCCACCGCGGTTTCGGAGTTTGAAGTGGCCTTGGCCAGCTACGAGTCGACTTACGCCAATCAGTCCCTAGAGAGTGACGAGGTGGCCCTCTCGAGCATGCAGTCGCGCCTGGCCCTACTGGAGCGCTCGGTGGATTCGTTGCGCGAACAAAATGAGCGCGCGAACGGGCGGCTCAACGAGACCCGTGAACGGCACAGTCTTGCGGTGAATGGGTTCGCTTCAGCCCAGTCAGAACATGATCAGATCGGCGCCCGACTCGAAGCGGCCGAACTCGAAGTACAGAGCGCCGAAACGAACGCCACCCAAGAAGAGAGGAAGCGTGAAGCCAGTGACCTGGCTCTACGCAGCGCCACCGAAGTGGCCGCCCGTACGCAGGCTCGAGCCGAAGCGCTCGCGCGAGCACTGGACGAATTCTCGGGGGCGGGTGGTCGCGCAATCATTGGCAACCTTGAAGGCGTCCTGGGATCATTTTTAGACCTCATTGACATTGATAATGGGTGGGAACGAGCGGTGGAGTCAGCCGCTGGTGCCAGCGTTGGGGCCATGGTTGTGGATGGCAAGCAGTCTGCGCGCAAGGCCCTCGAAGCACTCCGTCGTGAAGGTGGCGCGGGACTTATTTTGCCCATCAGCGAACACGACATTCGCATCAACGTTGCGCCCGCGGGAGCTACCTCGTTGCGCGAAAAGGTTCGCGCTCGCGTCGGTGCTCCGGTACACGTAACTCGAGTGCTCGACGCACTCTTCGCGCGGGCCTTTGTTGCCGATAACTGGGAGTCGGGCATTGAAGTGGCCCTGGCGAATCCCGAATTAGTAGTGGTAACGGCCGATGGCGATCGTTTCTCTTCGGCGGGGTGGCGCGTGGCCTCCGGTCGAGCAGTGGTGACACGCTCCACCGTCGAAGAGGCTGAGCGTACGGCCCGAGAGGGCGCCGCCGAGTTGACTCGCGTGGCCGAGCAGCGCGAGCGCGACGATGTGGCCGCCAGCCAAGCACGACTCCGCCTGACGAATGCCCAAAATGGCCTCAATGCGGCCCGCAGCAATTTCGAACGTAATCAATCCGCCCTCGAGCGGCACCGTCTTGCTAGTCACGAACTCGGTGAAGCCATTGCGACACTGGAAGTCGAAGTAGCGGAGGTGAGTGACCGGATTGCGCCAATGGAGCACGAACTGAGCGCTCTTCGCATTGAACTTCCGGCACTGGAGTTGGCGGTGAGCGACGCGGGGGCCCGTGCCCAAATCGCCGAGACCGCCAAAGTTCAGGTCGAGCATTTGCGCGAGAGCGCAGTGAACCAAGCCACTGGCCTTTCACGTCGTGAGGCCGAGTTCGGGGAACGTCGCCGGATCATCGAAACTCGTCGGGGGGAAATTGAATCTCGCCTAGAGGGTCGCTCTACCGAGCGGGCCGAAGCGGCCAAGCGCCGTGAGGCGATTGAATTTGACCTTGCGGCCCTCGCGCGTCTCGCCGCCTTGGTGGTGACCGCCACCGAGGAGATCAAAGTCGCTCAGGGGGCAATGGACTCCACCTACCGTGAGCAACTCGAAGCTACCCGTGCGTCGGCGGACAAGCTCGAAGAAGTTCGTCGAGCACGCCACGCCGCTGAGCTTCGCCTCAGTGCCCTGTCGGACGCTAAGCGGAAGTTTGAAATTGAACAGGCTGAGCTAGTCGTCAAGATTGACAACCTCCACGAGGCAATCCGCCGCGACTTGAACGTTGAACCAGGCGCCCTCTCTCGAGTCGAGATTGAATTTTCTGAGGGCGAGAGCTTAGAGCAGCGGGTCGGTGAACTCGAAGCCCGCATTACTTCGCTCGGACCAATCAACCCGCTGGCCCTCGAAGAGTTGGCCGAACTCGAAGAGCGTTATGGCGACCTAGATCGCCAGGTGAGTGACGTACGCCACTCCGCGCAGGAGTTGCGTGAGATCATTCGCGCCCTCGACGACGAGATCATGCGGACCTTCACCACGGCCTACGCCGACGTGAACAATCATTTCAGCGACATTATTGGACGGGTATTCCCTGGTGGTCACGGGCGACTCACCTTGACCGAGCCCGAAGACCCACTCAACACCGGTGTGGATATCGAAGTGCGACCTATGGGCCGTAACGTACGAAGAATTTCACTATTGAGTGGTGGTGAGCGTTCAATGGCCGCTATGGCCTTCCTCTTCTCAGTCTTTCGCTCGCGCCCCTCTCCCTTCTACATGATGGACGAGGTCGAAGCCGCCTTGGATGACGTGAACCTCCAACGTTTCATTGCCCTCGTTGATGAGTTCCGTGAAGAGGCTCAATTGGTTATCGTGACCCACCAGAAGCGCACAATGGAAGCGGCGGACGCGCTCTATGGCGTAACGATGGTCCCCGGTGCTAGTTCCAAGGTGGTTTCCCAGCGCAATAAGCGAATGGATGAGGTAAAAGAAAAGCCCGAAGAAAAACTCGTAACCGCGAGGACCTTCCAACCTGGCGTCGAGGACGCTGAATGATCCTCGCAATCATTGGGGCCGTTGCGGTTCTATCGCTGTTGATGGTGGCGCTGCGTCGACGTTCACGTAAGTCCGGACGAGTCCAACCCGTCCGCGCTCGGGCCGCAATGCCCTCACTATTGGTCGATGACGTTGCGCAACGACCATCACTAGCTGGGCTCGGCTCGAAGTTGGGCTCGAGTCGGGGAGTCTTTGACCGACTCCGCACCGTGGTGGGGGCACCGAACCGCGAATCTCTCGCCATCGTTGAAGAGGTCCTGCTTCGCTCCGATGTGGGAGTGCCCCTAACCACCGAAATTCTTGAGAGTTTGGGCGCAATGGATTCGGACCAGTCAGTGCTTGAATACGTCCGGGCTGCGCTGCTCGCCAACCTCCAGCGTGACCGCTCAGTTACCACCACCGCCAAAGCGGACCACGTACCCGTTTGGTTATTCGTGGGCGTAAATGGTGTGGGCAAAACCACCACGATTGGCAAACTGGCGCAACAACAACAAGGCGCCGGGCGCCGCGTCATTCTCGCGGCCGGTGATACCTTCCGTGCCGCCGCAGCCGAACAACTAAATCAATGGGCCGAGCGTACGGGAGCGGACATTGTTCGCGCCAGTGAGGGAGCTGACCCCGGGTCGGTAATTCACGACGCTATTGGTCGCGCCCACGCCCGGAAGTTTGATCTGGTGCTGGCTGATACGGCGGGCCGCCGCGCCAACTCGACCAATCTGCTCGATGAACTCGCCAAGGTGCGGCGCATCGCCGACCGTAGCCCGGGTGAAGTGGTGGAGACCTTTTTGGTGCTTGACGCCACTACGGGACAAAATGCGTTAGTCCAAGCCAAGGAATTTTTAGCCAGTGCGGGCGTCACGGGTATCGTCCTCACCAAGCTTGACGGCACCGCTCGGGGTGGAATTGTCGTGGCAATCGAGCGGGAACTCGGCATTCCCGTGAAATACATTGGCGTTGGCGAGGGGGTCGACGACCTACTGGTTTTTGAGCCCGCGGCATTCGTGGACTCACTTCTCGGCGCCTAGGGCTAACCTCGTTTCATGTTCGATGCCCTTTCTGACCGCCTCGAGAAAATCACCTCCGGACTGCGCTCGCGCGGACGTCTCAGTGACGCTGACCTTGACAACGCATTAGGCGATGTTCGCCAGGCCCTGCTCGAGGCGGACGTTGAACTCTCGGTAACGAACGCCTTCACCGCGGCCGTCCGTGAGCGGCTTCAGGGTGAGGCCCTCTCGCAGTCGCTCAGCCCTGGCCAACAGGTCATCAAGGCCGTTCACGAACAGCTTGTTGAAGTCTTGGGAGGTGAGGCACTTAAGATCACCTACGCCTCGAAGCCCCCCACCGTCATTCTCTTGGCCGGTTTACAGGGTGCGGGTAAAACCACCACCGCCGCCAAACTCGCTAATTGGTTCAAGCAGCAGGGTCGTAACCCCTACCTCATCGCCGCCGACCTTCAGCGCCCCGCGGCGGTAGAACAACTGCGGGTACTGGGTCGTTCCATTGGCGTGGACGTCTATTCGGACAGCTCGAACCCCGTCGATGTTGCTAAAAAAGGTCTGAAGGAAGCGACTCGGATCGGTCGCGACGTAGTGATCATCGATACCTCGGGACGCCTAAGCATCGACCAGGAGTTAATGCACGAGGTCAAAAAGATCTCCAAGATCACCGATCCCAACTACACCTTCTTGGTAATTGACTCGGTCACGGGACAAGATGCGGTCCACACCGCCAAGGCCTTCCACGACACTTTGGCGTTATCGGGAATTATCGTTACCAAGCTTGACTACGACGCTCGTGGTGGTGCTGTCCTCTCCGCGCGCGGCGTAGTTGGCCGACCAGTTGTCTTTGCCGCGACCGGCGAAAAAATCACTGACTTCGATCTTTTCTACCCCGATCGAATGGCCTCGCGGATTTTGGGCATGGGCGATGTGCTCACCCTCATTGAGCAGGCCGAAAAGAATGTTGACCCCGAGGTAGCGGCGGCTCAGGCTTCGCGCATGATGAGTGGCGAGTTCACGCTCGATGACTTCATGTCTCAACTAAACCAGATTCGAAAGATGGGATCACTGGGCGGGTTGATGAAGATGATGCCAGGAATGAGCAAAGAGATGCGTAACGCCGCCAACAACGTGGACGAGAGTCAACTCAACAAAGTTGAGGCAATCATTCAGTCCATGACCAAGAAGGAACGACAAAACCCGGTAATTATTGATGGATCTCGGCGCACCCGCATTGCTCGAGGCTCGGGCTCGTCGGTTTCGGCGGTTAACCAGCTGCTTAATCAATTCACACAAATGAAAAAGATGATGAAGCAGATGGGTGGGGGAGGCGCGCCCCAAATGCCCGGTATGGGCAAAATTTCGGGCGCCGTGGCCCGAGCTCAGATGGCCCGAGGGGCTGAGGTTCCGGCTGGTCTCGAGGCGCTGAACGCTGGCCTACAGGCCGGACAGCGGACTAATCCACCCGCAGGAGGGCGTAACAACAAGAAAAAGAAGGGTGGGAGGGTGACCCCTCCCAAACAACGCTAAACTTTCACATTCAGGTATCTGGCCCGGTTCAAGACTGAACCGCCGGTTTGAAGGGAATTTCGACGTGGCAGTAAAACTTCGCTTAGTGCGCATGGGCAAAAAGAAGCAACCGACCTATCGTGTCGTTGCCGCTGAGAGCCGCCGTGCACGTTCAGGCGCCTTTCTCGAGATCATTGGCACCTACGAGCCCCGCGGGCTCAGTGCTGCAAATCCCGAGACGGTCATCAAGATTGATAACGACAAGGCTGTGGCCTGGTTGCGCAATGGCGCCCAGCCCACCGAGCGGGTCGCGAAGATTTTGAAGACTAGTGGCGCACTCGATGCATTTGAGGCGGCGAAGGCCGCCAAGTGAGCGACGTGAACGACTACGAAGATGGCGACATCAACGCAGTTGACTCTTACGACGACGAGGTTTCCGCTGACACTGCGGTGACCACTCTCGAATACATCGCAAAGTCACTTAGTGACGACGCCGAGGCCGTATCGGTCTCAACCTCTAACCGTTCGGGCAAGGTAGTCCTCTCCCTTCAGGTTGGTGGCGACGATATGGGTCGCATTATTGGTCGACGCGGACGCACCGCGCAGGCCATTCGTGCACTCGTAGCGGCCGCGGGTGTTCGCGACGGGGTAACAACCTCAGTCGACATCGTCGACTAGTTATGACCGACGAGCGTCAAACGCTCGAAGTGGGTCGAATCGTTAAGGCCCACGGCCTAAAGGGACAGGTCATTGTTGACCTCTGGACCGATCGACTCGAACGTCTAGAGGCCGGATCACAACTCTTGACGGATAAGGGTCCACTAACCGTGGTTTCTAGTGCCGCACACCAAGATAAGTTCATCGTGACTTTCCAAGAGATCACCGACCGCAACGGCTCGGAGCGGTGGCGCGGAACTATCTTGATGGCCAATCGCTTGCATGATGACGACGCCATCTGGATTGACGAACTCTTTGGAGCTGTCGTCGTGGACCAACATGGTGTTGAACGAGGAAGAGTTACCCTCGTTGAGGAGATGCCCTCCAGTGATCTTCTGGTCCTGGATTCTGGATTCTTAGTGCCCTTGACCTTCGTGACTTCGGTAGTGCCCAATGAGCGCGTTGAGATTGAAGCGCCCGAGGGGCTCTTCGAATGAGCCTGCGCATTGACGTCCTGACCCTTTTTCCCGAGGCTATCGAGAGCTACGCGACGACCTCCGTACTTGGACGGGCCCGCGAGAAGAGTATTTGGGAACTGCACCTACACGATTTTCGTGAATTCTCGGAGGGTAACCACCACAGCGTGGATGACACGCCCTACGGCGGAGGCGCGGGCATGGTTCTGCGAGCCGAGCCCATCATGCGAGCGCTTGAGTCTGACCCCTCGATACCTCGTCCGGTAATCGCTCTCACGCCTTCGGGCGAGCCTTTGAGCCACACCATCGCAAAAGAATTGAGCTCGGCCGCTGGATTCACGCTGCTCTGTGGCCGGTACGAAGGTTTTGATCAGCGGGCCTTGGATCTAGGCGTAGACCGCGAAATCAGTGTTGGAGACTTTGTCTTAGCCGGGGGAGAGCTGGCCGCTCTCTGTGTGATCGAATCGGTCGTGCGTCTCTTGCCCGGTGCGCTCGGCAACGACTCATCGAGTGAAGAGGAGTCTTTCGCCGAGGGATTGCTGGAATACCCCCATTTCACCAAGCCCGCCGAATTCCGAGGCCTCGAAGTTCCCGAAGTACTGCGATCGGGTGATCACGCAAGAATCGCTCGGTGGCGCCAAGCCCAGGCCATACGCCTGACCCAAAGCCGGCGGCCAGATCTCATAGCCCGGCGTGGAGGACTGAGTGAGGCCGAGGAGCGAATTCTCAAGGAATTCCCCGCCTTGGAGCCGGGTGCCCCGAGGGGCTAAACTGGGTAACCCAGTGATCCGAAAGGGACCGCACCATGAATCCGACCGATCTAATTGACCGCGACTCACTCCGCGACGACATTCCAGCCTTCCGCACCGGCGACACCTTAAAGGTGCACGTACGAGTGGTGGAAGGTACCCGCGAGCGCGTTCAGGTATTCCAGGGCGTAGTCATTCGTCTACAGGGCTCAGGCCTCCAAGAAACCTTCACCGTGCGAAAGATCAGCTTCGGTGTTGGCGTAGAGCGCACCTTCCCCTTGCACACCCCGACGATTCAGAAGATTGAAGTCGAGAGCCGCGGTGATGTTCGTCGCGC
>CAIKZX010000116.1 GCA_903832015.1 uncultured Actinomycetes bacterium
CACGATGGCTACTCCACTCACCCCTTTTGACGACACCATTGCTTTGGCCAAACTTTGTTCCGTTATGTACTGCAATGATGAGTCAATCGTCAGTTCCAGGGAGGTTCCCGGAACCGCTTTTTTTATCACCGAGGACGACCCTCCTGGAAGCGCTACTCCCGACGGTGTGAGAAATAACTGACTAATTCCACTTTGACCCGCCAAGGTGGAATTCTGACCAAGTTCGAGGCCAGCGTTGCCGACCCCTTGCGCGTTCACTCCCCCGAGAACCGATTCGGCAATGGTTCCTTGAGGGTAACTACGTTTAGAGGAATTTTGAATCACGATGCCCGGCAGGGCGAGACGTGAAATCCGTCGACCCTCGTCAAGGCTGATTGAATTCGTCAAAGGCACGTAGCCATTGCGAGTCGAAAGCATTCGAGCGAGTGTGGCAACGGGCATGTGCACCAAAGGTGAGAGGACCCGAGCCTCATTGAAGGGATGCTTGATCTGGAAGTTATCGGCCAGCACCAGTGCGGTTGGGCGCGAAACAGCGAGGGTGAGTCCATTGCGATCATAAATTCCAGCGCGCAACGCTTTGGTGGTGAGTGTGCTGCGGACCTGTTGCAAGGAACTCTCGGACAGAAACTTGTGATTAAAAACATCCAGTGTGACGACCCGGACAATCAGGGCGGCAAAAATTAGGAGAAAAACCACCTGTATCCAGACAATGCGTCGAAGGCTGCGCCGGTCCCCTCCAGCACGATTTGGCGAACGAGAGCCCGAGCGTAAGTGAGTGCTGGGATAGCCAGCACTCATCGTAGAGTCCTCGAAATTTGCGCCACTGGGCTGGTGAAGTGTGGAAGTGGCACCACGGTGTTGAGAGAGACCGCAACAATTTGGGTGATGGTTACGGGAGCTACCAAGTTCAGCGAACTCGCGTGCGCCAAAATTTGAGCGGGTGCCGACAAGGCTGACACGTTGTTCACCGAAAAGGCGAACTTCGATTGTTCTTGCTGGAGTTGATACTGCAGCTGGTGTAGTCGAACCTGTTCATGGCCTGCGTAGAGAGTTCCACTCACCACCAGAAGTATTGCAATACCAAAAATCACGAGAGCCCGCGCTAGCGGGGACTGGTGACGCACGCGCGCACCACCACGGGTGCCGGAACTGGGGAATTTTGCCGGAGCGGGAGCGGCCACCGGTCGAGCGTGCCGAGTTACTGGACGTACTCCACGCACAGATTCCTCTCGACGGGGCATGGACATCGTGCTCATTGAATGACCTTTTTGGCGATGCGAAGTCGCGCCGAGCGAGCACGGGGATTGGACTCAGATTCTTCGGCCGAAGGCAAGATCGCTGAAGCTTTAAACACTTCAACGCGTGGAATCGCTCCACACACGCACCCCAGCACTTTCGGGCAGTGACAACCTCCCGTGTGAGCTTCGTGGAGGATTTCCTTAACCACTCGATCTTCACCTGAGTGATAGGAGATGACCACGACGACCCCACCAATACTGAGCAGATCAATCGCCGAACCCAAGCCCTCGACTAGTTGTTCGGCCTCACCGTTCACCGCAATGCGCAGGGCCTGAAAAGCGCGAGTTGCAACGTGGCCACGTCGGCGCGCGGCCATGGGCACCGCGGCCTCGACGCACGAGGTCAATTCCTCGGTGGTCGTGGGTAACCCACGCTTCATCGAGTGAGCGATAGCCCCCGCAAAGCGACTTTCACCGTTTTCGCGCAAAATGGCGACTAGTTCGTGCACATCTACTCGAGCAATATATTCAGCGGCGCTTTCACCGGTCGAAGGATCCATGCGCATATCCAATGGCGCGTCGGCGCGAAAGGAAAATCCCCGGGTAGCGTCGTCGAGCTGGCGCGAGGACACTCCCAAATCGAGCAGGACACCGACTATCGGATCACCCGCAATCCAGGCCGTTTCACGCGCAACCACTTCTTCCATCTCCGCAAAGGTGGCTTTGACCAATCGAACACGTTCACCGAACTCGGCCAGTCGAAGCGAGGCCGCTTCGTGAGCGGCGTCGTCTCGATCGATACCCAGCACTCGAATATGTGGGGCCCGCGCCAAGAGTGCAGCGGTGTGACCGCCACCACCGAGGGTTGCGTCAATCACCACACCGACCGTCTGGCTGGCGAGTAGTTCGGTTATCTCTTTCTCGAGTACCGGCTGGTGGTAGTTACCTTGGTTCATCTGCAGCCTTTCAACTGGGCGCAAGAACGAGATGGCGGAGGAGAATTCTCGTTCGTGCGCCACAGTTGCCAGGCTGCGCATGCCCCTAGGTCGAAATTGTTGTCGTGCGTTCCTCACTCCTTACTGTCCTGCCTTGAAGGCCTCACTCGCACCGTCGACAACATCGGCGAAGAGTGTTGGATCCCACAACTCAATGTGATCAAGCGCACCAACGATGAGCACTTCGCTGGTGATTGTTGCGTAGTCACGAATATCAATCGGGAGGACGAAGCGTCCTTGCTTGTCAAACTCAATCTCTCGCGAGAGTGAGGCCCAATAGCGCGCCTTATTACGCGCCGTCTTGTCGCCCTCATTAACAACGGATTCGCGCTGCGATACCTGGCGTTGAAATCCGCCTTGATCCCACAGACCAATGCAGCCGTCAATTTGTGGCGAGAGATTGCCACCACGCTCAAAGCCAATTCGAAACTTTGCGGGAAGGATTAGCCGACCCTTGTCGTCCAGGGAGTGTTGGTACCGGCCCACGAATTTTGACATCACTCCCCCTTTCGGTCGCTCTCCACTTCGAACCACAGTACTCCATTTGACACCACTTATCCCCACTTAGAGCCCACTCGCCCCCATTTGGGCCTCATATTTGGGTGCAAAAAACAAAAAATCCGGTCCCAGGGGACCGGATTTACTTAAAAATATAGAGTTTTAAGAGGTCAACAAGAGCTGACGATAGCGCCAGGGACCTGAAATTTCTCTCAGGTGCTGAATCATCGCTTCCCCGTCAGTCAGCCCGATTGAGGTCACGGAGTGATGTTGTATCGCTTGGGTGAGGTCTTGAGGGCTTTCCTGAAGGGCTCTCGCCAGATATTCGCTGTCACCTTGGTGGAGCACAGTGGAGAGGAATATCCCTTCGCGCACTCGCCACTGGGTGACCCCTACGAGTTTGCGGTCTTCGAAAAAGATCTCTCCGGGACCCTTACCCGCAAAGCACAGGACCCGTGCGTCCGCCTCCCCTTCGACCCCTCCATCGTGCAGCTGCGTAATGTATCCCGCGTTCGCCAGAGCGCTCTGCCACCAAAGTCCCACTTGCTGAGAACTCTGGTGAACATCTTCACGCCAGCGTTCATCACCTGCGGGAATCCACCAGTCGACCCACAGGTCATCGGGCTGGAGCAGAACTATTCCGCCACCCCCACGCCGGCGGCGAACCTCGTAGCGAACGTCCTCCCGCAACAAGGTGCGCTCTTGCATCGAGCCCATCACAATGACCGGCTCTTGAGTGCGGACGACGAACATCGAGGGCTCTGCGATATTCCGAAGAACCTCGTATTCGTAGAGCTCTTCAACTTCGCTCATGAAGCGCGCGGTAGGTAGGGGGCCCATAGGGGGTCCGGATCTGCCAGGTGCCGCCATCGCCACCACGGTCCGTCGGGAATACGGGGCTCGAAGTGCATTCGCCAACCGATCTCCTCGAGCAGACGGTCTCCCTTTTGCATGTTGTGTCGACGACACGCGGCCACCACATTGGTCCACTCGTGTTTGCCCCCACGGCTACGTGGCACTACGTGATCGATGGTGTCAGCCATCTCGAGACAGTAGGCACACCGATGGCCATCTCGTAACAAAAGCGAGCGACGGGTTAGCGGTGGTGTTCGAACCTTGGTTGGTAATTTCACCATCTCGTGCAACCGCACTATGGCTGGAATTTCAACGGTCAAACTCGCCGAGTGCATCAGAGCTGGCTCGTCGGGGATCACAATAGGTTCGGCCCGCCCAGCGAGCATGAGCACTACCGCCCGTCGCTCGCTCACGAGCTGTAAGGGCTCGTAGGTCGCGTTTAACAAGAGGACGCGGGCCATGGACTATCGAGAAGCCCTCTGGGCCGTGGCCCATCGCGCGGCAGCGACAATCTCGGTGGCGTCTGGGGCGGCGTCACTTGAACCGTTCAGCGTCACCATCCGGAATCGCCAGTACTCCGGCCCCGGCAGGGGTAAGAAGGGAGCGTGCCGCCACCAGGCTCTCCGTCTCAGGTGCCATCCCGCTCGTAGCACCACCATGATGTCTTTGGGGTGGTTGATGAAATGGCGAAGGAGCAGTGGGGCAAGTTGAAGGGGTCGAGGAGCGCGCGGACGCACTCCTGGCCTGGTCACTGGTTTTTGCGGCGGTAACGCGACAACCAGTCGCGAAATAAGACAGTGCGGGCTCCAGTTGGTGGCACCACATCGTCCGCAGCGGCGCGACGAGTCACGTCACGCCACGAAGCCTTACCGAGCAAGCGCACGTTGCGCTCGAGCAGGATGGCTGACAGGAACATAACGGCAACGCCAACTAGGCCGAGCCAGATATTGCGAGAAAGGAAGACAACGAGAACTATTAGCCCGAGAACGAAACCCACGAGTGACTGGCGAACGCGCCGACCAGTGTGAACGTAGACGTTGGAGGCGTGAACACTCTTGGCGAGTTGGGGGTCTTGACGCTTGAGGGACTCTTCGAGTTCGGCCAGAACGCGTTGTTCGTGATCACTAAGTGGCATTGATTTCTCCTGCCCCTACTGTACCGCCCCCTGAAAAAGGTTGGGCCACTTTTTCCCTCCGCGCCAGTGGACAATTCCCCGACTGGTAGTCGGGGCACCTTGGCTTCCCGCACGGAGACGTGCGTTCACACTCTTAAAGTCCAAGGCGGTCAGCCATTTGTAACTGGTCTGGCCCTCCCTATCGGGTGCGTGGCAAAGCAACCCTGAGAATCTGCCAAGTGGGCATGGCTAACCTTGGACTATGTCGCAGCGCCAGCAATTTCATCTCTCCCCCTACCGCCAGGGACTGACGATGGTTGCGGGGCTAGCCGTCGCGCTGAGCTGGAGCCTGGCCGATACCCCAAGCTATCGCCACTTTACTCAAGGCGTATTTACTCCAGCCTTGCGGGACTGGGGTATGGGGTCGCTCCATCGTTTGGCCCCCAACTTCCTACTCACCTTCTTCTTCTTGTCAATCGGTCTCGAACTAGCCCGCGAATTCGCCGCGGGTCGATTCGCTTCGTGGCCCCTGATTGCCCCACCATTGTTCGCTGCTTTCGGCGGAATGATCATCACAGCGGTTTCCTTATTTACTATCGGCTCGATCACCCACACCCCACTCCTCATCCACGGCTGGGGCATCCCTATGGCCACCGACATTGCGTTGGCTTTGGGATCTCTCTCCCTCCTCGGCTCTCGTGTCACCCCCTCGCTTCGTCTCTTTGTTTTGACCCTGGCGGTTCTCGATGACTTGGGAAGTGTCATCGCTCTGGCCTTTACCCACCACCTTCAACTGCACCATTGGTTGGCCGTACTATGTGCTCTCATCGTTGGCGGCGCAGCACTATGGCTGGCTCGGCGTGGTCGGTCGTGGGCGATGTGGGTGGCTTTAGCGGCAACCTGGGTATCCTTCCAGCGACTCGGCATCGAACCCGCACTGGCGGGTGCGATTGTGGGTGCGGCCAGCCTTTCGGGACATCGAGAAGTTCGACTCGAGATGAATCTGACTCACGTCAATGCGTATCTCGTCTTACCTTTATTTAGCTTCGTCGCGACCGGCATTGCGCTACATAGTTCGCTCTTTCACTCTCAATCGGGAAAGGTGATGCTTTCACTACTTCTCGTTCGGGTTCTGGGCAAGGCCCTAGGAATCTCCCTCGGGGTTCGGTTAAGCGAGCTGGTGGGTGGGATTCACGCGACTGAACTACACGGCGCGGTTCTCATCGGGGTGGGCTTTCTTTGTGCGATTGGCTTTACCGTTCCACTCGTCTTTACGGCCGCGTTCGTCCCAGTAGGGTCGGCCCTGTACAACTCGGTCACAATTGGGCTGCTTTTAGCCTCACTCCTCGGCGGAGTTATTGGCTTGACCTTCCTAGCAACCGGACTTAGACGGCACCAAGTCCGACCGGACAGCTAATACCGGTTCCACCAATCCCGCAGTAACCGTTGGGATTAGCAATGAGATACTGCTGGTGATATTCCTCGGCAAAGTAGTACTCACGAGCGGGTGCAATTTCCGTAGTGATTGCACCAAACCCAGCGGCCCGCAGTCGCTCCTCATACTGAGCGGCAATTTCACGAACTACTTTTTCTTGCTCCGCAGTTTCATAAAAGACGGCGCTGCGATATTGCGTTCCGCGATCTCCGCCTTGGCGCATGCCTTGGGTGGGGTCGTGCTCCTCAAAAAAGTGTTGAATCAACGCTGCGTAGGAAGTGAGAGCCGGATCAAACACCACTCGAACCGTTTCGGTATGGCCGGTGAGTCCCGAGCAGCACTCTTGGTAGGTCGGATTGGGGGTGTACCCGCCCATGTACCCCACGCTGGTCGAGACAACTCCAGGAAGTGCGAAGAAGCTCCTCTCCGCGCCCCAGAAGCAACCCATCGCCACGTACAGGACTTCCCGTCCTGCGGGAACGGGACCGTAGAAGGGCTCATTGAAAAATAGGTGGTTGCGACTCGTAACAATTGGCTCGCTGCGGCCCGGGAGAGCCTTCTCGGGAGTGACCATTTCGGTGGGTGATTGCATGCTCTCAGATTAGGGCACAGTGCAATCGCGTGACCCTATGCTGGCAGGGTGAGCTCCGTCGAACTGAGTGTAAATAACATCATTTGCGCGGTCCGTGACAGTGGGCACCGCATCACTAGCGGAAAACGTGCCGTCGCCG
>CAIKZX010000117.1 GCA_903832015.1 uncultured Actinomycetes bacterium
AGCGTTCATTCTGAGCCAGAATCAAACTCTCCATCAAGATAATCTCGAACCGAAGTTCTTAAAAATCAGAGAGTCGGTTGGGCGACTCTAACCCCCAACCAACTACACCGAACCACGGGTGGCTCGATGTTTAAAACAATACTTTGACGTCCGTCGCGATTCATTAGAGCGAATCATCGACGTCCGTACTGGCTTTTAGCTCTCGTTCTTCCGTTTTCAAGGAGCGACAGCACACGCGGCCAGGGCCGGAGGTGCGAGGTACACAATCTATGGATTTCTCCGCAGATTCCCACGATCAGTTGCCTTTTCGCAGGGATGCCTACCCTAACAAACTCCAGTCCCTCAACGCAAATCGAGGTTCTGGGTTCCTTTGGGAAGGAGGACCACTATAGCAGGACCGCCAAGCATAACTGTCATTTTCGTGACAAATCGGCCTTATTCGCCTTAGAACACCCGAGATTGCAGAGTACTAAGAATTTCCTGCAATCGTTTATCCTGGTCAATCGCTGTTTTAGGACCAGCGGAGCCCGGCGAGGTCCGGTTGGCCAATGCCGCTCCCTCGGCGAAAAGGGGGCCGAACTTAGTGAAGTCCGGCTCCGAGGTCACAACCTGTGACAACGTAACCCCCTCACCCACCGCTCGACCCACCAGACGCCCAGCAATTTCGTGAGCCTTTCGGAAGGGTACTCCCTCCGCCACTAGGGCTTCGGCGACATCAATCGCAACCAACAGGTCATCGGATGATGCTGATTTCATGCGCTCACTATTCATAGTGAGTGATTGAACTGCCCCCGTCAGAGAATTGAGCACGAGCATCGCCGTTCTCACTGAATCAAAGAGTGGCTCCTTGTCCTCTTGCAAGTCGCGGTTATAACTCAGTGGCAATCCCTTCAGCATGACTAACACGCTGGTCAGATTTCCCACCAGTCGTCCAGACTTACCTCGTGCGAGTTCGGCCACATCCGAATTCTTTTTATGCGGCAACATTGAAGAGCCCGTCGTGAACGGATCACCTAAGGTCGCGAAGTTGAATTCTTGTGATGTCCATAGAACAAGTTCTTCTCCGATGCGAGACAGGTGCACTCCGAGTAGAGCGATAGCGAACAACACCTCCGCAACAAAGTCACGATCACTTACCGCATCCATCGAATTGATAAATGGACTGTCAAAACCAAGCAGGTTCGCCGTGAACGCCGGATCTATTGGCAGAGAAGTGCCCGCGATTGCTCCCGCCCCGAGGGGTGACACGTTCAAGCGGTCACGGGCGTCGACCAATCGTTCCACATCGCGTAATAACCCAAGGGCGTGCGCGTTTAAGTGGTGGGACAACAAAACAGGTTGCGCTCGTTGCAGGTGCGTGTACCCGGGCAAGACCGCCTGCGAATAGGCCTTCCCCTTGCTCACGAAAGCCTCAACTAGACCAAGTGCCGCTTGGGCCACGGTGGTGGTGGCCTCTCGAGCAAAGAGCCGGAGAGTTGTCGCCACCTGGTCATTGCGGGACCGAGCGGTGTGAAGTTTTTGACCGACTTCGCCAACAATTTCGGTCAATCTACGCTCAATGGCCATGTGGATGTCTTCGTCGACATCGGTCCGCACGAAGGTTCCGCCGACGAACTCCTGGGCCACCGAGTCGAGGCCCCGAAGCAGCTCACTCAACTCACCCTCTGTGACCAGACCGGCTCGGGCTAGACCCTCGGCGTGGGCCTTCGAACCCTGGATGTCGTAAGCGTAGAGGACCTGATCGAAGGAGAAACTCTCTGACAGTTCCCACAGTGTCGAGTCCATCGATTCAGTAAAACGTCCGGACCAGAGTGTCATGACTTTGGCGGTGTGGCGTTTTTTGCGCCCTGGCGGGCGGCCCAGGTCTGAACACCCAATCCGTAGATGCGAACGAAACCCTCCGAGTCAGCGTGTCGAAAGGTGTCCGCCGCATCGTAGGTAGCGAGTCCGTAGTCATAGAGCGCACGCGGTGCGCGTCGACCAACTACTCGCATGAGCCCGGGTGCTTCGAATCGCAAACGAACATCGCCAGTAACGTGCTGCTGAGTTTCGTGCATGAAGGCGTCAAGCGCCTCTTTAAGGGGCGAGAACCAGAGCCCGTCGTAGACCAACTCGGCCCAACGTGCCTCAAGTTTGAACTTTTCGTGATGCAGGTCACGCTCGAGGACCATGTCCTCGAGCTCGCCGTGCGCGGCGATGAGGGCGAGCGCCGCTGGTGCCTCGTACACCTCACGGGACTTGATGCCAACGCGCCGATTCTCCACCATGTCCAAGCGGCCAAATCCAGTGGCGCCGACCCGGCTATTCAAGGTCGCAATCAATTGCGCCATCTTCATGGCCTGACCATCTAACGCCACCGGTTTACCCGCGTCGAAACTAACGGTCAGTTCCACCGGGGAGTTATTGGTCACTCTGGTCAGGGTGTACGGCTCTTCGGGAGGTGCCATCCACGGATCTTCAATTTCGCCGCACTCAATAGCTCGACCCCAGAGGTTTTCATCAATGGAGTAAATCTTTTCCTTGGTGGCCTTAATCGGAATGTTCCACTTATGGGCGTAATCCACCGAGTCGGCTCGGGTCATACCCCAATTCCGAGCGGGGGCCAGTACCTCGAGGTCCGGGGCCAATGCGTGGGTACCGACCTCGAAGCGCACCTGGTCATTACCTTTCCCGGTACAGCCGTGAGCCACCGCTTGCGCATTGAATTTTCGTGCTTGGTCTACAAGGTGTCGAACAATGACGGGGCGCGACAGTGAGGAAATTAGGGGGTATTTGCCTTCGTATTTAGCGTTCGCCGCAATCGCCGCTGAGCAGAACTCCTCGGCCATTTCATTGCGGGCGTCAACGAGCACGCAATCGATTGCTCCCGCCGCTAGGGCACGGGTCTTTATCTCGTCAAAGGACTCACTGGAGTCGGTGTCCTGTCCCACGTTGACGAGAACGCACACCACCTCGACCGACCACTCTTCAATCATCCACCGAACCGCGACCGAAGTATCCAGTCCACCGCTGTACGCCAGCACTACTCGTTTGCTCGTCATTATTTTCCCTTCAAGTCAGCGGAGTCGAGTCCCGCCATTGCCCGGAGTTGCTGCAAAACCGGCTTGGCTCCTACCGCATCACTAGCGACGATGAGGACGGTGTCATCTCCAGCGATGGAGCCGAGCACTCCGGAGAGTGCGCTGCGATCAAGCGCTGAAGCAACGACGTGGGCGCATCCGGGCGGCGTGCGAACAACGACCAGGTTCTGAGAACACTCAACTGAAATCACCCACTCGCCCATCATGCGACGAAGGTGGTCGACCGGCGCCGGAGCCACTTTTGGAGTTCCCGCCAGAACAATTCGTCGCGAACCATGTTCATCCCTGATTTTGATGGAACCGAGTTCTTGTAAGTCACGGGTTACCGTGGCTTGAGTCACCGCCCACCCGTCAGTTTGGAGCAATCCCACCAACTGAGCCGCGGTCGAAATTACCGATTTTTCTAACAGTTCGGTAATTTTTGCTTGTCGTTGCGTCTTGGTCATACTTCTTCTCCCTTTATCCAACGCAAAGTGCCAATCACGGCACTGCGTCGGTGTCGAACCTGCTCCCAAACTTTGGAATTTTTTGCCTCGAGTACTTGGTCGACGACCTCATCGCCACGGTGCGCGGGCAGACAGTGCATGAAAATTGCATTCTTATCTGCCTTCGCCATAAGGTCGCTCGTGACTTGGAAATTTCGCAGCTTCTTTCGGCGTTCCCGTGCCTCGCTCTCGGCTCCCATAGAAACCCACGCGTCGGTATAGACCACATTCGCATTCTTCACCGCCTCCTCGGGTGTACGCGTCAGGGTCAACTGACCAAATTTCTCACCCTCGACCGAGCGGGGGTCCTCAACCCCACCCGAGGTCAGCTGGTAGCCCTTTGGAGCGCCAATTCGGACATTCACCCCAAGCCGCAACAACGCCACCGCGAGTGAACGCGTGACGTTGGTTGCATCACCGACGTAGGCGACCTCCAATCCGCGAAGGTCCTGCACATTTCCCCTGGCGTAGACATCAGCAATGGTCAAGACGTCAGCGATTGCTTGGGTGGGATGAGCCTGGTCGCTCAGTAAGTTGATCAGGGACATACGGCCCTCAATTGAGGCCATCATTCGAACGAGGGTGCTGTGGTTTTTTAGACGCAGCCCCGAGATGGCGAAGGTTTGGGCCAACGTACGGGCCACGTCCTCGGCCGACTCACGAGAATCGAGCCCAATCTCATCATCTCCGAAAAACGTCGCGAATCCCCCCAATTCGTGGACCGCCGCAGCCGAACTCGCTCTCGTACGTAAACTCGGCCGCTCAAACACGAGGGCGACGCCCTGTCCATTCAAGAGCTGGTCATCGATTGGCGCGACGGCCAATTTGTAGATTGAGTTGATCTCCGCCGTGGAGAGCTCGGCGACCGTTAGTAGGTGCTTCATGCGGTCACCTCCGTTGTCAAT
>CAIKZX010000118.1 GCA_903832015.1 uncultured Actinomycetes bacterium
AGACGGTGTTGGTCGAGGGGTTGACGGCGACTGAGTTTGGGAAGCTCCCAACTGAGACCGTGGAAGAAACAGTGTTGGTCATGCCGTTAATGACCGACACCGAGTTGTCGTTAGTGTTAGCGACGTAGACGGTGTTGGTCGAGGGGTTGACGGCGACTGAGTTTGGGAAGCTCCCAACTGAGACCGTGGAAGAAACAGTGTTGGTCATGCCGTTAATGACCGACACAGATTTGTCTAAATAGTTAGCGACATAGACGGTGTTGGTTGAGGGGTTGACCGCAACTGCGCTTGGCCAGCTCCCCACTGAGACCGTAGCGGTAACAGTGTTGGTCGATCCATTAATGACCGATACCGAGTTGTCGGCATAGTTAGCGACGTAGACGGTGTTGGTCGAGGGATTGACCGCAACTCCGTAGGGGCTATTCCCCACCGAGATTGTGGGACTCGCCGCAGTCGCAGCGGCTGCCAAGGGAAAAGCCAGGAGCGCACCCAATGTTGCGGCGGCCGTCACCAGTCGGAGCATACGTGTGGCCGGGGTGGGTGGGCGCATGGCGCTCCTTTTGCTGGGGAACAAGGCTTAGGTACCTGGATAACTATAGTCCGCAAGCAACTGAACGCTCGGTTGAGCAGAGGTGGCGACAGAGCCTGATGGCTGTGACAAGTCAGGGTGGTCAGGGTCAAATGGCGAGAATGTTGATCGGTGCGAAGCGGACCGTTCCTGACCCATCCTCAGCGCCACCAATCTCACACCAGAACAATTTTCTCAAATCAGGACTGCCAAGACTGAGTAAAGGGGGAAAGGACATCACGAGAAATATCTAAGAGAACCGATGCGCTCTCCCCAAAGGTACAGGGGCCCAGGTCTGATTTCTCAAGACGCTTGACCTAGCTCACGAGGTATTTCAAATCCAGGTTCGTGTGTAGCCTAGAAGTCCCGTGGCAATCCTTATCGACATCCAAAAAATCACCCTCGAGGGCTTCGACCGAACAATTCTGGAGAATTTCTCCCTCACCGTCTCCTCTGGAGACCGAATCGGTGTGGTGGGAATTAACGGAGCGGGTAAATCAACTCTTCTGAAAATCGTGGCGGGAATTCAACCGGCCGACTCAGGAAATATCCGGCTCGGCCAGGGCATCCAGGTGGGGTACTTAGACCAAATTCCCGACCTGCCCAAGGGAACTGTTCGCGAAGTACTGGGACACGGCTGGGAGATTGACGCCGCCATTGACCGCCTCGGCATGACCAACGCGCTCGAAACCCAAATTGATCACCTTTCGGGCGGGCAGCTCAAGCGCATTGCCCTGGCCAAGATCTTCGGGGAGACCAATGACGTACTGATCTTGGACGAGCCCACCAACCACTTGGATCTGAGTTCGATTGAGTGGCTGGAGCAGCAAATCACCAATTTCCCGGGCGCAGTAATCATTGTCAGCCACGACCGCTTCTTGCTCGATCAGGTGACGACGCGGATGATCGAAATTGACCGCGGCAAAACCTACATTCACAATGGGGGTTACTCCGCACTTCTCGAAGCGCAGGCTGAACGTGAGGCGCAGGCTCAAAACGCCGAGCAGGTGCGCAAGAACATGGCCCGCCACGAGTTGGCATGGTTGCGCCGAGGCGTAAAGGCTCGTTCCACCAAACCGCAGGCGCGCATTGATGCCGCGAACAGATTGCTAGCCAGTGGCAAAGAAGCCGCCGCTCGTGAGGGAAGTATTGAATTCAACGTAGAAACTCCCCGCCTAGGCCAGACAGTTATCAAAGCCCACAACGTCTCTTTCTCTTACCCCAATGGGCGTCAAATTCTGCGAGATGTAAATCTGGAACTTGGCCCCGGTGACCGTATCGGGATTGTGGGACCCAACGGTGCGGGAAAGTCAACCTTCGTTAACTTAATTGCCCTGCAAACCGAACCCACCATGGGAACGGTTAAGCACGGCCCGACGGTCGTCACCTCCTATTTTGAACAAGGTTCCGATAACTTCAACTTGGACGCCACCGTTCAAGAGCTCGTTGCGGGCCCTCGCGGGATACCGGGATCGCCCGAAGACATCGCGATTATGAAGAGTTTTTGGTTCACGGGTGCGCTCTGTAAGACCAAGGCCAGCGAGCTCTCCGGTGGCGAGCGTCGACGGCTTCAATTGCTCCTCGCACTCACCCGCAAGCCAAACGTTCTGTTTCTTGATGAACCAACGAACGACTTAGACCTCGAGACTATTCGGCTCATTGAGGAATTTTTGGCCCAATGGCCAGGCACTCTCGTGGTTGTTTCTCACGACCGGACCTTCCTCAGCCGCACCACCGATCGCCTCTTGGAGGTTCACGCCGATGGGACAATTGCCGATATTCCTGGAGGTATTGACGCTTGGATCGCACGAGCCACGGGGGTTCTAACCAGCGCAAACCTTGGGGCAGAGGACGAGCCGGTTAAAACTCCGACTAACGGCCGAGTGCTCCGTGACGCAGAAAAACAAGTGGCGAAACTTGAACGGCGACGCAGCTCTCTAAATGACAAAATCATTGCCAGTGCCGACGTGGTCGAGCAAAAGCAGCTGGGAACCGAGCTCTCCCAAGTGATTAAAGAGCTCGCCGCCGCAGAGGATTTTTATCTGTCTTTGATGCAGTAATCGACTCTGCGCAGAGCCCCTAAATCGGGTCCAGAGACTATTTAGGCATTCCCGTCAAGGCGTAGGCCACCGCGGAGTTGGGAACACTGATGGCTACGGGAGCCTTGGTGTTGAAACCGGCAACCTTCAAGGTTGAGGTGCATTTCTTCCCATTTAAGGTCGCTGAAATATACGTGCCGATTGGCAAATAAGGTGCGGTCGCTGATACGACTACGCCCATAGGAAAACCGCCCGTACCGCCAGACTTGGCGGTCTCACCAAACAAAGTAAACACGTCACCATTTTTTGAGTGGGCGGGACCAACAACTCGCACTTTGCCCTTGGGTAGGAAGCTCGAAAACAGCGAGGCTCCCTTTAATCCATTGACAATGTACTTATAGTTTGAGTTCGTTTTGGGCACGGCGATCCAATGGTTTTGCCAACGGTTCGCTTGGGCCGAGGAAGCATTGAACATTGCCCGCAGACCGGTGGCGTTGTCGTTGACCCATAACTTGTCGCCAATCATCATGATGTGGTTAGTTTGTCCGAGATAGTTCGTGGACTGCAACGCCTGAGTAGGGCTAGACCACTGAACGCCCGACATCGTTTGGCCCGCCTGCTTCGAAATAAATTGAAATTGAATTGAAGAACTGGACTGCAGCGCTTTCAGCATCGCCTTTTCAATGGTCACCGCGCTGGGCTTGGTGGTCGCCACGGCAGCACTCGGAACTAGACCTGCGAGCAAGAGTGAAATCCCAGCGATTTTTAACGCGTGACGTGATGTTGGCTTCATGGCACTCCCGGAAGTAGACACTCCGCGTGTCTGGTAAGGACCCATCGTAGTTGGACCAAACAATTTAAAATCAATCCTGAAACCCGAAAAGTGTAAGGGAATTAGACCCGTGACGGGTATGTCGCAAGCCGTTCACGTAACAGTTTCACAAAGTTCTCGTTGTCGACCTCAACGCCCACCCGAGTTGAGCTCTCCGCGTGGTGAAAGCTCCTCGAGAGCCAGGTTGCGCCCCGAGAAAGCACTCCACCAGTTTCGACTTCGGCCTTGACGCCACTTTTCTTAATCGCCGAGGGATTTATAACTTCGTAGATCGCCATCGCGTCATGCATAATCAGGTCACGATTTCCGACCCATTCTTCATGAAACTTTGCGTAGGGCTCAAGCATCGCGGCCAGCCGGTCACCCACCTCGGACTTCAGATTGCGAAGGTAGGAGAGGTCATCGTCGTTTAGGAAGGCTTGGTGCGTGAGATCCAGCGGCATGATGTCGAGTTTCCAATTCCCCGCAAAAACGATGGCCGCCGCTTCGGGGTCGACCCAGATGTTGAACTCGGCCGCAGCCGTAACGTTGCCTTCAAATGAGGCTCCACCCATGATGACCACTCGCTCAATGTGCTCAACCACATCGGGGTGGCGCTGCAACAGGGTCGCCAAGTTAGTCAGCGGACCAATAGCCGCGAGAGTCAGGGGTGCTTCCTTGGCTAATCGATAGATCATTTCAACGGCGTCTTCACTCGCCTCCCCCACCGTTGGTTCAGACCAACTGAGGTCCCCCAGTCCATCTTGGCCATGAACCTCAGCCGCTGTACCGCTGGCTCCACCGATGGGCGTCGCGCATCCGCGTCCCACCAAGACGTCTTCTCGGCCGGTCAAAGTAAGTAGGCGACGAGCGTTGAGTGTGGTCTTTTCTACATCGACGTTGCCCACCACGGTGGTGAGCGCCAGTACCTCAAGCTCTGGGCTGGCGAGGGCCAGCACGATGGCCACAGCGTCATCTACGCCGGGATCGGTATCAATAATTAAGCGGGTTGCAGCCATGAGAGAACCTCTTCGTGGGTTGGTGGGGCGCCTTGCGCCCCAGGGTTTAGGGTCGCGAGGGCACCGGCGATAACCGCGTAGTGCAGACACTGGGTTGGCGATTCGCCAAGTGCGAAACGTAAAGCGTAGGCGGCTACGAAGGTGTCCCCCGCGCCGACCGAATCAACCACCTCGACACGCGGAGCTGCGGCGCGCACCAGTTCGGTGCCAAATTCAAAACAGGCCGCGCCATTTTTTCCGTAGGTGACTACTGAAAAAGGCACACGATTCAAGTTGATTGATTGAGCCTCGGTCTCGTTGACGATGAGTACATCACATTCGTCAAGTAGTTCATCAGAGACCTCGGAGATGGGGGCCGCATTCAGAATAAATTTCTCAGCGGACCTCGCGGCTTCGAGCACTACCTCCGGCTTAATTTCCATTTGCGAAATGACCACATCAAACTTCGACCAATCAACATCTACTAAAGAAACGTCGCTGTTCGCCCCGGGAGCGACCACAATCAAATTTTCACCAGAATCTTCAACGGCGATAAGCGCAGTACCGGTTGGCTGGTGACTATTTCGCAGGAAACGAGTTCCAACTCTGTGCTTAGAAAATGAGTCACGTAGCAACTCCCCATTTCCGTCTTCGCCAATGGCGCCAATGAATTCAACTGATCCACCCAGGGCCGCCGCGGCACAGGCTTGATTCGCCCCTTTGCCACCGGGCACTAGGAGAAGCTCGCCGCCCAGGATTGTTTCACCCGGTCGAGGCAAGGTGTGACAGCGCACAATGACATCAGCATTGGCGCTGCCCACTACCCCGATTGAGGCAAATTGCTCCGGCACGACTTACGGAATGAACTTGTTGGTGTAGTACGTCGAGGGGGCCGGAACACTCTTGATGAGATTAATGCCCTTGAGCGCAGTCGCCAAAGTGGTCCATTGCGCATTGGTCTGAACGAAGTACTTGCCAGCCTTGTTGGTCAAGAGGGGCACGGTGAGGTTCCAGCCCTTAGTGGAGTAAAACTTTGAGTAACCACTCTTTGGGTACGCGGCGATAAAGTCCGCCACGGCCTTAGCGCGGTGCGCACTCGCCCAGATGGTGGCGGCTTTGATTGCCGCGAGGAACTTCTTGACGTTCTTGCCGTGCTGGTTGGCGTAGTTGTGCGTTACGGCATAGACCCAAACTGGAACATTGGGTACTCCCGCCGCTGATCCCACGATCCCCACTGGTGCGCTCTTGGTGGCTTCGGTGATGCCAGGAATTGCGTAATTGGTGGTTGAAGTCGTGAAGTCAATTGTGCCGTTCATCAACAATGGGGTGTCGTTGGCGCCGGTCACGATGGTTACGTCACTGGCTTTCAGGTGCGCCTTCTTCAACACGAATGGAATCATGGCGTTAGTCCAGGTGTCACCCCACGAGAAGATCTTCTTTCCCTTAAGTGAAGCGAGAGTCAACATCGAACCGGGCTTTGCGAACAGTCCCCAGTTATTGGTCATTGAGTAGTTCGCCACCGAAAGAATTGGAGCCTTGGCCTCAACAGCGACCGCCATGTCGGAGGTCGTGATGAAACCAATGTCACCCGAACCGGTAGTTAAGAGTTGCGTCGTTGACGAGGTTGAGGGTGGAAACTCAACGGAGACCTTCAGGCCGTTCTTTTTGAAAAAGCCCTCACGCGCGGCCACCACTACTGGAATGAGTTCCATGTCGGGACCTGGGAAGTCGTATACGAACTTCACCGAGGTGAGTGTGGAAGCTGACGCTACCGAGCCCGCGCTCAGCACCGTGAGAGACGATAGGGCCATGACGGCACCCGCTACGGATATGGACAAAAAGTTTCGCTTCATGCGATTCCCCCTAATTGTTTGGTAGTACTGGTTTAGCACCACGACGCCACCTTCGTGCGGTGGATCGACGCTGCCAAGGAGTGGCTAGGAACTCCACCCCTACGACGAGTAAAAACCAGACAATACCAATGGCGGTCATTATCAAGGTGGTTCCGTAGACGCCGGCTGCGTCCAACGCACCCGAGGCTGAACGTTGATAGAGCGCGAGAGAGGAGCCGCTCGAAGCGGCGAGTTCTCCAATAATTGCGCCCGTAACGGCGTAGGTTGCTCCAATTTTGAGACCACTAAAGAGCTGCGTGACCGCGGCGGGCATTTCGAGAACGACGAAGCGGCGCAGAGGGTTGGCCCCAAATACTTTGGCCAGGGTCAGTAAATCCTTGTCCACGTGGTTCAGGCCATCAAGCACCGAGACCGTTACCGGGAAAAAGACAATCCACGCCACGATGACAACTTTGGGCATGACCCCAAATCCCAAGATCATTACCAGCGGGGGTGCCAGAGCGATGATTGGAATGGCCTGAGTCAAGATCAACAGTGGGTAGAGAACACGTTGCATCAATGGGATTTTGCTCAAGATCACCCCTAGAAACGCTCCGAGAAGTGCTCCCGCGAGGTAGCCGTAGACCGTCTCTTTGATTGTCCACCAGGTAAGTGGGGCCAGCGTCGACCAATTTGAGGTCACCGAGCGGACAGCGTCGAGAGGTTTTGGCGCAATATAGGAAGCAATATGCCCCCACACCACAATTGACTGCCAAATACTGATCAGAACAACAACGGAAAGAATTGGCCCGAAGATATTTACGAGGAGCTTCTTTTTGGTCATACCGCTCGCTCACGATGCAACTGGTGTAGCACTCTGGCCTTTAGCTCCGTGAAGGCGGGGCTAACCAGGGTGTCGAGGGTGCGTGGGCGAGGGAGGTCAACTCGCAAATCATCGACCACTCGACCCGGCCGTGGTGACATCACGAGGACCCGATCAGAGAGAAAAACCGCTTCGTCGACATCGTGGGTAATAAAGAGGACTGTTCGTTCGGTGTCGCGCCACACTTGAAGAAGCCACTGCTGCATCTCGAAACGAGTCTGGGCGTCCAGTGCACCAAAGGGCTCGTCCAACAACAAAAGCTGATGGTTCGTGGCCAGGGTGCGCATGAGTGCGACACGCTGGCGCATACCGCCAGAAAGCGCCGAGGGGTAGTGATTTAGAAACTCCCCTAGCCCGTACTTTTCGGCGAAGCCAGTGGCCAGCTCACGATTCTCTGGAGTTACTTTGCCCTTAAGCCGTGCACCCAGGGTGATGTTCCCGAGCACTGTGCGCCACGGAACCAGCAGGTCCTTTTGCAGCATGTATCCAACGTGCCCGGTAGCACCAATCACGTTGTTGCCCTCGAGGGTGATGGTTCCGTCGTCGGGGCGGAGTAATCCGGAGAGGACATTAAACAAGGTCGACTTGCCACACCCCGATGGACCAACGATTGAGACGAAGCTTCCCCGCTCAATCTCTAAATCCATTGGGCTCAGGGCAGTAGTAGTTCCGAATGTTTTTGAAACGCCCCGCAAGTCGAGAAGGGTGGAATTATTCATCTCGACCAATGTAGGTCATGGTTAGCCGAGGTTTTTTGGATAGTGGCACGCCACGGTGCGACCGGGGCGAATTTCCACGAGAGTCGGCTTTTCTTCCTTGCACTTTGCGGTCGCCAGTGGACAGCGGGGGTGAAAGGAACAACCCGACGGACGATCCGACGGGTCCGGCACGTCGCCGTTCAAGATGACCCGCTCACGTCGAGGCGCGTCAGTGTCGTTTAGTTCAGGGACCACCGAGAGCAGGGCGTCGGTATAGGGGTGCATGGGTCGGTCGTAGAGCTCATCGGCGTCTCCCATCTCCACAATCTCGCCGAGGTACATCACCCCGACCCGGTCCGATACGTGTCGCACCACACCCAGGTCGTGAGCGATAAAGAGGTAGGTCAAGTTGAACTTATCTTGCAGGTCGGCCATCAGGTTTAAAACTTGGGCCTGGACCGAAACGTCCAGCGCCGAAACGGGCTCGTCCGCTACCACCAAAGAAGGGTTGAGCGCGAGGGCGCGGGCAATACCAATACGCTGGCGTTGTCCACCGGAAAACTCGTGAGGGTAGCGAGTGAGTGAATTAACGTCGAGCCCGACCGTGGTGAACAACTCGCGAACTCGTTCTTGAATCACGGACTCGGTGCCAAATTTATTGATTCGCAATGGTTCGGCGACGATGTCGCCGACGGTACGCCGTGGGTTCAGTGAGGCGTAGGGGTCTTGAAAAACTAACTGCATCTTTTTGCGCAAAGGGCGTAGCCCCCGGCGACTTAATTTAGAAATATCCGTACCCTCAAAAACCACACTGCCCGAGGTGGTTGGCAGGAGTTGCACCAAGCAACGCGCCAGAGTGGACTTGCCGCATCCGGATTCACCCACGATGCCCAATGTTTCACCCCGGCGAATCTCCAGCGATACGCCATTAACGGCCGTCGAGAGATTGGGCCGACCGAACTTCATTGACTTCGTGGAGAAAGTTTTGACCACGTCAGTGGCCTTGAGGAGAATGTC
The DNA here is from genome assembly GCA_903832015.1 of uncultured Actinomycetes bacterium. Lineage (GTDB taxonomy): Bacteria > Actinomycetota > Acidimicrobiia > Acidimicrobiales > RAAP-2 > RAAP-2. The sequence continues at coordinate 8,847 of CAIKZX010000118.1, forward strand.
GTCACTCACGGTGTCGCCTTTGATCGTATGGAAACTCGTTGCTCATCAGTCAGCCAGCACGCATCAAGGTGGCCATGGTCACCTTGAAGTTGTGGACGCTTGGTACAAATATCCATTCGGTACTCACACCGGTCCGCGAAGGCGCAGCCCTCAGGAATATCGAGCGGTGACACCGCATTGCCGGGAATTGTGGCTAGTCGATCGTTTCGAGATTCCACTCGAGGAACCGCCCCCAAAAGCCCCCAGGTGTAGGGGTGACGCGGTTGGCGCACGACATCAATTTCGTCGCCGATTTCAGCGGGACGGCCCGCGTACATGACGACAACGCGGTGCGCCATCTCCGCGATTACGCCCATGTCGTGGGTGATGATAACGATTGAGGAGTTGTAGGTCTCTTGCAGCTTTGACATCAGGTCCAAGATTTGAGCCTGAGTCGTTACGTCCAGAGCCGTGGTGGGTTCGTCGGCGATGAGTAACTTGGGATTACACGAGAGGGCCATCGCAATAACGACCCGTTGGCGCATACCGCCGGAGAACTCGTGGGGGTAGTTGTCTACGCGCGTGCGGGGGTCGGGAATGCCCACCTCCGCAAGGAGTTCAATCGCGCGCTCGCGCGCTTGTGCTTTGGTCATGGTCGTGTGGGCGCGGAGTTGTTCAATGATCTGCCAGCCCACGGTGTAGACCGGAGTGAGAGCGGTCATGGGATCTTGAAAAATCATGCCAATTTCGCCACCACGAATTGGCTGCATCTCTCGGTCCGAAAGACCCAAAATCTCACGACCGTTGAACTTCACCGAACCGGTGATACTCACGTTGGCGTCACGCACCAGGCCGAGCATGGAATACATGGAAACCGACTTGCCCGAGCCGGACTCGCCCACAATGCCCACGACCTCTTTCGGTGCGACCTCAAAACTCAGTCCATCCACCGCCCGCAACGGTCCCTGCCGAGTGGCGAACGTGACCTTGAGGTCCGAAACCTTAAGAATGGGTGACTCAGGCAACTCGAACCCTCGGATCTAAGAATGCGTAAAGGACGTCCACGACGGCATTAGCGAGCACCACGAAAAATGAGCCGTACAAGACACAGGCCATAATCACCGGTAGGTCCAGGTTTTGCAGGGCGGTGTAGGTCAACATACCCACGCCCGGTAGGCCAAAGACCACCTCGGTCAAAAGAGCGGCCCCGCCAATGAGGGCGCCGAAGTCCAACCCGAAGAGCGACACGATAGAGATCAATGAACAACGCAGGGCGTGGCGAATAAGTATTCGTCGTTCACTCAAACCCTTGGCCCGAGCGGTTCGAACGTAGTCTTCGTTCATGGCGTTGACGAGCTCCGCGCGCAACACGCGAGCGTAGATTCCCGCGTAGAGAGCGGCCAGCGTCAACCAAGGAAAGAGAAGGTGGAGGGCCCACTCAAAAGGATTCTGCGTTAGTGAAACGTATCCGCCCGATGGGACCCACGAAAAGACTGACGAATGCAGCCGTGACTGGGTGATCAAGTTCACCACCTCGCCTAACCAGTAGGCGGGAACGGAAACGGCTGCGATACCAATGAACATAACGAGGGGGTCGATGAACTTGCCTCGGTTCGCGGCGGCCACGATGCCACCAAAAATACCCATCGTTAGCCAGATAGCCGCCGCACCCGATACCAAGGCCAAGGTAATTGGCGCTGCCTTTAAAACCTGGGGAACAACCTTCAATCCAACATTGACGTAGCTGGTTAGGTCCCGCTTGATGAAGAGGTGATCCATCATCAATAAGTACCGGATAAAGATTGGACGGTTCAGTCCAAAGGCGGCGCGAACGTGCGCCAAGGTCGCCGGCGACGCACTGCGTCCCGCGATACGAGCCGCGGGGTCGACTCCGGGCGTGGCGAAGAAGATCAAAAAGACCGCAATAGAGATTGCGAAGAGGACGAGAAGCGCGGAGAGAGCTCGACGCAGAGTGAAGGAGAGCACTAGATCGACCCTCGCAGCTTGGCCTTCGGGTCGAAGGCGTCGCGGAATCCATCCCCCAGCAGGTTGAGCGCACCGGCGGTGATCACAATCATCAGTCCCGGAGCCATGGCCACCCACGGGCGTGAGTACAGGAGGTCCAGGCCATCGTTGATGATGGTCCCCCACGAAGCGTTAGGCGGTTGAACGCCAACGCCCAAAAACGAAAGTGCCGACTCGGTCAGCATATTAAATGCCACCATGAGTGGGAAGAAGACGATGATGCTCGGTGCGACATTCGGGAGAATCTCCTTGCGAAGAATGCGCCAATCCGATGCTCCCGAACCAATGGCGGCTTGAATAAATTCGCGCTCCTTTAGGGTCATCACGATGCCGCGAAGCGGGCGTGCAACGTAGGGCACGTAAATAAGGGCGATGATGATGATTGGCAGTAACAACGAACCGGCCTGAATGTGTACCGGGCCGACACTGAATCCACTGGTCACGAGGATTACCGAAAGCGAAATCGCCAGGAGGTAAACGGGGAAAGCCCACGTGATGTCCAACAGGCGCGACACAAGCCAGTCAATGACGCCCCCGAAATAACCCGCCGCCAAGCCAGAGATTGTTGCGAGGAGTACGCAAATCAAGGCTGAAGTGGTACCGATTAACAAACTGTCACGCCCTCCGTAGAGAAGGCGGGCGAAGACGTCACGACCCTGAGAATCTGCCCCGAGGAAGTAGTTGTTGAGATGCCACGTCGGCCCAACGGGTGATACTCCCAGACCAAGCCCCTGGGTATTGGCTTGGAGCAAGCTACGCCAGTGGCCGTCAATAAAAAAACGACCATTGATGTTTGAACTAAATGCGTTGACGTGGGCCCAATCATTAGCGTACAGCGGAGCGCATAGGCAAATAACGGCAACAAATATAAGTACTAGCAGCGCCCCCATCGAGGCCCTGTTGCGTCGTAGTTGGCGCAGCGAAGACCGCCAGGGGGTTTCAGGCCCCCTGGCGCTCGCTGGCGTAAAGCCCGCTGTCGAGAGTTCGACAGCCGAAGGTACTACTTCACCCAAAGTTGGTCCACGTACATGTAGAACTCGAGTGAGAACTTGTAGTTGCCAACACGCTTGGAAACGAAGTCGGTCAACTTGGGGTTGATCAACGGGACCCACGGTGCGTAGTTCGCCATGAGAGTCTTATCGAGTTGACCCCACAGGACGTTCGCCCCGGCAGGGTTCGTGATGCCGAGCTTTTCAGCGGCCTTGATCTTCGCCTCAATACCCGTGTTGCAGAAACCCGAGATATTGATTGAGTTGTCGCTTCCGGGGTGGAAGGTCGAGCAGCCCAACAAAACGTTGATGAAGTCCGATGCTGCTGGGTAGTCCTGGAACCACTGAGTGAGTGAAATCTGAACCTTGTTGTTGGTGTTCTGGATGTAGCTGAACTGAATGTTCGCGCTCTGCAACACCACCGAAGCCTTGTAGCCGAGTTGGTTGAGTACCGAAACTACGTACTGAGCCACCGACGCATTTACCGCGTCGTTAGTCGCAACCAACTTCACAACAGCACCCTTTGTGCCCGAAGCGGCAACCAGCGCCTTGGCCTTAGCCATGTCTGGTCCCTTGTAGTTTGACCCACCACCCTTGGTGTAGCCACAGAAGTTCGTGTGGCCGGGGAAACCCTTAGGCAAGATAGTGCAGGTGGGGTTAGCCAACTTGGTGCCACCGTAAAGCGACACAACATTGTTTTTGTTGATTGCGTAGTTCAGTGCTTGACGCGCCTTCAGGTTATTGAACGGTGCGATGTTGGTATTCATTGGCAAGTACCAGTTAGCGGTCAACTGGTGCAGGCTCAACTGGCTCGGATACTTGGTCGAGATTTCACCCAAGCGGTCGGCGGGCAGTGGGTCAAATACCCAGTCGGCTTGACCATTTTCTACCGCCGTCACTTCTGACTCAACGGTCATGCCGAAGTTTTCGACAATCTTGTTGGGGTAACCCTGTGGTTGCGCCTTGGCGTTCCACACTTTGAAGTATGGGTTACGCACCATCACCAAGCTGGTTGCTGGGTTGTAGCTCTGGAAGGTGTACGCACCAGTACCTGGTACTGGCGTTGAACCCTGATCCTTCGCCGGAGTTCCGGCGGGCAAAATTGCACCAAAGGGAACGGCCAACTGGTCAATGAACTCTGGGTCCACCTTGGCCAAGTTGAAGGTCACCGTGTTGGTCGCGGCATTCACCACTAACCCACTGAGGGTGCACGAAGCGGGGGTCGCGACGCACGCGTCGCCACCGGCGATGGCGTTGTACCAAGAACCAGAGTTTGGATTTGACACCTTGAACAGACGAATGAAGGTGGCCTTCACGTCATTGACGGTAACGGTTTGACCGTTGGAAAACTTAATTCCCTTACGCAAGGTAAAGGTGTAGGTCTTTCCGCCATTGGTGATCTTGGGCAACGAGGTCGCCAAGTCAGGTACAACCGTGAAAGACGCCTGACCATTGACCTTCTGGAAGGTGACGAGACCGTCGTAGGTTGCCTGGTAGAGCTGCCAGTATTCCAAGGTGTAGTTCACCTGTGGATCTAAGGTTCCGCCCGCCGTTGAAGCAAGCAAGGTCAGTGTTCCGCCGGCGTGAGCCTTTTGGTAACTCGACGCGCCCGCTGGGCTCGCTGAAAACCCCGTCAAACCGGTCAGGGTGAGAGCAATCGCCGAGGTGAGAACCCCGGGCTTTCGCATGGACTTGAACTGCAACATGTAATTCCTCCTTTGTAGGTACTGCATTTGGTACTGCGATTTAGTGGTCGTGTGCCGCCATGAATTCTTCAACCACTTGCATGTAGCGGTCGGTCTCTTCAACGAACGGCATGTGACTGGACTCTTCAAAAATCTCCCACTGAACGTCAGGGATATTGTCAAAGAACGGCTGGACGGTGGCGGGTGTGGCCTCGTCGTAGCGGCCTGACACCAATAGGGTTGGCGCGGTGATTTTGTGGACTTCGTCCACGACCGTCCAATCCTTCAAGGTGCCGACGCAGTAGTACTCGTAGGGGCCATTCATCGTCAGGTAGACGTGGTTGTCTTGCTGCATGCACTCAAAGGTCGCAACTACCTCGGGCGGATTGGGCACCACTCGGCAGACGTGCTCGGCGTAGAACTTGTCGGCGGCGGCCACGTACTCCGGATCATCCATCGTCCCGTTGGCTTCGTGGCGATCAAGCGTGTCGCGAACGTCAGCAGGGAGTTTCGAACGAAGCACCTTGGCTTCGCTCGCCCACAGCTCCATCGATGCCGGTGAGTTTGAAATGATGAGCCCCTTCAGGCCTTGGGGTTGGCGAATACCGTGCTCGGCCCCGAGCATGCCGCCCCACGATTGGCCCAACAAGAAATAATTGTCAGCGATTCCGAGGTGCTCGACCAGATTGTTTAATTCATCTAAAAAGAGGTCGACGGTAAAAAAGTCTGGCCCCTTGTCCGTAAGTCGAGTTGACTTACCATTACCCACTTGGTCGTAGTGAATAACCGGTCGACCGAACTCAGCAATTTTGGCGATTGAAAGAACGTAGTCGTGCGTACAGCCCGGACCACCGTGAGCGACAACGAGTGGAGTCTGGGCGGAAGAAAGGTCACCGGTAATGCGGTACCAAGTCTGCATGCCATTAAATGCCGCCACGCCCTCTTTAACGTTTAGTTGCTCCATAGAGAGACAATAGGTGAAAGCCCTCACTCAATGCAAGTGACCGACCTCGCCGGTTGCGACCGGCTCAGTACCCCGCTGGAAGAATGGAGGTCACCGCGCCATAAAAAATCAGAAGAAGTGGAATGGTCACCACGGCAATGCCGACCATGGCCAGCGCCGACCACCACGGCCCACCCTTGAGTCTAATCAGGACCCACCACAAGAACCAAATAAAGCAACCAAATAACAGGGCCACGCCCCAGGTTGAGCCCCAACTGGTGTTGGTGGTCACGTGTTGAGCGGTCGGTAACAACACCGGAGCAGTCGTAGTGGTCGTTTCGTTGTTTTTGTGTACCGGCTTGCCGGTGATTGGGTTTATCGCCGGAACCCCGTGACCGGTGGGGACACTCTGGGGAAGATCAACCGCAACCAATCGAGCCACAATCACGAGGCGCGTAACGGCCGAGTAGGGAGGGTTGCAGGTGGTCAGAGTCAAGATGGGTGTCGACGAAGGATTGAGCACGCTCAGGTCAGAAGGCGCAACCACCTCTTTGTTTATAACCCGATACAGGAACCGACCTTGGGTGGTGGTGACGATAATTGGGTCATTCACGACCAGATGGTCCAGGTATCGGAATGGGCGCCCCCAAGTTGTGCGGTGACCAGCGATAGCGGCATTGCCCACCGAACCGAGGGTGGCGGTGTTCACGTAGTGGCCGGGGCCCAGACGAAGTTCCGGCGTGTCAGTGCCCTGAACAATGGTCATCGACAGGTCAATCTTTGGGATTTGCAGCAAACCAATCCAGCTATTGACCGAAGGTTGGGGCTGGCTCGGCACGGGCACCGCGGGGCCAACGGGTAATTTCGTCGTATAGATGTTGGGAATAGTTTTTGGCAGGACGTTAACGATTTCTTTTCGAGCCCCGGCCTGCGTCACCGATTCAAGATGGTTGGTATAGACCAATTCGTAGGGAATGAACAGGCCGGTCAGAATGCCTAGACCGACGAGAAACTTGCCAGTGCGGTTGAGCATGCGCCACCAGAAAGGGGCGTGGCGCACTCGATATTTAAACAGTTCCCAATGTTCCACGAATCTAGGGTAGTCAAGAACCGCCTCAGGCAATTTGGTTCTTCGATTCACAATGCCTGCACTAGCCTCAATGAACACATGGGACTCTCAATTGGCATCGTCGGTCTACCTAACGTAGGCAAATCCACACTCTTCAACGCCCTCACAAAAAACAACGTGTTGGCGGCCAACTACCCCTTCGCAACCATCGAGCCGAATGTCGGAATTGTTTCCGTCCCCGACCCTCGCCTCGAGGTCTTGGCTCGAATCTTCGAGTCTGAGCGAATTCTCCCCGCAACTGTCACCTTCGTCGATATTGCGGGAATTGTTCGCGGGGCTAGTGAGGGTGAGGGTCTCGGTAATCAGTTCCTCGCCGCCATCCGGGAATCGGACGCAATCTGTGAGGTGGTGCGGGCCTTCGAAGATGATGACGTGATTCACGTCGACGGAAAAATTGATCCGGCCAGTGACGTCGCCACGATTGAGACCGAATTGATTCTCGCTGACTTGCAAACCATTGAAAAGGCCATTGTCCGGATCGACAAAGAGGCCAAGCGCTCCCCTGACCCTGCTGTAAAGCTCAGTGAGGTCAAAAAAGCCCAGGCCGCGCTCAACGAGGGCAGGGTACTTTCGCGTGTTGGCAAAGAAATAGACCGGACCCAGGTGGCCGACCTTCACCTACTTACTGACAAGCCCTTTATATACGTCTTCAACGTTGACGAAGAGACCATCGGAAACAAGGAGAAGCAGGCCTCGCTGATTGCGAGCGTGGCGCCCTCCCCCGCAATCGTACTCTGCGCGAAAATTGAGGCGGAACTTTCAGGACTCGACGATAGTGAGGCCCTTGAAATGTTGGAATCGTTTGGACAGAGCGAATCGGGGCTCTCACAACTCTCGAAGGTGGGCTTTCACACCCTTGGCCTTCAAACATTTCTCACCGCTGGTCCAAAAGAGACCCGGGCCTGGACTATTCGCCAGGGCGAAACGGCTCCACAGGCCGCCGGCGAAATCCATACTGACTTTGAAAAGCACTTCATCAAGGCCGAGGTAATTGGTTTTGATGACCTGGTAGCCGCGGGAACGGTAGTTAACGCCCGCGCCGCCGGTAAGGCGCGCGTGGAGGGCAAAGACTATGTCATGCAAGATGGTGACGTCGTCGAGTTCCGCGTCGGCGCCTAACACCTTGCGTTGAAGCGACCCCCTCTAGGATTTCTCCGCTACGCTTGGGGCAGGCGAAAACGACAGAGGTCGGCGCCCATCCGTTTTTTAACCCTCTAGGAGCCCCATGTCTTCATTCGATTTCAAAGTAGCTGACCTTTCCCTAGCTGATTACGGCCGTGCCGAAATCATCATGGCCGAACACGAGATGCCCGGCCTTATGGCCATGCGCGCCGAGTTTGGTGCGAGCAAGCCCCTGAAGGGTGCGCGCATCGCGGGTTCACTACACATGACCATTCAAACCGCCGTCTTGATCGAAACCCTCGTGGAACTAGGCGCCGAAGTTCGTTGGGTCAGCTGCAACATTTTTTCGACACAAGACCACGCCGCCGCTGCTGTCGTCGTCGGCCCCAACGGAACCGTTGACAATCCCCAGGGTGTTCCCGTCTTCGCCTGGAAGGGTGAGAACCTAGAAGAGTACTGGTGGTGCACCGAGCAACTGCTTCGTTGGCCCGGACACGCAGGCCCAACCATGATCTTGGACGACGGTGGCGACGCTACCTTGCTCGTCCACAAGGGACTCGAGTTTGAAAAGTCTGGTGTTGTTCCTTCTCCCGAGACCGCTGACTCCGAGGAGTACCGCGTTATTCTCGAGTTGCTGACTCGTTTGGTTGGTAACAAGGAGATGGCCTTTGCCCCAATGGCCGCTGGCATCATTGGCGTCTCGGAAGAGACCACCACCGGTGTTCACCGTCTCTACGAGATGGAGCGCGACAACGTATTGCTCTTCCCCGCAATTAACGTAAACGACGCTGTTACTAAATCCAAGTTCGATAACAAGTACGGATGTCGCCACTCACTGGTGGACGGCCTAAACCGCGCCACTGACGTTTTGATTGGTGGAAAGGTTGCAATCGAGTGTGGTTATGGCGCCGTTGGCAAGGGTTCGGCCGAAGCACTTCGCGGACAGGGCGCTCGCGTCATCGTCACCGAGATTGACCCCATCTGCGCGCTGCAAGCAGC
>CAIKZX010000119.1 GCA_903832015.1 uncultured Actinomycetes bacterium
ACTCGAAGACCTCGGTATTGGTCGACCCTCTACCTACGCCTCGGTGATGAAGACCATTGACCGACGCGGATACGTATGGAAGAAGGGCAAGTCACTGGTTCCCGCCTTCAAAGCCTTCGCGGTGGTGAATCTCTTGCAGGAGTACTTCACCGAACTGGTGGACTATCAGTTCACCGCTTTGATGGAAGAGCAGCTCGACGAGATTGCCTCGGGCCAGATGGAACTCGTTCCGTGGTTGACACGCTTTTACTTCGGTAACCCGGAGGCCGAGTCGCGGTTAACGAAGTTGGGCCTGCAGTTCATGACCCAAGAGAAGCACGAGTTTGATTACGCCGCCATTAACTCGGTCATTATTGGTACCGCCGACGATGGTCTCGCCGTGTCAGTTCGATCGGGCCGGTATGGCCCCTACCTCGTACACGGCGACGATCGCGCATCGATTCCAGAGGCCACTGAGCCCGATTCATTGACGGTCGAGCGCGCGCTCGAGATTCTGGCCGCGCCCAGTAACGACCGCGAGCTGGGTGTTGACCCCGAGACCAACCTGCCCGTGTTTATCAAAGCCGGTCGCTTTGGTCCCTACATTCAATTGGGTGAGATGACCGACCCGAAGAACAAGCCGCGGACCGCCTCGCTGTTTTCAACCATGACCCCCGAGACAATCACCTTCGAAGAGGCGCAGAGCGTGTTGTCTCTGCCACGCACCATTGGACTGCACCCCGAAGATCAAGTCCCCATCACCGCGCAGAATGGCCGATACGGTCCCTACATCACCTGGGCCAAAGAGGCTCGTACTCTCGAGAGTGAAGAACAAATTTTCACGGTGGACCTCGACGGGGCCCTAGCTCTACTGGCCCAACCCCGGCCGAAGGGACGCCGCGCGGCCGCTGGACCACTCAAGGAATTGGGGGAGGACCCCGTGACGAAGCGAAACGTAGTGGTGCGCAACGGCAAGTTCGGTATGTACGTCACCGACGGCGAGGTCAACGCCACCATGCGTATCGGCGATACCGTCGAACTCATTAGCTTGGAGCGGGCCTGTGAACTCTTGGCCGAGCGTCGAAACGCCGACCCCTCGACCTACAAGCCTCGCAAGGCCGCCGCAAAGAAAACGACCAAAAAAGCCGCGAAGAAGACTGCGAAGAAAGCGACCAAGAAAACGACCAAGAGCGCGGTCAAGAAAACGACCAGGCGAGTCGTGGCTAAGGGGTCGGCCGCCGAAAAGCGAGCTGCCGTCTTAGAAGGCGCCAAGACCAATGCGGCTATTACCGCACTGGCCACGAGCGAGGCGCCGTGAACCGCGGAGTATTTCTCGCCTTCGAAGGAATTGACGCGAGTGGCAAGAGCACAATCGCCAAACTGATTGCTGAACGCTACGACGCTACGTTCACCCCCGAACCAGGTGGCACCCCACTCGGTGTGGAGTTGCGCAAATGGTTGCTGGATGCGGCTACCCCCATGAAGCCCGAGAGCGAGGCCCTGTTGATGCTCGCCGACCGTTCTCACCACGTCTTTGAACTAATCGAACCCACCCTGGCCGCGGGAAAACACATCGTGGCCGACCGGTATTACGCGTCGACCCTGGCCTACCAGGGGTATGGACGGGGACTTAATTTGACCGAGCTGCGCGCCGCGACCGATCTCGCCATTGGTTCCACGCTGCCCGACCTAACGGTCCTCATCGACCTCTCGGTAGAGGCGGCGAATGAGCGCCGTGAGCGCGATTCGAAGGATCGATTCGAATCGGCGGACGAAAACTTTCACCAACGAGTTCGCCAGGGGTACCTCGAGATAGCTGCCGTCGCCTCGGAAAAATGGGTGATTGTCGATGGCGCCGGAACGGTTGATGAGGTCTTGGCGAGAGTAGAGCAGGAACTAACTCTCTTGCCGTGGAACCGTGGCTGACCTCTTCGACCAATTAGTTGGTCAAGAGGAGGTCGCACACGCGCTGAGGGCCCACGCCGAGCGACCCGTTCACGCCTACCTTCTCGTGGGGGGCGACAGTGCCGTTACCGAGTTGGCCGCTCTACATCTCGCCGCGGGACTTCAATGTGCGGAGAATGGCTGTGGTCACTGCGAAGTGTGCCGGCTCGTGCTCGAGGGCAAACACCCCGACGTTGATCTTCACCGCTCCGACGGGGGTAACTGGCCAATCGATGAGATTCGGGCCATCGGCACCGAGTCGATGCTGCGCCCTCGCCAGGGCTCGTGGCACATAGAAATCGTTGACCACATTGAGCGGACTGTTTCTGGCGCCGCGTCCTACGCCGCTCTTTTAAAGGTGTTGGAGGAGCCCGCCGAAAGAACCGTCTTCATCCTTACCGCCGACTCCCTCCCCGAAGAATTAGTCACGATTGAATCTCGGTGCGTACTGATTCGACTCCGCTCGCTGAGTCCAGATGACCTTGAGAAGATGTTGATTCACGAGGGGGCCAATTCTGAATCGGCTCGAGCGGCCGCCCTCTCTGCTTCGGGCTCGCTTCGTCGCGCGCGTATCTTTTTGCGAGACCAGGGGGTCGTGGCTCGCCTCGCCCTCTGGCGAGGATTACCCGAGAACATCGACGGGGACATCTCCACCGCGATTGATCTAGTCGCGACGGTCCAGGCCGAGATTGATTCCGCAATTGCAATTCTGAAGAAAAACCACGCCGACGAACTGGTCACCTGGCGCTACAACCGCGATGAGCTGAAGATTCGTACCGAATCCAAGGAACAAATTGACAGCCGTCAACGACGCGAGCTGCGTTTGTTTCGAGTGGAAGAACTTGGTTTCTTATTGCGTATCCTGAGTGAGGTCTACCGGAGTCGAATGGCGACACTGGTTGAGCTCGGTCGCAGCAACGAGGTTGACGCTCGCCTTCGCTCAGCGGTGGCGGCGCTGGAACGGCTGGCCCTAACGGGGGAGCGACTCTACGAAACCAATATTGACGAGGGAGCTCTCCTCACTGATTTGTTTGTTTCACTCTCGCGTCGGTAGGCCGTACTCCGAGCATCAGGTGAGGTAATCGGAGACCACGTCGGCCACGCAGGCCAATACCTCTTGGCGAGCGCGGGCCGCACCGAAGCGTTCTTCGAGGCTTAGTACTTGTGCATTGGGATACCGCTCGACAAAAGCACTGGCCGCTTCGGGTTCGGCCGATCCACAGATGACCAAGGTTGGTGTCGAGTGGGCGAGCGCCGCGACCCCAGCGGTGACCTTGCCTTCGAGACTGGTGGCGTCGAGTCTTCCCTCCCCGGTGATAACGAGGGCGCTGGCATGAATTCGTTCCTCGAGGGCGGTGAGCGTGGAGACCATAGTGAAGCCGTCAACAAGCTCGGCCCCGAGGGCGAAGAGGGCACCCGGGATTCCTCCCGCGGCCCCAGTGCGCTCGTGCAGGGCTACGTCAATTCCGTGTTCGTCGAGGTACCGCGCCCGCGCTTGTTCTAACCGGGTGTCAATGTCACTTAGCTGCTGAGGGTCGATGCCTTTTTGGGTGGCGAAGCGACGGGCCCCGAGAAAGGCGGTGGTGACGTCAGTGGCCGCCCGCACCGAGCAGGGCAATCCACCCGCGGCGGTAAGGATGTCGTAGCAACCCAGTCCACCGTCGGAGGTGGCGGAACCGCCGCATCCCAGAAGAATTTCCTCGACACCGAGGGCGCCGAGCGCCAGAATGATTTCGCCCACACCAGCGCTGCTCGCCGACCAGGCTTGTTCGTGGGTTGGGTTGCTCACGTGGTGTCGGCCAACAACTTCAGCCAATTCAAAGATCGCCGTATCAACTCCCGCCAGTTGAGTACGCACTACCGGGACCGACCCCTCGCGTCCCCAGGGATTCTGGGCCTTGAGGGTAAAAATATCGCCACCGAAGACATCGGTGAAGCCCTCACCACCATCGGACATTGGTTGGAGATCGGCCACGAGCGCATGCTCCGTGAGCACCGAGGCAATGGCGTCGCCTAGTTCACTAGCCCGCGCCGTCCCGCGGAATTTATCCATCCCCACGAGCACTCGCTGGCCACTCCGTGGCGAGTTCAGGTGAATGTCACTGGCGTTGTTCGCGCCACGCACCACTCTCTCGAGTCACTCAGGCTTTGGCGTAATGGTCAATTGTCGTGAGCGCTCGTTCGAAACGCTCTAGACCTTCGACCGCCTCGGCCTTGGTGGTGACACAGGGTGGCACGATGTGAATGCGGTTGAA
>CAIKZX010000120.1 GCA_903832015.1 uncultured Actinomycetes bacterium
TGTCCACCCCTGGGTCGCAGGCCTCTCATTTCCGTGCCCAACTGTTCAACACCCATTCCCGGCTTATCGGTCAGGCCATTAACGGACGTCGTAGTGGCGGCGTCATATATTTCGATTTTTCTCAACAAGGAATTAGTTCGTACGGAGTTCGCATTACCTCGACCAACTCCTTCGCGGTGGCTGACGCCAAAGTGTTCAGCTCTTCTGGGATCTCTTTTGATCTGGTCACTCCGTTCCAGGATGCAATCACTTCGCTTTCTGATCAATGGCGCCTGGCGGGCACTGTCGGAGGGCTAAGTATTTTTCATTTTCAAGGAACCATTGTCCCCACCCGACTGATTGATGACGGGCGCGTAGGCGGTTCGCGGCTGGAGTCAACCCGAAGCCTGGCCTGGGGCGATGAATTTGATGTGGTGCACGCAGCCAAACCGGTTACCCTCACTCGTTCAATGGCCTACCTTCCCGGTTGGCGAGTGACGGCCTTTAATCTCACAAACCACAAAACGGAAGCCTTGCCGGTATCGCGCCATGGACTCGTACTGTCCACACGAGTGCCTAAGGGGAAGTGGCAGATTCACTGGCACTACCACGCTCCCTACATTGAATTGGGATTAGCCTCAACCGTTCTGGCCACATTTCTTTGGCTTGTAGCTGCGACATTTTTATTAATCAGAGTTTCCACAAGACGCAGAACTAAGGTGGGGTCATGATTCGTGTGGCAATCAATGGCGGTGCTGGCCGAATGGGCCAAGCAATGGCCGAAGGACTAGGTCTGCTGGATGACATTTCGGTGGTCGCTTTAATTGATGAGCACGAACCGCGGGAGTTGCACGGAGCTCGTTGGGCCAGAAGTTTGGCCGAACTCTCTGATACACAGATCTCTCACGTTGTTGATTTTTCGGTCGCTTCGGCGATTCCAGCCTTGAGCCTCTGGTGCGCCAGTAACAAGGTCGCGCTAGTGACCGGAACGACCGGACTGAGTCCTGAAGAATCGGCCCAATTGGAGAAAGCCGCAACCATCACCGGTGTTGTTCAGGCGTCTAACTTTTCGCTCGGTGCGGTACTGTCAGAGCGTTTTGCGGCGATGGCCGCTCCGTATTTTCCGCGGGTCGAAATTATTGAGCTTCACCACGATAAAAAGCTTGATGCTCCTTCTGGAACCGCCCTCACAACCGCGTCAGCCATTGGCACCGCCCGTGCCGCTGCGGGATTGACACGGATGAACGACATGACCGAAAGGCAGTCCTTGGCGGGAGCCCGTGGAGCCGAGACCGAGGCCGGCGTCCGCATTCACTCGATTCGCCTTCCCGGCCTGGTGGCCCACCAGGAGATTATTTTTGGAGGACCAGGTGAGGGTCTAACCATTAGACACGATTCTTTCGATCGAGCTTCGTTTGTCCAAGGCGTGGCGTTGGCGCTTCGAACCATAGGTTCTGAACCACAATTTGTCCATGGCATCGATTCGCTGCTTAGTTAGGCGCACAAAATCGCCGATGACTGGTATCTTGGGCAGATGAGTTCACCCCGCTTCGGTCGAGTCCTGACAGCGATGGTGACACCGTTTGATTCCTTAGGTGAGATTGATTTTGACGTAGCGGGGGAGCTCGTACGATTTCTTGTGGCGAATGGTTCCGATGGTTTAATTGTGGCGGGATCAACCGGTGAGGGCCCAGCACTCAGTGATGACGAAAAGTACGAACTGTTCACTCACATCGCTAACGAAGTCACAGTCCCAGTATTCGCCGGTTCGACCTTTGCCAACACTCATCAGTCCGTCGCTCTTACCAAGCGGCTGAAGGGCACCAGGGTGTCAGGCGTTCTCGCCACGACGCCCGCCTATTCGCGACCAAACCAAACGGGAATAAAAGCCCACTTAGCCGCGGTGGCCGAGGCGACCGATCTGCCCGTGATGTTGTACGACATTCCTTCGCGAACGGGGCGAAAAATTGCTGGGGAGACAACATTGGCTCTGGTTCGCGATCACGCGAATATTGTCGCCCTCAAAGATGCATCGGGAGACCTCGAAACGGCACGCCACGTAAAGCAATCACTCGGAGACCGGCTTGATTTGTACAGCGGCGATGACGCCCTGTTATTGCCTTTTCTTGCCGAAGGCGCCACCGGTATCGTGTCGGTCGCTTCACATTGGGCGGGCCCGGAGTTCCAAGGGGTTATTGCCGCCTTCGAAAAGGGTGAAATGGCTGAAGCCCAAGCCATAACTGACCGACTCGCCGCGAGCTGTGCGTTTGAAGGCAACGAAACATACCCCAATCCCATGCCCTCTAAGGCCATGATGCGCGCCATCGGTATCGCCGTGGGACAGTGCCGCTTACCCCACGCTCCCAGTGATGAGACGCTGGACGCCCAGGCCGCCTCGATACTGGCGCAAGTTCGTAGCTCCCGTGGCTGATCAGGTACGAGTCACCTTCTTAGGAGGACTAGGAGAAATTGGTCGAAACTGCGCGGCTATCGAACAAGATGGTCGAATTGTCGTAGTCGACGCTGGGTTGATGTTCCCGGAGCCCAACATGTACGGGGTTGACTTGATTCTGCCTGACTTCCGATGGTTAATCGAGCGCAAAGACAAGATTGATGGCATTGTGCTGACCCATGGCCACGAGGACCACACGGGGGCTTTGCGCTACCTAGTCAAGGACGTCAATGTACCAATCTACGGCTCGGCTTTGACGGTGGGTTTTGCTAAGCACCGCTTGAGCGAAGCGAAGGTGTCGGCAGACTTGACCTTCATCGAGGTTGCTGACCACGAACGTCGCCGTATTGGGCCCTTCGAGGTTGAATTCATTCCCGTCACCCACTCGGTGCCTAGCGCGCACGCACTGGCCTTCCACACGAAGGTGGGCATCATTGTCCACTCGGGTGACTTTAAGTTGGACCTCACGCCGATTGATGGACGACGCACTGACGTGTCACGCCTGGCGCAATTGGGTGATGAGGGTGTGGCCCTCTTGCTTTGTGACTCAACAAACGCTGAAGAACCAGGGTTCACCCCCTCGGAGTCGACGGTAGGCACCGCACTCCGGCGACTGTTTTTAGAGCGCTCTGATCGCCGGATGGTCGTGGCGTGCTTTTCGAGCCATATCCACC
Organism: uncultured Actinomycetes bacterium; assembly: GCA_903832015.1. Taxonomy (GTDB): domain Bacteria; phylum Actinomycetota; class Acidimicrobiia; order Acidimicrobiales; family RAAP-2; genus RAAP-2. The sequence goes on from CAIKZX010000120.1 coordinate 3,106, forward strand.
GAGTTCAGCAGATTGTAGATATTGCGCTCGAGCAAAATCGCAAAATCTGTCTCATGGGCCGATCGATGGAGGCCAACGCAAAACTTGCGCGAAAACTTAACTTGCTGCATGTTGATAAGGCTGACTTCGTGGATGTTGAGAACATTGACCGCTACGAGCCCGGCGAAGTGTGCGTTATTTGTACCGGCGCGCAAGGTGAACCTATGGCGGCTCTTTCGAAACTGTCCCGTGGGGATAATCGTTTCTTAAAGGTAGGGCCCGAAGACACCATCATCTTGAGTTCGCACCCCATACCGGGCAATGAGTGGAGCGTCGGGCGAGTAATTGATGACCTCTCTCGCACCGGTACCGAGGTCATTCACTCGGGTAAAGAAAACGTCCACGCTTCGGGTCATGCACGACAAGGTGAATTACGGACCTACCACCAGCTGCTTCGGCCGAGGAACTTCGTTCCGGTGCACGGGGAATACCGCCACATGATTCAGCACGCAGCACTCGCTGAATCGATGGGTCTTAATCGTTCCCACATCCTGGTTTGCGAAGATGGGGATCAGATTGAAGTGAGCGATAAGGGAATTCGCCGCGTGGGACAGATTCCAGCCGGATTTCACTACATCGACGGTGGCTCGGGCGACCTCGATGAAAGACCATTGGAAGAGCGTCGGATGTTGGCCGAGTACGGCGTCCTAATGATTTCAGCCGGTATCGACGGCGAGCGCGGAGAGATTGTGCACGAGGTCACTATTACTACCCGTGGTTGGTTTGAAGGCGGTGGTGATCGAAGTGTTCAGCAAGTCATCACTAACGAAGTCCGCTCCGCTCTTACCGAGGCCCTTCGAGAGGGCGAGCGAGACTCGGAGGCCCTCAATAGAGTGGCCCAACGATGCGCGGGTCGACTTCTTGGGCAACGCTTTCGTCGCCAGCCCGTCTTGCTGCCAGCGATTGTCGTCTTCTAACTACCTAAACTTTTGTCTGGTTCGCCGTAGTCCTGGTTCTCGCGTCCAGTGCGCCAAAATGCCTTCATCGAAATGTGCGCCAGTTCCACGCCTCGGTCGAGGAGCGCTAACTTCAACGCATTAATTTGATGGAATTCTCCAAAGAGGTAGACGTGACCTTCACCTGGAGGGAACTCAAAAGCCGCTAGTCCTCGCAGCAATCCCTCGGGGTCATTTGGAGAACGGTCTTGGCGCTCGATAAAAATGCCAGTAACTCCTAGACCTTCGGAAAAGGCGGGAGTGACTATGTCCTGAGCGGTGGGAACTTCAACTATAAAAATTGCCTTACCGGGAACTTCGATTGCGTCCGCCAAGTTATAAAAGGCCCCCAAAGCAGAAATGTCACCGACAAATAGATACCAGTCGGCCATTGGGTCGAGCGCAATTTTCCCCCGCGGCCCGATGAGGTCCGTTGTCGCGCCGGGCGAGGCGTTTCGAAGCCATTCCGAAGCGAGACCCTCGTGATGGGTAGTGACCCAAAAAGTGAGTGTCTTGGACTCGGGGTCAATACTGCGAATCGAGAACCTTCTTCGCGCCAGCGTCCCCGAAGGCCGCATAAAGGAGATCATGACGTCGTTTCCGGGAACGCCCCCGATGGAAACGTCAGGGACGGACATGGTCACGGCGGCGAGGGAGGGAGAGAGTGTTTCGACCGATAAGACGGTCGCCACGGCGGCGCTGCCCCCGACACGTTCGGCGAGGGAGATTGAACTGGAATCTGGGGAAACGCTCACCCCACAACATTAGGACGAAAGGCGTTATTCCGAACAAAAGTTAAGTAAATTGGAGAGTCGTGGCAAATACCAGAGGAAAAAAGGCGCCAGCCAAAAAGAGCGTGCCTAAGAAAAAACCAACTCGCGAGCAATCCGAGCGCGAGAGCCTGTGGACGCGCCACCAACGCGACATTTACATTGTCCTGTTATTCGTCATAGGTATTTTCGCCCTCTTGGCACAATTTTCGGTGCTCGGACCAATCGGCCAGAGCCTTTCGCGAGTTCTTGCGGACGCCGTAGGAATTTCCAAGCTGGTGGTGCCATTAGCCCTCTTGGTGCTCGGGGTCCTGTTGGTGTGGAACAAAATTGAGATTGACGGTTCACGGCTCAGCTGGGGATTGGGCCTCGGACTGGTTGGAGTGAGTGGCTTAGGCGACCTCTCGGCTGGACACCCCACGTTCTCAGCCCACCTCCCAGTTATCGCCAGTGCGGGCGGTTTCTTGGGAGTGGCGATTGGCAATGCCCTCATGCAGACCGTTGGCGTAATTGGGGGATACGTAACTCTGGTGGCGGTAATGGTCGTGGCGTCAATGGTCCTCACGGGAATAGGCCTTCGCACCTTGCTGTTTTCGATCGGTCGCGGCTTCCGCTACTTCTGGCGGACTTTCCGCGCCACTATGGCCGCTCGCACTGACCGAGAGACAACTCGAGATGACGAGGAACATGAGGACGAGCCTGATGACAGCGACGCCCTGGAGGATCACCTTATTGACGAAGAGGAAGAGGAGGAGGAAGTCCTAGATGAAGCAGATTACGAAGAAGAAATAACCGCAGAAGAGCCTTCCTCGGAAAGCTTCATTTTCGACGATGACGAGGTCATTGAGGACGATTCTGAAGATGTCGTAGATACGACGCCACTTCGGGCGAAGGTGCCAACTAGGCCCGACGCTTGGGAATTACCTCCCCTGTCGCTGCTCACCAAGACCAAGGACACTAAGACTGATCGTTCGGCCATCGATGAAGCGGGGGAGGCCTTGGTAGAAGCCTTGAACGCCCATGGCGTTGAGACCACCTTGGTTGGCTACACCGTTGGACCGGCCGTCACGCGTTTCGAACTCGAAATTGGGCCAGGTGTAAAGGTTGCCAAGATCACCTCTTTGAATAAAGACATCGCCTACGCCATGGCTTCACCGGATGTACGCATTTTGGCTCCAATCCCGGGACGCTCAGCCATTGGTATTGAAGTGCCGAACCGCAATCGTTCCTTGGTGGCGCTGGGTGACGTGATGGGTTCACCCGAAGCGCTTGCGGCTCATCACGCACTCGATGTTCCGCTCGGACGAGACATCTCGGGCAAGACCGTCATGGTGAACCTGGGCGAAATGCCACACGTCCTTATCTCGGGAGCCACCGGCGCCGGTAAGAGTTCTTGCATCAACTCGCTAATAACCGGATTGGTCATGCGCGCCACCCCTGATCAACTGCGACTGGTTCTTATTGACCCGAAGCGGGTTGAACTGGGTCAATACAATGACTTGCCGCACTTGCTTTCGCCAGTTGTGGTGGATCCACGCAAGGCCGCCAATATTCTTAACTGGGCCGTTAAGGAGATGGAAAGCAGATATGACCTGTTGGCCGAACACGGTGCACGCGATATCACTAGTTATCACCAAATGGTCGAGCGGGGTGAGATTGCGGCTAAACGAACCTCGGCACACGAGGTGGGCGACATTATTGAGCGGACCACGGGGCTTGATTCAGGAGTGCCCGCACCCGAAGCGGCGCTTGAGTTGCCTTACATCGTCATCGTGGTTGATGAGTTGAATGACTTGATGATGGTGGCGGCTCGAGACGTCGAAGACTCCGTCGTTCGTATCGCGCAAATGGCGCGTGCTGTTGGCATTCACTTAGTACTCGCCACTCAACGCCCCTCAGTTGACGTTATTACCGGCGTCATCAAAGCCAACGTGCCATCACGAATGGCGTTCGCGGTCTCCTCTTTGGCGGACTCCCGAGTTATTTTGGATCAAGCCGGTGCCGAACGATTGATTGGCAAGGGCGACATGCTGTTGATAACAGCGTCGTCCAATGTGGCCAGAAGAATCCAGTCGCCATGGGTCTCAGAGGAAGAAGTCCGAAAGGTTGTCACGGCGTGGAAGGCTCAGGGCGGTCGCCCCGAAACCATCGTGGCCGCTGACCTGCCGAGCGAAAAACAAGGCATCGCGGTGAGTGGAGCGGTTGCCGACAGCGACGATGAAGTGGTACTACAGAAGGCTCGAGAGATAGTTCTTTCCACCCAATCGGGCTCAACCTCGATGTTGCAGCGCAAACTTCGCATTGGCTTTGCGCGAGCTGGTCGGATTATGGACCAGCTCGAAGAAGAAGGCATCGTGGCCCCGGGTGATGGGTCGAAGGCGCGCAAAGTAATGATGACCCCTGAGCAGTACGAAAACGAAAACTCGTAATCGATGGGAAAAGTACGCTCCATTAATCGTCCAACACGAGGCCTCTTCTACCGTTTGGCCGGAGGCCTTATCGGCCTCTCGATTGCGGTAGTCCTCATTTCGGCCCTGACTTTGAGCGAAGCGCTGCCTGTCGCGAAGGTGAAAGTTGTCACCATCAAGCCCCTAGTTTTCACACCCCAGAAATTTCCTGCACTCCCACGAGCGATGTCTTTCGGGCTATCAATTCCATCGCTGCACCTGGGGTATTTTCCCCCAGCTAAACCCGCTCCGATTGCGAGCCTGACGAAACTCATGACGGCCTACGTCGCTCTCCATTCTCTCGGTAGCGCCCCGCTTGAGTCGAAGTGCGAGACGGTTTCAGCGGCTGATATGGCTGCCTACAACCACGAAGTGGCCACGGGACAATCGAGGGCTGAGATTGCGCTAGGGGAGGTCCTCTGCATCCCCGATCTCATCAA
>CAIKZX010000121.1 GCA_903832015.1 uncultured Actinomycetes bacterium
CTCAGCTCAAGCGTGAAATTGAAGACACTGATTCGGACTGGGACCGCGAAAAGCTACAAGAGCGTCTCGCCAAGCTCGCCGGTGGCGTAGCAATTGTCAAGGTTGGTGCCGCAACTGAAATTGAGTTGAAGGAGAAGAAGCACCGCATCGAGGACGCCCTGAGCGCAACTCGAGCCGCCATCGACGAAGGAATTGTCGCTGGTGGTGGAACTGCTCTCGTGCGTGCTCGCGCATCGGTTGAAAAGCTAATTGAAACCCTGACTGGTGATGAGGCAACGGGGGCGAGCATCGTCGCTAAGGCTCTCGACGCACCACTTCGTCACATCGCCGCTAACGCCGGCTTTGAAGGCGCAGTTAAGGTCCGTGAAGTTGCTGACGCCAAGGGTTCAATTGGACTTAACGCCGCGACCGGAGAACTGGTCGACCTAGTTAAGGCTGGAGTCATTGACCCCGCTAAAGTAACCCGCTCGGCTCTGCAGAATGCTGCATCCATTGCGGCGCTTCTGCTCACGACCGAAGCAATTGTTGCTGACAAGCCTGAAGCAGCCGGTGCCGGCGCTCCAGACATGGGCGGTATGGGCGGCATGATGTAACGTCGCTTCTGCGAATCGGGCTTTGTGTTCATTTAGCAAAACGCCCCCTTTCGGCTCGTAAACCGAAAGGGGGCGTTTTGCTAAGACCTAAGAGGCGGCGTCGACGGCGACATGGGGGACGACCTTGTCAAGCCACTTAGGCATGAACCAGTTGGCCTTGCCTATGTAGTGCATGAGAGCCGGAACAAGAACGGTGCGAATAACAAATGCGTCAAGTAGGACCGCACCACCGAGCCCGATTCCGAATTCATCGATAACGCGTTGTCCACCGAAGGCGAAGGAGACAAAGACCGAGATCATGATGAGTGCGGCAGCTGTAATAATTCGGCCAGTATTAGCCTGACCCCGCTCGATAGCTAGTTGATTGTCGTTGGTGTGAATCCATTCTTCGTGCATCCGTGAGACCAAAAACACCTGGTAGTCCATCGAAAGTCCGAAGAGGATTGCAATCATGATGACGGGTAAAAATGGCTCCACCGGTCCAGTTCCGGCGCCGAGGATTGATGCACCCCAGCCCCATTGGAAGACGGCCACAACAACTCCGAAGGCCGCAGCGGCCGCTAAGAGATTCATCAAGGCTGCGACCAGCGGAATGATGATTGATCGGAAGGCTACCATCAAGAGCAACGAACCCAGCAACACGATGATGCCAATGAATCCAGGAATCTTTGAGCTCAAGGTGGTGGAGAAGTCTTGGTAGATGGCGGTGGTGCCGGTGACGTTGATCTGAGTATTCGACATATTTACTGCAGGGATGTACTTAGAGCGAATTGAATCAATGAGGTCGGTGGTGCGGGTGTCCTGAGGGCTGGACTTAGCTACGACTGAAATGATCGCGACTGAGTGGTCCTGGCTCAATTGCACGGGGCTGACGGCAAACACGTCGGCTTGGCCCTTCAGGGATGCGTCGAGTGACTGCATCGTGTTGAGGTCGGCGGTGGTGTTTATGGCGGCCACAACTGATAGGTCACCATTGAAACCAGCGCCGAAACCTTCACTCAGTAGGTCGTAGGCGTGGCGAGTAGTTGAAGTAGCGGGATTGGTTCCTTGATCGGCGTTCCCTAGGTGAAGCGAGAAGTAGGGGATTGTCACGGCGGCCATAACGAGAATGGCCAAGAGGGAAAGCACCCGCGGACGCTTCGCAACCGTCTTAGCCCAATTGTGCCACCTAGATGACTCGATGTCACCGGTGGCGCCGGCTGTTTGAAGCGCTTTACGCTCACGACGACTCAAGACTCGGTTCTTTTGAAATCCCAGGAGGGCGGGAAGCAGGGTGAGTGAGGCCACCATGGTGATAAGAACCGTGAGGGAGGCCGAAATAGCCACGCCATTGAGGAACCCGAGACGCAAGATCAACATTCCCAATAGGGCTACAACGACGGTGGAGCCAGCGAACATCACGGCGCGGCCGGAAGTGTTCATTGCGGTGACAATCGCCTCTTCGTATGTGGCGCCCTTCTTGATTTCCTGCCGAGTTCTCGTCACGATGAACAGGGCGTAGTCAATACCCACACCGAGCCCGATTAAGGACCCGAGAATCGGGGCGAAGTCGGCGATGTTGATGCCATGACTGAGCAGGACCGTTACGGCGGTGGCGATGCCGATGGCGAAGAGGGCCACACCGAGAGGGAGCAGGGCGGCCAAGAGTGAACCGAAGGCCAATAGCAAAATAACTAACGTGGCCAAGAGTCCGTAGACCTCGTTGGTTGATCCCGACTTAGCGCCGGACTGACCGAAGGCGTTACCGCCGAAGTCAACCGTTAGCGACTTACTCGATACCGCGGCGGCGGTGGTCATCACCGCGGCCACTTGAGCGGGCTTGAGGGTGAAGCCGCTCTTGGTGAAGTAGACGGTGGCGTAGGCGATCGTGCCATCGGCGCTGATTTGGTGAGTTCTTGGCGTAAAGGGGGAGACAACCGTTCCCACCGTAGGTTCACCACCAACCTTGGCGAGGTTGGCCTCAATGGCCGCTTTTTCTTGGGCAATTGTTTGACCGTTTAGTGCGTGATACACAATATGGTCCACATCACCACTGGTACTCGGAAAGGCTTTTTCGAGAAGGGCTAGGCCACGAGTCGAGTCACTCCCGGGGAGTGAAAAAGAGTTGGAATAGGCGGAACCGAGTGACTGGGAGGCCATGTTGAAGCCAACGAAAGCCACCACCCAGAAAATGAGGACGATCCAGCGACGACGAACGGAAAAGCGCGCGAGTGATTTCATGTTGACTCCAAGAGTTGGGCGGGTGACCGAATCGGCCGCACCCATTCTACGGGCCACGCCCCCGGGGCGCCGCAAAAACACCAGTTTTTAGCGGATAGATTAGAAAGACAAACCACCACTTGGCGGTGCTTTGGAGAGGACTAAATGGCTGAAGTAGAAATCGGAATCTTTAAATCGGCTCGTCAGGCGTACGGTTTCGACGATATTGCGATTGTGCCTTCTCGCAGAACGCGCGACCCTGAAGATGTTGATATCTCTTGGCAAATTGACGCGTACAAGTTTGAGCTGCCCGTGCTCGGGTCGGCGATGGATGGGGCGATTTCTCCCGACACCGCAATCGCAATGGGTCGTCTGGGTGGTTTAGGTGTTCTCAATCTCGAAGGTCTGTGGACTCGTTACGAAGACCCCACTCCGCTCTTTGAAGAGATCATGGAACTCGATGACGACAAGGCCACGGTTCGAATGCAGCAGATGTATCTCGAGCCAGTGAAGCTCGAGCTAGTGGGCGAGAGAATTCGCCAGATGAAGGCCGCCGGTATCCGCACGGCCGCCGCAGTAACGCCAGCACGAACTGAGTGGATGGCCAAGACAATTCTTGACGCTGGTCTCGACATTCTGGTCATTCAAGGAACTGTCGTTTCCGCCGAGCATGTTTCACAGACCTCCGAGCCCCTAAACCTAAAGAAATTCATTCGCGACTTTGAACTTCCCGTGATTGTGGGTGGAACCGCTAGTTACCAAGCGGCACTGCACCTGATGCGCACTGGTGCCGCTGGTGTCTTGGTGGGTGTGGGCCCGGGTAACGCGTGCACCTCACGTGCGGTACTCGGTATTGGAGTGCCCCAAGCCACCGCAATTGCGGACGTGGCGGGTGCTCGTATGCGCCACCTCGACGAGACGGGCGTCTACGTTCACGTGATTGCCGACGGTGGTATGAGCAAGGGCGGCGACATCGCTAAAGCCATCGCTTGTGGTGCCGACGCGGTCATGATTGGTTCACCCCTCACCAGCGCGGTGGAGGCTCCGGCCCACGGATTTCACTGGGGCATGGCGACTTTTCACCCGACGTTGCCTCGCGGAACTCGAGTTCGCACAAAAATTCGCGGCACCCTCGAAGAGGTGCTCGTGGGTCCCGCTCACGAAAACGATGGCCGGCTTAATCTTTTTGGCGCACTGCGCACCTCAATGGCGACCTGTGGTTACGAGACCTTGAAGGAATTTCAAAAGGCCGAGATCATGTTGGCCCCATCACTTCAGACTGAGGGCAAACAGTTGCAGCGCTCTCAGGGCGTAGGCATGGGCCATTGAACCAGAGTGTTCTGGTAGTTGATTTTGGCGCCCAGTACGCCCAACTCATAGCTCGCCGAGTCCGTGAGGCCCACGTCTATTCGGAGATAGTGCCGTCGACAATCACCGCTGAAGCGGTTCGTCAGAAGAATCCCGGTGCCATCATCTTGTCCGGTGGGCCAAAGTCGGTGTACGAAACTCCCGCACCGTCGCTCGATCCAGAAATCTACGAGCTCGGTATTCCGATACTTGGGATTTGCTACGGCGCTCAACTGATGGCTCAGCAATTGGGTGGCGAGGTCGCTAAGACCGGTGGGGCTGAGTATGGCCGCACCGAGCTCACTCGAGTGGGTGATTCGGTCCTGTTCAATGGCTGGGACAACGAGAAGAGTTGCTGGATGAGCCACGGGGACGCGATTACCAAGGCGCCCCAGGGCTTTGGGGTGAGTGCTTCGACACCGGGAGCGCCAATTGCGGTGATGGAGAACCCGGCGCGGAAGCTCTTTGCAGTTCAATTTCACCCGGAGGTCGCGCACTCCGAATTTGGGCAACAGCTAATCCAAAATTTTCTGTACCTCCAAGCCGGTCTCAGCGCTGAGTGGACAAATGAATCAATTATCGATGCCCAAGTGGCTCTCATTCGAGAACAGGTTGGCTCCGAACGAGTGCTCTGTGCCCTGAGTGGGGGAGTTGACTCTGCGGTGGCCGCCGCCCTAGTCACCTCAGCCATTGGCGCCCAACTCACCTGCGTATTTGTTGATACCGGTTTGATGCGACTGAACGAGGGTGAGCAAATTGAAGCGACCTTCACCAAACAGTTTGGTGTGGAGTTGATTCACGTTAAGGCTAAGGATCGATTCTTTACCGCCTTGGCGGGAGTGACCGAACCCGAAACGAAGCGAAAGATCATTGGTGAGTTGTTCATCCGGATTTTTGAAGAGGTCGCTCGTGAACTCACTGAGCAGGGTGATGGCCCACGGTTCTTGGTGCAAGGAACCCTGTACCCTGACGTGATTGAGTCTGGCGAAGGCCACGCCGCCAACATCAAAAGCCACCACAACGTTGGCGGGCTACCCGACGATCTCTCTTTTGAACTCATCGAACCATTGCGTTCACTTTTTAAAGATGAGGTGCGAGCGGTGGGTTCGCAGCTTGGGTTACCCGATTCAATCATTTGGCGCCAGCCCTTTCCTGGACCGGGCCTCGGTGTCCGCATTATTGGCGAAGTTACCCCCGAGCGCGCCGAGATCTTGCGAAATGCCGACGCGGTCGTTGTTGATGAGATTAAGAAGGCTGGTTTGTACCGAGAACTCTGGCAAAGTTTTGCCGTGTTACCGGCGGTGCGTACCGTGGGGGTTATGGGAGATGGTCGAACCTACGAGTACCCAATCATTATTCGAGCGGTCACCAGCGATGACGCCATGACCGCCGACTGGGCTCGCCTTCCCTACGAGCTGATTGAAACTATTGCTAATCGACTTATTCGAGAGGTTCATGGGGTTAACCGAGTCGCCCTCGACGTGACTTCAAAGCCACCGGGCACGATCGAGTGGGAATGAGTCCCGCCTCAAATTTCGACGACTCGCTCTGGGATAACGCGCCCCTCAGTTCAAAACTTGAGAGCGACCCACTTTCGTTACTAGACGGACTTACCGAACCACAACGGCAAGCGGTTATTCAACGAGGCGGACCACTCCTCGTGGTGGCGGGGGCCGGATCGGGCAAAACCCGAGTATTGACTCGACGCATTGCTCACCTACTCGCCACTGCTGATGCCCGTCCCCACGAGATCATGGCCATTACCTTTACTAACAAGGCGGCCGATGAGATGCGCCGTCGAGTGGTTGATTTGGTCGGCCCTGAGGCCAACCGCATGTGGGTCTCAACCTTCCACTCGGCCTGCTTGCGCATGTTGCGCTCGCACGCTGAAGTCTTGGGATACGAACGGGGCTTCACGATCTATGACGCGGGTGATGCGGAAACGGCGGTCGAACGCATCATGAAAGAGATGAACATCGACACCAAGCGCATTTCACCGCGCTCGGTTTCGGCCGCAATCTCCGCGGCTAAAAATGAGATGCTGAGTCCCGATGGCTACGCCGCGGGGGGCTATGGGGATGACCCTCACCGCAAGCGCAACGCGCAGATCTATGCGGAGTACCAGAAGCGTTTGAAATTGGCCAACGCCATGGATTTTGATGACCTTTTGCTCAACGCCGTGGCGATGCTTCGCTCGGATGAGGCGGTGCTGAATTCCTATCAAGATCGATTCAAGTACCTGCTGGTTGATGAGTTCCAAGACACCAACGGAGTACAAAATGCGCTCGTGATGCTATTGGCCGATCGTCACCGCAATCTTTGTGTGGTGGGCGACTCCGACCAGTCCATTTATCGGTTTCGTGCCGCTGACGTACGAAACATTCTGGAGTTTGAGGAGCGATTCCCCGATGCCGACGTTGTCTTGCTTGAGCAGAACTTTCGCTCGACTCAAACAATTCTCGACGCGGCCAACGCGGTCATTGCCAAGAACGCCTCACGTCACGCTAAGAACCTCTTTACCGATGGACTCGCAGGTGAAAAGATTCGTCTCTATCGCGGGGGCGACGAG
>CAIKZX010000122.1 GCA_903832015.1 uncultured Actinomycetes bacterium
GTCGCGGCGAAGGAGGTCGGAGCAAAACTCGAAACTTGAGCCGCCACGGTTGGGAGACTCCCCACGAATGGAATGTTCAGCTCACTGCTAATTTGTGCCATCTTTAGTTGAAACGCGTGCGACTCGTTTAGCCTTAGCTGGGCCTGCCCTAGTTCGTAACGTAATAGCTGATTTTGCTGTACCAAGCTCGAGTAACTAAAAGAACCCGAGAAGGCGTGACCCACCGGAACTGCGATGAATCGAATCGCTGCCGCGAAGGGCGAGACTGCTCCGTTGGCAATTGTGCGAAGTCCCGAGACCGCCCCCACTGAAATCTGCAGTCCAATCAATGTCGCTCCGAGACCCGATAGCAGGGTCAGGTTTCGTCGAGTTGACCGGCGAAGGGGCACGCTGAACTACCTTGATGGCGAAGACTTCAACATGCGCGCGAAGAGATCCATCTCCTCGAGGCACGCCCCGCTACCCATGGCAACGCAGTAGAGCGGATCATCGGCAACGCGAAAGGGCATTCCGGTTTCGGCTTGTAAGCGAGCCGCAATACCGGTCAACAAGGCGCCGCCACCGGTCAGTACGACACCCGTTTGAGCCAAGTCTGAGGCTAGTTCCGGAGGTGTTCGGTCCATAGTTGCCTTGATCGCGTCGACAATAGCGACGATGGGGCCATCAAGGGCGAGGCGAATCTGCTCCGTAGTAACAACGACGGTCTTTGGCAAACCCGACTGCAGGTCACGGCCGCGGATTTCAGCGCGGGCCTCCTCTTGAAGCGGGTACGCCGATCCGAGAGCGATTTTCAACTCTTCGGCCGATCGCTCTCCGATTGCCAAACTGAATTCTTTGTTGACGTACTTGATAATTGCCTCATCGAGCTCGTCACCGCCGACGCGAATCGACTCACTTTCCACAATGCCACCCAGGGAAATCACCGCGACTTCAGTAGTTCCTCCCCCGATGTCCACCACCATGTTTCCCGATGGCTCGTGGATTGGCATACCCGCTCCGATAGCGGCGGCCATGGGCTCTTCAATGATGTACGCCCGACGCGCTCCGGCAAACTCCGCAGCTTCAATAACGGCGCGCTGTTCAACGCCGGTGATTCCCGACGGAACACAGATGATCATGCGGGGTTTAGCGAAGCGACGCTGGTGGACTCGCAAGATGAAGTACCTCAACATTTTTTCACAAATGTCGAAGTCTGCAATAACGCCATCTTTCAGTGGTCGAATTGCCTTGATGTTTCCCGGCGTACGTCCAACCATTCGCTTGGCCTCAGCCCCAACGGCAATCGGCTTGTTGTCCTTGGTATCAATCGCTACTACCGAGGGCTCATTCAAAACAATGCCGCGACCGCGAACGTAGACCAAGGTATTGGCGGTGCCCAGGTCGACAGCCATGTCGCGACCTAAAAATGAAAATGAACGATCAGCCATAAAACCTCAATTGGGGACTCAAACTACCCTCCGCACTACAAGGTTAGGCGAAGTAACTGGCTCCCAGCCGGCTAAATATTTATTGCTGGTTGGGGAAAAATAGGGCGATTTCACGTTGAGCTGACTCCGCCGAGTCTGAGCCGTGGATGATGTTCTCGCCCATTTCAACAGCCAAATCTCCCCGAATCGTACCGGGGGCACTTTCCGCGGGATTTGTGGCGCCAATCATGGTGCGCACAATTTTCCAGGTGTCCTGAGGGCCTTCGAGGACCGCAAGGAGGGACGGTCCAGAGGTAATGAACTCGACGAGCCCAGCAAAAAAAGGCTTTTCGGCATGCTCGGCGTAGTGCATTTTGGCGGTATTGGTTTCAATAGTGCGCAACTGGGCCGCCACAATTACGATTCCTCGTTGCTCAAAACGATTGAGGACCTCTCCGACCAGTCCACGGCGGACGCCATCGGGCTTGACAATAATAAAGGTGCGATTCACGATTGCTAATGCTACTCGGTGAAGCGCAGGTGCCTCGAGGGAATTGAGAGGAGCTCTCCCCTGACCTCGGCTATCAAATAGAGCGATCCACATACCACTATGAGGTCTTCGTCGGTGGAGTGTTCGCGCGCTTGGGCCAGCGCGCGAAGTGAACTTGTGTGTTCAACGACCGTTTCACCCGCTTCACGAAGCGCAGACGCCACCGTCGCGGCCGGCATTGCTCGCGGCGAGTCGGGGGCGCAGACGTGAAACTCACTAAAACCGAGGTTCAATAATGGCTTGATCATCTCACCGACCTCTCGGCCGTGCAGCATGCCAATAACGCAACGTCGTTCTCCGGTCACGTGAAAGGCTCCGTCGAGGGTAGCCGCTAAAGCACGCATACCCGCCGGATTATGTGCACCATCGATAACTATCATTGGTGCGCGCGATAGCAACTCCATCCGTCCGGGCATCTTCGCTTCCGCCAACACGGTGCGCACCAACTCTTCGCCCAATTCGCGACCCAAGAAGGCCTCCGAAGCGGCGATGGCGGTGGCGGCATTCGCCCCCTGGTGAATTCCGTGAAGTGAGAGCAACACCTCCTCGTAGGTCGCAAAGGGTGTGCGCACAGTGATGAGCCGCCCACCAACCGCCAGATCATTGGCTACGAGTGCGAACTGCTCTTCGGCCAACCATAAGGTTGCCCCGAGTGATTGCGCCTTCGCGGTCGCCACCTCTACCACCATGGCGTTGGTCGTGCCCACAACCGCGACCCCCTCGCCTCGGAAGATGCCGACTTTGTCGGTGGCGATTGCGGTAACGGTCGTACCAAGGACGGCCACGTGATCGAGGTCGACGTTGGTAATAACTGCGACATCTGAATTAATGACATTCGTGGAATCCCATGTTCCGCCCAGGCCCACTTCGATAACAGCTACATCGACCCCCTCGTCGGAGAAGTGCAAAAACGCTCCAGCGGTCAACAATTCGAAGCGGGTCAAGATGATGCTGGTCGACTCTTCAATATCGCTGAGTCGTTCCAACAGGGTAATGAGGTCACGGTCACCAATTGGCTCACCGTTGACGGCGATGCGCTCGTTAATCGCGTGCAAATCGGGACTGGTGAAGGTGCCCACACGAAGACCCGTTGCATGTAGGAGGGCGCTAGTGAGTGTGGTCGTAGTTCCCTTCCCATTCGTCCCGGTGATGTGGACGCACGGATAGTCCAACTGCGGCTCGGCCACCGCGGCCAGAAAGTTTCGAACCGGTTCAAGGGTCGGAATGTCGGCGTGATTTGGAGCAATCCGTTCAAAGTCGACGTGTTTCTCGAGCCAACCCAGAGCCTCGTCGTAATTTCGAAATCGCACGAAGTTAGCTAGCGCGGCGCGTGCGAGTAGCTTTACGCAACTCGTAGGTAGCGGCGCTCTCACCACGAACTGCAGCGGCGGTCACAACACACTTAGCCACATCGCTGCGTCCTGGCACGTCATACATGGGCTCAAGGAGAACCTGTTCGAGAATCGACCGCAGTCCGCGAGCGCCCGTTCCTCGTTCGATCGCGAGGTCGGCAATCGCCTCGAGGGCGTCGGTTTCAAAACTCAACTCCACCCCATCCATGGCCAGTACCTGCTGAAATTGGCGAACGAGGGAATTTTTAGGCTCAGTGAGGATTGAAATCAACATGTCACGATCAAGCTGCTGAACGGCCGCCACGATGGGGAGTCGCCCAATGAACTCGGGGATGAGACCGAACTTCGTCAGGTCTTCGGGCAAGACGTTCTTGAAGAGTTCGATATCGCCCGAGCTCTTCAATGTCACGGGCTGGTTGAAGCCCATTGATTTCTTGCCCAGGCGACGTTCGACGATCTGTTCGAGACCGGCAAAGGCTCCGCCGCAAATAAAGAGAATGTTCTTAGTGTCAAGGGTGATGAACTCTTGGTGAGGGTGCTTGCGCCCTCCCTGTGGGGGAACACTCGCCACCGTACCTTCAAGAATCTTTAGAAGTGCTTGTTGCACTCCCTCGCCGGACACGTCGCGAGTGATTGAGGGATTCTCTGACTTTCGGGCAATCTTGTCGATTTCGTCGATGTAGATGATGCCTCGCTCAGCGCGCTTTACGTCATAGTCGGCGGCGCTGAGAAGCTTTAACAGAATGTTCTCAACATCTTCACCAACGTAACCAGCTTCAGTTAGTGCGGTGGCGTCGGCGATAGCGAAGGGCACATTGAGCATGCGGGCCAAGGTCTGGGCCAGGAAAGTTTTGCCACAGCCCGTCGGCCCGAGCATCAGCACGTTGGACTTCGCTACTTCGACATCGTCGTCGTGGAGTGGTCCGGTCTGGATGCGCTTGTAGTGGTTATAGACCGCAACCGCGAGAGTCTTCTTCGCTTCGTCCTGGCCAATTACAAATTCGTCAAGAAAGGAGGAGACCTCACGTGGGGTGGGGAGTTCGTTTAGAACGAATTCTGGTCGGTCGCCTAACTCGTCGGCAATGATTTCATTGCACAGGTCAATGCACTCGTTACAGATGTAGACCCCAGGGCCCGCAATTAGTTTTAGAACTGCTTTTTGCCCCTTAGAGCAGAAATTGCACTTTAAGAGTTCGTTGTTTTCGCCAAACTTTGCCACTTCAGTCCTCCGACACGACCTCCGCCGTTTTCAATCCTAGGAGACAAGCACCCCAAAAATGGGGATTAGGGGCGTTGGGTTATGACCTCGTCGATAATTCCGTATTCCACGGCGTCCTTGGCCTCCAAGATGTAGTCACGGTCGGTGTCTTGCGTGATGCGCTCAACGGTCTGACCGGTGTCTTGGGCCAGCATCTCATTCAAAATGTCTTTCATGCGCAAAATCTCTCGGGCTTGAATTTCGATGTCGGAGGCCTGCCCGCCTACTCCACCCCATGGCTGGTGCAAGAGGACGCGCGAGTGTGGGAGCGCATAACGCTTGCCCTTGGTTCCCGCCGCGAGCAAGACCGCCGCGGCCGAGGCCGCTTGACCGAAGCAGAAAGTCGACACGTCGGGCTTTATGTACTTCATCGTGTCGTAAATCGCGAAGAGACCCGTGATGTCGCCGCCGGGTGAGTTGATGTAGAGATTGATGTCCTTTTCGGGATCCTCACTCTCGAGAAAGAGCATCTGGGCGCAAACGAGGTTGGCAATCGTGTCGTCGATTCCGGTACCGATGAAGATGATCCGTTCGCGCAGTAAGCGACTGTAGAGGTCGTAGGCACGCTCGCCTCGGCTCGAGGACTCGACGACGGTGGGGACGAGGTAATTCTGAAAGCGGTAGTTATCGTTCACGGATTCCACCTTAGAGGTCAACTCCCACATTCTGATCCGCTTCCAATAATTCCTTGTTTATCTCCACCCCTTCAGGGTCTACGTACACCACGCGCTCTTCGAGCCACTTTTGGGCCTTGACCTTGGCGACCTCGGCCTGAAAGGAAACTTGGCGCCCGGAATCGTAGAGATTCTCGCGCAAGACATCCGCCTTAACATTCATTGACAGAGCGGTTTTCACCAGTTCCTCTTCAATTTCCTCGTCACTGGCTTCGAGCTTTTCGGCCTTGACAATGGCTCGCAGCGCCAAGTCCGAACGCACGGCCCTTAGGGCGTCCGCGCGAAATACCTCAATCAATTGCTCAGCCGATTGACCAGTGGCTTGCAAGAAGGTCTCGATCGTGAAGTTCTGGGAGGACAGGCGGTGCCCAAGGTCGTGGAGTCGCTCATTCGTCTCGCCGTCGAGCAAAGAGGCGGGGCATTCGTTTTCGGCGACGAGCTCAGCGACAGCATTGGAAATCGCCTCTCGCTTACCCATCTGGGCCTCCATAACGCGCATGCGCTGCATCTGGTCTTGGATGGTGGTGCGCATCTCCTCGACGCTCACCCACTCGGTGTTCTCCTTGACCCATTCATCGTCCAGCTTTGGTAGTTCGCGTTCCTTGACGGCCTTTAGCTGAATGACGTAGGCGACCTGCAATCCCCCCGGTTGGCTGGAGGCAAAGCGCAACTCTTCGCCCGCCTTCATGCCGACTATCAGTCCGTCGGTCTCGGGCGCCAGAGAGTTTGAGCCCACCGCGTACATAAAGTCCGATACGTCAAAGGGCTCAACACCCTCAACACCTACCTGCTCCGCCTTCACGTCCATCGTCACCATGTCGCCGGTCACGATGGGTCGCTCAACGTCTTTCAACACTGCGTCGGTTTCGAGGTAGCGATTGATTTGGGCGTCAATTTCATCGGGGGTCACCAAGGGCGAAGAGAGCGTCACCCGCAACTTTTGGTACCCCGAGACTTTGACCTCGGGGCGGATCTCAACGGTGCACTCGAAAGAAAGTGTGCCCTCATCTTCTCCACCAGTGATTTCAATGTCGGGTTGACCAATCGGATCAATGCCCGCCTCGACTACAGCGTGAGCGTAAAAGTCGGGCATCGATTCACGAATCGCTTCACCACGCAAAGCCGCTGGACCGCCCAGGTGTGCAACGAGCACGTTGCGGGGCACTTTGCCCTTTCGAAAGCCCTTGATGTTGACTTGACGACCAACAGTAACGACTGCTTTATCGATTGCAGCATTCATCTCGGTGTCGTCGAGTTCGACGGACAGTTTTACTTTGTTCTCGGGCAGGGAGGCAGAGGTAGCGCGCATAAGGGAAAACAGCCTAGTTCTTAGTGAGAAGTGACTCGTCAAGCGGAAGTGGACTGCTAACCCACCGAGCGACAGAGCCCATCTGTCGAGACCGAATAACCCATGAATAGCCGTGGGCGCCAACACGTCAAGTTGGCACTGATTCGAGGACCGTAATTGGGCGTCTCGAATTTGTGGCATTGTGGATGTCTCGGGAAGTAGCGCAGCTTGGTTAGCGCGCCTGGTTTGGGACCAGGAGGCCGGGGGTTCGAATCCCCCCTTCCCGACCATTTGTGATGCTTCCGGCTTCGGGCTCCTGGTGTCTACTTGAAGATTCCCCCTGGGCTGACGCAGTTAAATAAAAGGAAATAGAGCGTTCCTTACTAGTCTGAACTAGGTGAAGGATGATTTAATTCGCGAAACTGATCGTTCCGTCGATCGACTGAGTGGCGAGGTGGTGGTCGCGACCGAAGCGATCATCGCTTCGGCTCGGCGCCTGCGGAGTCGTGCCGATCGGGCCAACCAAAAGCGAATCGCCCGCCTCTTCGATGACCCTGATGCTTTGGACGTAACGGTCACCCTTACCGACCAAGTGATGCGGGTTGCCTCCAAACAACGCGGTAGCGCACTGCTTCGCGAGGCGAGCCGCAAGGCACAAGTGGCAGGATTTGGCGCCCTCAACACCCTGGGGCTAAAGAGCATCGGTGCGCTCTCTCGAGTTCTACCTTCGCTCACGCTCGAGGCGGTTCACTGGCGAGTCCGTGGCCTTTCTAAGGGGCTCATTTTGAATGCTGATCCAAAAGCTATGCGTTCACACCTGAGAGAACGTACTTCGATGGCTCTAGCCCTGAACGTCAACGTCTTAGGTGAAGCTGTCCTGGGTGAGGGTGAGGCGAATGCGCGGCTGAGCCAAGTGCTCGAGATGATGTCACGACCCGAGGTGAATTACCTCTCCGTAAAAGTCTCTTCAATCGTCTCTCAATTATCAAACTCCGATCCAATAGGTTCGAGAGAGCGAATCTTGCCAAAGCTTCGCGCCTTGTATGCCCAAGCGCAACTACACGGGGTCTTCGTCAACTTGGACATGGAAGAGTTTCGTGATCTACGCCTCACCCTAGATGTTTTCTTCACGATTCTCTCCGAGCCAACGTTCCATGCGATGCCCGCCGGCATTGTGCTCCAGGCCTACCTGCCCGAAACTCACGAGGCGTTTACTGAGCTCAGCGCATTCGCGCGAGCGCGGGTGGCCGCGGGTGGCGCCAAGTTGAAAATTCGCATCGTCAAGGGTGCGAACTTGGCTATGGAGACGACCGAAGCGGCGATGCATGGTTGGGTCGCAGCCCCCTACGGCTCGAAGGCCGATACTGACGCCAGCTATCTGCGACTTATTGACCTTGCTCTGCGACCGGAAAATGCTGATTTCTTGCGCGTTGGCGTGGCGAGCCACAACATCTTTCACCTTAACTTCGCCATAGCCCTGGCGGCTGAGCGCGGTGTGCAAGAGGCCATGGACCTGGAGATGCTCGAGGGGATGGCCAACGCCGAGGCCTTACTGCTCGCCAAAGCGGGCCAGCATGTTCTGCTCTACGCCCCGGTCACTCGACCCGAAGATTTTGGCGCAGCGGTGGCCTACCTTGTCCGTCGACTTGATGAGAACACCTCAGCGGAAAACTATCTTCGAGCCGCGTTCACGATTGATCACGACCCGGCTGTTTTTGAAGATCAGCGTCAGCGCTTCCTGCGCGCTCTTGAGGAACGCCACACGATTTCCACCAATTCTCGTCGCCACGTCCCCGCAGCACGGGTCACCGAGCTTTTCGAGAATGTGAGCAGCCTCGACTCCACTGCACCAGGTGTTTTGAGCAGCTACCACCAAGCGATGGAAGAACTGCGGTCCGTTACAACACTCGAAATACCCATCGTGATTAATGGCGAGTCCTTCAGCCCCCCAGACACAGTCGTGGGGGTCGACGCCAGCGACAACAACAGACCTTGGTATCGCTACGCTGTCGCAACCCCTCAACTGGTCGATCAAGCTGTAGCGGTCGCCCAGGTGGGAGCGCGTGAGTGGAGTGCGACCAGCGCGCCGGAGCGTGCTCGAATACTGCGAATAGCCGCTCAGCGTCTCATGGATGAGGCGCCCCGCGCTCTCGCGATGATGTCTCTGGACGCCGGCAAAACTTTTGTCGAGGCAGAGGCCGAACTCTGCGAAGCGAGTGACTTCTGTTCCTACTATGCGAGCATGGCCACCGACGACAATCTCTCCACTGCTCTGGGAGTCGTAGCGGTAATTCCCCCTTGGAACTTCCCCTACGCAATCACCTGTGGGGGCGTGAGTGCGGCCCTAGCGGCTGGCAATGCAGTGATCTTGAAACCCGCACCAGAAACGGTCGCGGTCGCTTGGCTCCTAGCGAACCAGCTCTGGGAAAGTGGCGTACCAAAATCAGTGCTGCACTTTTTGCCCACCCGAGATGACGAGACTGGGCAACACCTCATTACGCACGATGGCGTGAGTGCCGTCGTCTTAACCGGGGCGTTCGCAACGGCAGAACTCTTTACCGGTTGGCGGGACGATCTTCACCTTCTGGCTGAAACCTCCGGAAAGAACGCAATTCTGGTGAGTGCTTGCGCCGATATCGATCTAGCGGTCAAGGACTTGGTCTCTTCGGCTTTTTCACACGCTGGGCAGAAGTGTTCGGCCGCCTCACTCGCGATAGTTGAGCAAGGTGCCCTGGACGACCCGCTCTTCTTACGCCAATTGATTGATGCCACTGAATCGCTGGCCGTAGGGCCCGGCTGGGATCAGTCAACCGTCGTTGGCCCACTCATTCATGCGCCCGAGGGTAATCTAATGCGGGCCCTTACCACTCTCGATAAGGGAGAGCGCTGGCTGCTCGAGCCTAAGCAGCTCGATACGGCGGGAAACATCTGGCGACCCGGCATCAAAATTGGTGTGCAGCCCGGCTCGTGGAGTCATCAGAACGAATGGTTCGGACCAGTACTCGCACTAATGGTTGCCCCCGACTTCGAAACCGCAATGCAATGGCAGAATTCCACCCCCTACGGCCTAACCGCGGGTCTCCACTCGATGGACGAAGAAGAGTGCACGAAATGGATTGAATACATCGAGGCGGGCAACCTCTACGTCAACCGAGGAATCACTGGTGCGGTCGTTCGTCGTCAACCCTTTGGTGGGTGGAAACGATCAAGCGTGGGTCCCACGGCTAAAGCGGGCGGTCCAAATTATGTCAATGGCCTGCGGGCGTGGGCTCGACTTACCAATCTCGCTTCGGCAGTTTCGGATGTGAATCAGTGGTGGGAAGCCTCAGGCCAGCGTGCCGTCGACCTAAGCAATCTCGGAGTTGAGCGAAATCTCTTCCGCTATCGGCGAACCGACAAATCAATTGTTGTGCGTTGCGACCAATCCACCTCCTCGACATGGATACATTTCCTCGAACAACTGCAAGATGGTTGTGGCCTTGACCTCGTTCTCAGCGCTGTTGACCCCATCGAAACCTCCCTTCCCCAAAGACAAGAAAGTATTGACGATCTCGTAACTCGTAACAGCGACTTCGCGAAGGTTCGATGGTTGAGTGAGGAATCTGCGCCCCACCGTGCGTTACTCGCCGAGGGAATTTGTGTCGACACTCGACCCCTCGCTCAGCGCGGTCAGGTTGAGGCTCCGCGCTGGTTTTTGGAGCAATCAGTCGCGATCACTAATCACCGCTACGGCAATGCCAACGCGGGGCCCCGACCGGCGTGCGTAGGACTGAGTTAACTACCAGCCATTGCTTACGGGAAGTCCTTCGTTGTAGCCGGCAGCTGACTGCACCCCAATAATGGCGTGCTCGTGGAACTCCTCGAGATTTGTCGCTCCGGTATAGGTGCACGCCGACCGGAGTCCAGCCACAATTTGGTCGATGATGTCTTCGACACCGGGGGTCGCATCCTTTAGATAAAAACGTGAAGTACTAATCCCCTCTTCAAAAAGCTCCTTCATCGCAATATCCAAAGTTGATTCCTTGGCGTTGCGGTTTCGCACTGCTCGCCTTGACGCCATGCCGAAGCTCTCCTTGTAGAGGCGTCCCTTCTCATCGTGCATCATGTCCGCCGCACTTTCGTAGGTACCTGCTAGCCACGATGCAAACATCACGTTGCTCGCTCCGGCCGCAATCGCCAGCGCCACGTCTCGGGGGTAGCGAATACCCCCGTCGGCCCACACGTGCTTGCCGTGCTTACGAGCCTCGGTGGCACATTCAAGAACCGCGGAGAATTGAGGGCGACCCACCCCAGTCATGACTCGAGTGGTGCACATTGCCCCGGGGCCAATGCCTACCTTGACGATGTCCGCTCCCGCCGCAATTAGGTCTCGGGTGGCTTGCGCCGTGGCGACATTGCCCGCCACGACGGTAATGGGCCGCGATCCGATAACCGAACGAGTCTGTTGCAATGCCTCAATCATCTTTGACTGGTGACCGTGCGCGGTGTCAATAACCAGAATCTCGACTCCGAGTTCAAGCAGTTGCTGCACCTTGCCCGCCACGTCGCCGTTGATGCCAACGGCCGCGGCGACCCGCAAGCGACCATTAACTCCTAGGTTTGGCGCGTACAGCTCGGTGCGCAGGCAGGTCTTTGGCGTCATGACGCCAATCAAAGTCCCGCTGGAGTCAACGACTGGTGCGACGCTCAATCGGTTTACCTCTAAGAATTCGTACATTTGGGCGATCGACTGACCGTCATTCAAGCTCACCACCTGGTGGGCCATAACTTGTTCGAGCTTGGAGAATCGGTCTTGGCCTTGCGCATCAATTTCAGTAAATATGCCGACCGGTCGATTAGCACCATCAACCACAATGATTGCTCCGTGAGCGCGCTTGTGAATGAGTTCTAACGCTTCATTGACCGTGTTGTCTGGCCCCAGAGTTAGTGGTGTGTCGTATAAGAGGTGAGCAGAACCCACGCTGTTAATGATTTCCGCCACGACCTCGATTGGAATATCTTGTGGGATGACGACAATGCCACCACGACGCGCCACCGTTTCGGCCATGCGCCGACCCGCCACCGCAGTCATGTTCGCCACGACAACGGGCAGGTGTCCAACACCGTCGGAAGTTTCGGTGGAGACCTCCATGCGTGACGCTGATTCGGTGAGGCTGGGAACGATGCACACATCGCTATAGGTCAGATCGTAATCGGGAATAGCCCCATTAAGAAATTTCATCGTCGACCTTCCCTCCACCATTTCTCATTAGAGAACCCGGCACTGCGAGGCTACTTTGGACCGCCACCAAAACCGGTGAGGATTAAGGGTGATTTTGAGTGCGTTCGGCGTCGCTCACGATGCCCTTGAGCATGCCGGGGAAAATAAAAAGGTGAAAGGGCAAAACGCCGTACCAGTAGATTCGCCCAAAAAGTCCGCGTGGTTTGTAACGCGCCCGCTGGATGACGTGTGAACCCGAACTGGTTGGGGCGATCTCCCACTCCAACCACGCGTCGCCCGGTAGGCGCATCTCAGCGTGCAGCACCACCTTCTTGGCCGGCTCGGCTTCGGTGACTCGCCAAAAGTCAACAAAATCCCCTACGTGCAGCACCGCGGGGTCCCGACGGCCTCGGCGAAGTCCGGGCCCGCCCCATACGCGATCGATAGCTCCTCGCAATTGCCACAGCCAACCTCCGGAGTACCAACCCTTGGCGCCCCCAATACCCGAGATGACCTCGTAGACCCGTTGCGGGCTCGCCGTAGAGTCGCGT
Source organism: uncultured Actinomycetes bacterium (assembly GCA_903832015.1). Classification (GTDB taxonomy): domain Bacteria; phylum Actinomycetota; class Acidimicrobiia; order Acidimicrobiales; family RAAP-2; genus RAAP-2. Next base: position 12,280 of record CAIKZX010000122.1, read on the forward strand.
TCGCGCCTATCGGTCAGTTCTGTGCCTCCCGCCCAACGGGGGTCGGTGACGTACGCCCGAAAGACTTGGAGATCGGCGTCGCTGAATCTCGTCGGCACGTTGTCGCTCTGAGACCGACCGAGTGCCAAATGTATGGCCTCTCGCAAGGTGCGCTGAGGTGGACCGAAGGCGTCGGTCGCTTTTTGGTCGTGCACAATGACTTCGTTCGCTAGCGACTCGATCAGGGGTTGAGCGAGTGAGGCCGGAACTGGCGTAACAATCCCCACCCAGTGACTAGAAAGACGCGGAGTAAGTACCGGAATGGGAATAAGTCGTCGCTTATTAAGCCCCGCTTCTTCGGCGTAGAGCCCCATCAGTTCGGCGTAACTCACCACATCGGGTCCACCAATTTCGTAGATTCCCGCGGCGGCTTGTTTCACCGTTATGGCCTGCACCATGTAGTGCAGTACGTCAGAGATGGCGATTGGTTGAGATTTTGTTCTCACCCACTTAGGCGTTACCATCACGGGAAGGACCTCGACGAGGTACCGGAGCATCTCAAAACTGGCTGAACCTGAACCAATAATTACCGCCGCTCGCAACTCAAACACGGGAATAGGACCGGCGGCGAGCACGGCGCCAACTGCATGGCGGCTACGAAGGTGAACCGACAGGTTGGATGAGTCATCGCCCATTCCTCCGAGATAGACAATGCGCCCCACCCCCGCCGCCTCACAGGCGACTCGAAAATGTTCGGCGTCGGCCGTCTCCTTAGCGGCCCAGTCCGGGCCATCACCAATGCCGTGCACGAGATAGACCGCGACATCAATATCAGCGAGCGCCGCTTCAAGGGGCCCGCCCACATCGCCAGCAACCACCTCCACCGAGTCTCGCCACGGCGCCACCGAAATCTTCGCTGGCGTCCTCACGAGGCAGCGGACATAGATATCGCGAGAGAGAAGTTCAGGGACTAACCGTCCACCGACGTAGCCAGTGGCGCCCGTCATGAGGACCCGAAGTTGTTTACTCACTCGTGCATCCTACGAATAACGAGAGAATGATTCGGTGCACCACTTCAGCAACAGTTGCCGGTTTTCTTCGGTGTCACTCGCCCGGCTGGATTTGGTTTTGTAGAAGGATCGTGATTTGCGGTCAAACCAGAATTTCCCGACCGCAAGGTCCTCGCGAGGAGCGCTCGCCAGCCAAAGGGCGGTGTCGATCCCTTGGGCCGGTGTGCGAAGCCAAGGGCCCATTACCCAACCAAAGGTTGGCAGGCTCTTTCGTAGCCCCGGGGTGTCAACCCAACCTGGGTGAAGGGCAGCGAGCAAGACACCTTCGAGGTTCCATTGCGGGGCCACCTCAGCCATGAGACTGAGCTGCGCTCGCTTGACTTTGGCGTAGGCCGATACACCTCGGTAGTTCTCGCTCGGATTCGCCAACCACGCTAGGTCCAATGGTTCGCTGTAGAGCCCTCCCGAGGCCATCCAGAGCACTCGGGCCTGTCCCGCCTGTAGTTGTTTTTTAAGCAATGTTGTCAAAAGGTACGGGCCAACCAATTGAGAGGCCGCCGTGACTTCAATTCCATCGACATTTTCAGCAAAAGTCTCTGCGATGGCGCCGGCATTGTGGACGAGCAATTTGATTTCCGGTAATTCAGCGACCTCGGCGGCAAATCTCTTTATGGAATTCAAGTCACTGGTGTCAACTTCGTGAATCTGCCAGGTACCGTTCAGATATTTGGCCGGCCAACCGACGAGAGCCCTTTCGGTTTTCGCCCGATTACGTACGAGCAGGCGCACATCGGCCCCCGCCGCAACGAGCTGCTCCGCCAGAACGAGCCCAATGCCCGAGCTCGCACCGGTGACAACAACCACCTGACCACGTAGCGGCTCTAAATCAAGAGGCTTCCACTTGGCCAGCCGCTTGCGTACGAGATACCCGACCTTGGAAAAACTTCCAACGACACTCTTTTCGAGAAATTCGTCCGTTAGTGAGGCGAGGCTCATTTTTTAACGTCAGCGTCGAGGTAGCGCATCAGCGAATCTCGAGCTCGGTCACCAATCTTGCGAAAACTCAATGCGAGCAGTGGTGTCGCGAGGATCGCCACGCCCTTAAATGAGAGGGTGGCGTCGTAAGTCATCTCGCAGCCTTGGCCGGTGCGCACAAAGCTGAGCCGGTCAAGCGACTCGAGACGAGGAGTAACCGCTCGAAGGGTTACCAGTTCGTTGGGCTTGTATTCCTCGATTACGTACTTCAGGTCCATGGTCTCGCCCGCCGCTGGCACGGTGAGAATAAATGCCGACCCCTGGCCAACCTTGCCGTCGCCTGCGCTGGCGGACTTGATCACGCCCGGATCCCATTCCTCGGCATTTGTAAAGTTCGCCATGCGAGTAAAAACATCCTCAAGAGGCTGACGAGATACGAGGGTAACGGCGTAGTGCGGCATAGGGCTCCTTTTAAGTGCAATTTCTATACGAGCACTAGCCTAGGTGCATGTCCTCAGAGTCCAAACGAGAACGAATCGCCATTGTGGGCTCGGGGGTTTCGGGCCTTGTTGCGGCCTATCTGCTCGACTCGCATCACGAGGTCACTGTTTTTGAGGCCAGTGCCTACGTAGGCGGTCACGTTGACACCCACGAGGTTGCGGTCAAAGAGGGTCCGGTCTTTGTGGACACCGGGTTCATTGTGTACAACGATCGTAACTACCCCTTCTTTCGGAGCATCCTCGCCGAACTAGGCGTTGCCACTCAAGAGAGTGAAATGACCTTTAGCGTCACCGACCGACGAACGGGAAGCGAATACGCCGGAACCAGTCTGAACGCTCTCTTCGCAACTCGAAGCAATATTTTTCGCCCCCGATTTTGGCGCATGTTGATTGATATTCTTCGCTTCAACCGCGCCGCGAAGGACCTGCTCGTCAAAGAGGATCTCTCACTTTCCGTGGTTGACTTCATTGCCCAGAAGCGTTTCGGTAAGGCCTTCGTAAATGACTATCTGATCCCAATGGGATCTTCAATTTGGTCGGGCAACCCTCAGACTTTTGATGCCTTTCCGGCCGGCCCACTCGCCCAATTCTTTAACAACCACGGACTCTTGTCTCTCGGGAACCGTCCACAGTGGCGGACCATTTCCGGTGGATCGGCCACCTACGTTCGCGCCATAACCTCACGTCTGAAAAACCCAGTCGAATGCAGTACGCCAATCAACTCAATTTCTCGGACGGAAAGTGGCGTTGTACTGCACTCTCCCACCTTTACGACGCCACGGCATTTCGACCGCGTCCTGATTGCCGCTCACGCCGACACCGCCTTATCGATATTGGACGACCCCAGCGAACTCGAAAGAGAAATACTTGGGTATTTCCACTTTCAAAATAACGTGGTGCAGCTACACACCGACTCATCCATGCTGCCAAAACGCGAACTTGCCCGCGCTAGTTGGAATTACCTCGCTTTTGGCGATGACACTACTTCGGCCATCTTGACTTATTATTCGAATAAGTTGCAGCGAATTAACAGTTCAGTTGACCTGTGTGTCACGTTGAACGCCAGCGATCGAGTTAGCACCGAATTAGTTATCGCCGAACGCCACTACTCCCACCCCGTTTACAACGAAGGTGTCTTTCGCGCTCAAAAGCGCCACGAGGAAATTGACGGGATCCGCAATACTCACTTTCTTGGGGCGTATTGGGGCTACGGGTTTCACGAAGACGGAGCGGCGAGCGCCTACCGAGTAGCGGCGAAGTTAATCCCCCAGGGAATAACGCTTGACTAAGTCGGCTATTTACATTGGCCGGGTAAGCCATGAGCGAGTTGCGGGGCCCCGGCGCACTTTTAGAAATCGGATCATGATGCCTCTGGTTTTCCTCGACGAGATTGAGAGCTTGCGCCTCTCCCCCCTCTGGAGTTCGCACCACTGCGCACCGATTCACTTTCGGCGCAAAGATTTCCTCGGCGACCCCATCGTTGCTCTTGACGAATCGGTTCGACTTCTCGTCGAGGCGGAGGCCGGTTTTAAACCCCATGGACCGGTGGCGATGCTTGGGCATCAGCGTACGTGGGGCTGGCTTTTCAACCCGATAGTCCTCTATTACTGCTTCTCGCCCACCGACGACTCACTCGAGGCGGTTGTCGCCGCGGTGAGCAACACGCCGTGGCACGAAACTCATAATTACGTCATCGATACTCGAAATGGTTTTGCCGACCTTCCCCTGCAACCCAAACAGATGCACGTCTCGCCCTTTTTACCCATGGATTTTGACTACCGGTTCCGCCTGAGCGAACCCGCCGAACAGCTCACTTTTTCCGTTTCCGTACTGAAGGAAAATCAACAAGTTTTTCGTGCCGGCATGACCATGCGGCGCCAGCCTTTGACGCGCTGGCGCTTGACTCGCGCCTTGCTCTCCCACCCATTTCAAACCTTTAGAGTTTCTGAAGGTATTTATCGCGAAGCGATGATCCTGGCCTTTCGCAAGGCCACCTTTTACACTCATCCAGGAAAATAATCATGACTACTAGTTCTCGAACCGTACGAGTACCCGCCGCCCGACCAACTAACGCTCTGGCTCGGTTTTTGCTCCTTCGCCTCGCACCGCTACTTCACAGTGGTCATTTACTGGTAAAAGAGGGTGGTCAACAGCTAACTCTCGGCGTGGCCTACGCTCAGCCGGCGGTCACCATTACCGTTCAATCAAAAGATTTCTGGTCACGGTTGCTCTGGCGCGGTGGCGTGGGCTTGGCTGAGGGCTACATCGAAGGTGACTGGACCAGTGACGACACAGTAGGAGTGTTGCGCTTTTTCGCCGCGAATCTTTCTGCTCTCAACGCATTCGCCAACCGCACTTTGTGGCTCAAAAAATTGTGGCGGCTGGGACGTAACACTAACGCCTCGGACACACGGCGTCGAGATCGAAAAAACATCTCTGCCCACTACGACCTGGGCAATAACTTCTTTCAGCTGTTCTTAGATCCCACCCTGGCCTATTCGAGTGGTTTCTACGCCACGGACCAGCTCACCTTGGAAGAGGCCTCCACCGAAAAGTTTGATCGTCTCTGTCGTAAGCTCGGACTAACGAAAGATTCACGCCTGCTGGAAATTGGTACGGGGTGGGGCGGCTTGGCGCTACATGCCGCACAGCGCTACGGCTGCACCGTCACGACAACGACCATATCCACCGAACAGTACGCCTACGCCACCGAACGAATCAGGGCGGCCGGACTCGAGCACTTGGTAACGGTGCTGTTGGAGGACTATCGCGACCTGACCGGAACCTATACGCACCTCGTTTCCGTTGAAATGATTGAAGCGGTCGACTGGCGTCAGTACACGACCTTTTTTCAGTCTCTAGAGCGACTCGTCACTCCAGACGGCCTCATTGCTCTCCAATGCATCGTAATTAGAGACAGTGAGTTTGAGCGCTACAAGACGCACCAAGATTTTATTCGTCGCTACATCTTTCCAGGGGGTTGCCTTCCCTCCACGCAGGCCATCTTGAATACAATCAGCACCGACACGTGGTTGCGTCTCGCTCACCTCGAAGAGTTTGGCCACTCCTATGCACGAACTCTGCGCGAATGGCGTCAGAATCTACAGGCGCAGCGTAAGACCGCTCTTGATCTCGGGTACGACGAAAAGTTCCTTCGCATGTGGGACTTCTACTTCGAATATTGCGAAGCCGGTTTCTTGGAGCGGCACATAACTGTGGAGCAACTAGTTCTGGCTCGCGAGAGCGCCAATCTCGCAATTTCCTATTAGGCGTGCCCCCGGCAGGAGTCGAACCTGCAACCTGACGGGTAGAAACCGTCTGCTCTATCCAATTGAGCTACAGGGGCTACAAAGTTGGCGAACCTACTCTTCGTAGGTTATGCCGTAATTCTCTCTAGAGAGTTGCTCGTCAATTATGGCGACCTGCTGTTCGGCTAGAGCGTTGGGCCTTTGCAGGTGCTCCACCGAATTAGCCATGGTTGTGCGCATGGCGTCAAAACTCTCGGCGAAGGCCTTTTGCACCGTAGCGGCGGAGCGCAGAGCGGTCTGCAGGTACCGCTTTTGTTCTTGCACCTGCGCAAGCAGAATTTTTTTCTTCTCCGTTGCTTCGGCGACCAACTTCGTAGCGAGGGTTTTCGCCTCCGTCATAATCTCCGAGGCCCTCGCCTTCGTCTGGTCAATTAACTCTTCGGCCTTTTGGTTAGCCTCGTCGCGCTGGGCTTGGACCTCACTCACGACGGCCTGACGCATCGCGTTGGCATTGACCTGGGCTGACTGAACGAGCTCGGTGGCCTCGGCGCGAGCATTGTGCACGAGCTCCTCGGTCTCACTCTTGATTCGGGAGAGGGCGGTCTCGTACGCTTCCTCGGCGGCACTCAACTTCGCTGTCGCCGTACTGTGAGCCGTTGAGAGAATTTGTTCGGCGTCGGTACGAGCTGCCGCCACCGCCTCTTCGTATTGGCGTTTACCTTCGGCGGTGAGTGACTTGACCTCTTTAACCGCTTCGGCAACAATCTTCTCCGCCTCAATTCGAGAATGATCAAGGAAATTTTGCGCTTCGCGTGTTTTATTACGAACATCCTCTCTCGCTACGAGCAGGATGCGGGTGGCCGACTCCGAAGCCAGCACCGCGAGTTCGCCGTCATCAAAGCGACTTAGGTCGGTTGGATTTTCTCGAAGGAACTTGACTTCGCTCTCCAAGTCGCGAATTCGTTGTCGCAATATGTGCTCTAGGTCGCGTGACCCAGAAATTGGCGAAGAGTCTGGCTCGGCTTTGCGAAAAAAGCTCCAACTCCCCGATCCTTCCTTCGCTGGGGTGTCCTCAAGAAATGGACGCGGACTCGGAAGACTCGCCACCTTTCGTCCTGGCGATTTCACCGTCGTTCGCGGAACACTTACGGTGGCGCTGGCCTTGGCGGTGCGCTTCTCCGCGGTGACCTTGGCTCCAGGGGATTTTGCGGTGCTCTTGACCGCACGCTTTGCGGCGGTTAGGTTTCCGGCCCCCGGCGCGGAGCTCTTCTTTACGGGCGCTTTGGCGGTAGTTTTCCTTGCAGTAGCCACGGGGCTCCTCTCGCTAAAGGGAATGGTTGTAGTTCGTTTTAGAGTGTACCCCGAGCCCCTCACCGGTAACCTCGGCACTGGTCGGCGGTGTCTGCCTGTGGCATACTTGTAGTCCCTTGGTGGGCGTAGCTCAGTTGGTTAGAGCGCCAGGTTGTGGTCCTGGAGGTCGCGGGTTCGAACCCCGTCGCTCACCCCATCAAATAGGTATCACCCAAGGCCCAGACCCTCAACCGGCTAGACTCGTCAGTGCGCCGATAGCTCAATTGGCAGAGCATTTGACTCTTAATCAACAGGTTCCGGGTTCAAGTCCCGGTCGGCGCACCAAGCAGGACAGTTTTTTGACTCCATGAATTTGGGGCAGCCGAAGTCCAAACTTCGGCCCCGGTAGAAAGGTGAGCGGTGACAGGATTTCTCGCCGTGGCCGCTCCCGTGCTCACGATTCTGCAGTGCATCTTGCAAGCGCGACGAATCTCGCAAGCGGGTGCAAATGGCGTGTCTCTAGGCACCTGGATTCTTTCCATCTTTTGTGGTGAAATCTGGATTTCCTACGGCATCTTGTACTCAGTACCTGCCGAGTACGAATCAAATGGAGCTTTTCTCATTCTCGCAATTTGGGTCTCCTACCTCGCGGCTAAGGCCCACAAACGTGTCTCGCACTTTTGGTGGGGCGTCACGGGCGTAACTCTCGTTACCTTGATCGCGACCCTCTTTGGGTTGCACCACTCAACTAGATGGGTTGTTGGGCTGATGGGCGACTCCGCTCCCCTCACAATGTACATACCTCAGATTCGAACGGTCCTAAGCGGTGGAGACCTCACCGGTGTCTCCCTCGCGAGTTACTGGCTCGCCGCGGTTACGGCCGTCTGTTGGTTGGCCTACGGCATTCTCCTCCACCAACCAGCGGTCTTTTTGCCGACAATTGTTTTGATTCCAGCAACCTTGGTAATCATTGTCCGCGTCACCCGTTCTCGTCAGAACGAGTCGGTTAGCGCCTGATCACAAGCAATCCGCCAGCCCAAAAAGCAGGCTTTGGATTGACACCACGTATTGACGAACCTCGGGATCGAGCATTTGGAGTGACTCTTCGTCACTGAGGTTGTGGAGGCCGACGGTCGCCCTCAGGGCCAAATTGAGTGAGGTCATCCACGCGTACGCTTCCCCCGGATTTAGCGTGTCCTCATTGATTGTCATCTGAGCCAACTCGGAGTTTGACGCCATCTCCTTTTGACGCGAAAAAGTCGCTAACGGGTCATCGGAATTAGCGGAAGGGTTAATTGGTGGATTCATCGAAAGGTGCCACTCGTGGTGAGGGTCGTTTTCTGCTGCTACGACCTGGTTGAAAATCTCTCCAACAAAGGTCCTTCCGGCTCCATTGAGGTGCACCGAAATTGAGCCATCGCGTTTCTTTTTGAACAGCGCCATCAGCTTTCCTCTTCGACCGAGGCCATCAGTCCAGCTGCCTGCAGTTGGGTGCAGTAATGCACCGCCCGATCCTGTGCCCCCGACCACACCACTGCTTTGCCCTCGTGATGAACGGTCAGCATGAGTTGAGTGCACTTCGCTGCGGGGTAGCCGAAGATCTTTCGAAAGATGACCTCGACCACGCGCATGGGAGTAACTGGGTCATCCCAGACGAGCACCTTCCACGGCTTTTTCGTCACGGTGCGGGTAATCGTGTCGGTATCAGATTCGGTCGAAAGTCGAAATCTGGGCGAAGTCCTCACTCGACTAGTTTCCCACGTCTCGCACGGAAATGGAAGAGGCTCACCTAGAATTATCCGGTGGAATCTTCTCCCCCTGAAGTTACCGGTCTCAAAAAACGGGTCAACGTGGCTCTGCGAAACGCTATCGGCCTCACGGAAAACCCTCAGCCAATTTGCCTTGACCCCAACCTCGCCTACACCCCACTTGATGCCACCGCTCGGGTGGTTCACGGGGACTTGGCCCCCATGGTTATTGGGGGGCTTGCCTCCTTATTTTTACAGATGCTCCACCCCCGCGCGATGGCGGGGGTCGCCCAGCACTCGAGATACCAAGATGACCCTTTTGGTCGAATGCTCCAAACCGCCAACTTCATCGGCGCCACCACCTACGGCACTAAAAGTTCCGCCACCAAGTTCATTAAGAGGGTGCGACAGGTTCATCTCCAGGTCGTTGGGGTGACCGATCAGGGTGAACCCTACGAGGCGAATGACCCCACCCTGTTGTCCTGGGTGCACTGCGCAGAAATTGCGATGTTCTACCAAGCCTACGAATTGTTTGGCAAGCACCCACTTCACGAGGGGGAGGAAAATCGATATGTCTCCGAAA
>CAIKZX010000123.1 GCA_903832015.1 uncultured Actinomycetes bacterium
ACATACCCCGATATGGCTCAGCAATGCAATTAAAACAAATTTAGTGCTAGTTCGTCATTTTTTGGTGGATAGTTAGCTTTCGTGCAGTCCGCATTCGTCCTTTTCGAGACCTACCCATCGGCCCGATCGACGATCTCCGGGGACGAGCGGCTTCGCTGTCATCGCCGCACACCCAATCGATGCGTACCCCTGGCCCCAGAGTGGGTGCTCAGGCAAACCTTGAGATTTCAAGTAATACGCGACGTCTTCATCGGTCCACGTCGCAAGCGGATTCACCTTCACTAGTCCAAACCTCTCGTCCCACATCACAATGGGCATGGAGCTTCTGGTTGGTCCATCAACTCGCTTGACTGAGCTCAGCCAAGCCGAATGTCCCTTCAGAGCGGAAGTCAGGGGTGCGACTTTGCGAAGTTCGCAACATCGATCGGTTCCACAGGGAAAGGCATCGGCCTCGGAGCTGGGCTCGGTGGTAACGATTGTCAGGTTCCAAAGGTCCTGCATCCGCTCTACGAACGAAAGCGTCTCGGGAAAGTGCCCCTTGGTGTCCAAGAACAAAACGGGGGTCGAAGGGCTCCGTTGCCAAATCATATGCAAGAGGGCAACATCTTCGAAGCTGCAGGCGAATAGGGTGTCATCGCCATGGGTGTCAAAGGTCCAATCAAGAATCTCACCAGGCGTAGCTCGCTCAAACTTGTCATTTAGGGCGGTGAGTTCATCCAGCAGTTCTGGCGTTGGGCTCAATTGGGGCATGGGCTAATTTTAACATAATCTAGTGATTTAGTAGAGATAGACTGAAGTTGATGGCTTCCCTCTCCACCACCCAGACCAATCACCTCGACATTCTCGAGTCACACGCCTTGTTTATTTTGCGCGAGGTGGCCGCTGAGTGCGAGCGCCCCGTATTGCTGTTCTCAGGTGGTAAAGATTCGGCAGTCTTGCTCCACCTCGCGGCCAAGGCCTTTGCCCCGCAGCAACTCCCCTTCCCAATCATGCACGTGGATACCGGTCAGAACTTTGATGAAGTGCTTGCGTATCGTGACTGGGCCGCTGAGCACTATGGCGCTCGTCTCATCATTGCGTCAGTGCAACGGTCAATTGACCAGGGACGTGTTGCCGACCCGGGACCAATGGGTTCCAGAAACAGACTCCAGTCAGTGACGCTGCTCGACGCCATTACTGATAACAAATTCGATGCTGCCTTTGGTGGGGCGCGGCGTGACGAAGACAAGGCTCGAGCCAAAGAGCGAATCTTAAGTTTCCGCGACAGCTTCGGGCAATGGGACCCCAAGGCTCAACGCCCTGAACTCTGGAACTTGTACCAAGGTCGAGTCAACCCTGGCGAGCACCTTCGGGCCTTCCCCCTTTCGGACTGGACCGAACTTGACATCTGGCAGTACATCGAGCGCGAGGAGATGAAGCTCCCGACGATCTACTTTGCCCACGAGCGTGAAGTCGTTTTCCGTGACGGCATGTGGCTCGCTGTTGGACGTTTCGTAGAGCCCCAGCCCTCTGAATCTGTTGAGGCTAAGACTGTTCGATTCCGCACCGTTGGAGATGCGAACTGCACCGGCGCAGTTCTCTCGAATGCAGCAACTCTGGCTGAAATTGTGACTGAGGTGTCGGTAGCCAACGTTTCAGAGCGTGGTGCGACCCGGGCCGACGACAAGTTCTCAGAAACAGCCATGGAAGACCGAAAGCGCGAGGGCTACTTCTAATGAGCATCGAGACCAAAGATGTCCTTCGGCTCGCCACAATCGGCTCGGTTGACGACGGGAAGTCGACCCTCATTGGCCGCTTGCTCGTCGATACTCGTCAACTCTTTGACGATCAGCTCGATGCGGTAGCCGAAGCTTCAGAGCGCCGAGGAGTCGGCGACCTCGACTTGAGTTTCGTCACCGACGGACTTCGCGCAGAGCGCGAGCAGGGAATCACCATTGACGTGGCCTACCGCTACGCCGCTACGCCAACTCGTAAATTCATCATTGCTGACTGCCCCGGGCACGTTCAGTACACCCGCAACATGGCGACCGGTGCCTCAACGGCAGATTTGGCATTGGCGGTCGTAGATGTCGCCACTGGGCTGAAGGAACAAACCCGTCGCCACCTTTGCATTGCGGCTCTTTTGGGTGTCCGCAACCTTGTCGTTGCTGTGAACAAAATGGACCGGGTCGAATGGTCTGAAGCAGCATTTCTGGCCGTTGGCGATCAAATTGCGGCGGTTAGTAACGAGCTGGGCTTCGCTTCGTGTGAAGTCATTCCTGTTTCCGCCCTGCTTGGGGACAATGTTGTCGACCGCTCGGGCGCTTCGCCCTGGTACCGCGGCCGGAGCGTCCTCGAGGCCCTGGAAGCGACTCACGCTAGTGATCCGTCAACGACTGCTCAAGGAGCACGTCTTCCGATTCAGTGGGTGCTTCGCCAAAACGGTGGCGGTCGTACCTACGCCGGCATGGTTAACGGCGGAACTTTCCACGTTGGCGACAAAGTAACTCTGTTGCCTGCCGGTATAGAGACCACGATTTCTGCGCTTCGACTTGGGGGCGCCAACCGAGTTGACGCCTACGCCGGACTCTCAGCGGACATCGATCTCGTGGCTGAAACTGACGCTGGCCGAGGCGACATGATTGCCTCGGAGCCACTACCCACTGTCACTAAAGAATTCGACGCCACAATCTGCTGGTTTGGCGAAAAGCCAATGACCCCCGGCCAGAGGTTTCGCCTCAAACACGCCTCGAGGTCCACGCCAGCTCGAATTGTTCAACTTGACGGACTGGTCGACATCGAGCACTTGAGCGTTGGCTCGAATGATCAGCTAACTGTTAATGAAATTGGCCTGGCCAAGATTGCTTGCGCTGACTCACTAGTGGTCGACGAATATCAGGTGAATCGCGCTACTGGCAGCTTCGTCCTCATCGACGAAGTAACCAACGCCACCGTTGCGGCCGGCATGATTGGTGGACCAAGTTTCCTGTAGCGAACCTCCCTAACGCGAACAGCCCTAGCGCTCAATTGCTTCGGTGCGGGGTCACCATGTTTCGCCAACCCATTAAAAATTGCTACCATCTTCCTACTTTGGTAGTATCAAAGTATGAAAATTAGCATGAGCCTTCCCGACTCAGACGTGGAGTTCCTTGATCAATACGTCGAACTAAAGCAGTTACCCTCGCGCTCAGCCGCACTCCACAGGGCAGTGCGCCTTTTGAAGGCAAATGGTCTTGGAAAAGATTACGAAGCAGCTTGGAGCGAGTGGCAATCCGAAGAAGATCTCTGGGGCTCAATCGCAAGTGACGGGATTGCCTAAGTGCTTCGCGGTGATATTTACTTAGTCAATTTTGAACCTGTGAAAAGTGGTGAGGCGAATAAGGTTCGCCCTGCGGTAATTGTAAGTAATGATGGCGCAAATAGTTCGGCGAATCGTAATGGCCACGGCGTAATCACCGTGATTCCACTGACGTCCAACGTAACCCGGATTTATCCATTTCAAGTTTTTTTGAAAGCTGCTGTTACTGGCTTGAACGCAGATTCAAAGGCGCAGGCCGAACAACTTAGATCTGTAGCGGTGACCCGACTAAGCACGCACGTTGGTGAAGTTCCACATTCTCTGATGGAAGACATCGACGAAGCACTGCGACTTCACTTGGCCCTTTGATTATCATCCGCGCTCTAGGGACAAAACGGCGCAAATTTGAACAGAATTTACTAAAACTGAATAATCATCGCAATTAACGCAATGGTCAAAATCAAGAAAACCACATCAAGACTACGAACGAGGCGCTTGCCCTCCGCAGGAGCAGCATTTCCATTCTCGTGGAGCGCCCTAGCGAGTTCGCGCTCGGCGGGAAGAGTGCGAGCTTCGAGGTGTCCAACTGCGGCGAGGTAGCAAACAATTCCAATCAGGACCCAGAGCTTCCCAATTGATACGTCCTTCGTACTTGGAAACACCATCATCAAGCCAGTCAAGGGAAGGATGTGAACTACTCGGGCGGCCATGTTTCGGCGATTCGGTAGGCGACGCTTCTGTCGTTCTACGTCAGCACCATTGGCAATTAATAGTGCTGCACTGCGCATTGAGATCAGCACAATGAAGGTAGCCAAGGCCGCCACGAAGTGGATAACAAAGGCGATGTCGTAGATAGTTGATTTTCCGTGCATGGGTAAAACGCTAGCGGAGATTGCTAGAGGACTTGGACCTTCGCGCCAAGGGCTTTAAGGCGATTTTCGAAGTCGTCGTACCCCCGGTGGACATGTTCAATACCCTCTACGGTCGTTTCCCCGGTAGCCACTAATCCCGCCAAAACCAGTGCGGCCCCGGCCCTGATGTCGGTTGCCCGAACTGTCGTGCCGGTCAGTTTGGCCACTCCGCGCACGACTGCGTGGTGTCCTTCGGTCGAAATATCAGCACCGAGGCGGTTCAATTCATCAACATAACGAAATCTGCCAACGAACAGGTTCTCAGTCACGACCGAGGTTCCTTCAGCCACGCTGAGCATGGTGGTAAGAAGTGGTTTGTAGTCAGTGGCTACACCAGGGTAAGGCAAGGTTGCAATGTCGCAGACCTTGAGACGCACAGGGCCCTTCGCCGAGACTCCCTCCCCTGAACTATCGATGACCCCACCAAAGGCGCCCAGCTTCTTGAGCAGCATCTCCATGTGCTCCGGGTGGGCGTCAACTACCCGAACCTCTCCCCCGGTAATAAGAGCGGTGGCGAGGTAGGTGGCGGTTACGACTCGGTCCGTTACCACCGTGTGGTCAGCGGGAGAGAGTTCGCTTACTCCTTCAATCGTGAGCCGCGAAGTTCCTAAACCCTCAATTTTTGCACCCATGGCAATCAGCTGACGGCCCAGATCCTCGACCTCTGGCTCACGGGCAGCATTATCGATGACGCTTCGACCATCAGCCAAGACTGCGGCCATTAGGAGGTTGTCCGTAGCAGTGTGGCTCGGGTATTCCAAGGTGACGCGTGTTGCTCGGAGCCTTGCTCCATGAGTGGTCGCGACAATGGCCGCTTCCCCAGAGGTAAAGCGCGCACCCATAGCGCTGAGTCCATCAGTATGAAAATTGATTGGGCGCCCGCCAAAGTCATCACCCCCTGGTAAGGCCATAGAGGCCTGACCGCATCTGGCTAGCAATGGGCCAAGGACCACAATCGATGCGCGCATCGCCTCAAAGAGGTGAGCTGGCGCGTAAGGGTGGATCGAATCGGATTCCGGGACCGTAATTGTGATCACGTGATTTTCTGCTTTGTTCGCCGAACAACCTAACGCTTCAAGCAGTTCAATCATTATGTCAACATCGGTGATGTTGGGAACGTTTCTGAGCGTATGCGTTCCAGAAGCCAATAGACAGGCGGCCATCTCTTTGAGTATCGCATTCTTGGCGCCAAAGGCGTACACCTCGCCATGAAGCGGGCCATTGGGCGAAACCAGCAGTGAACTCACCTATTAAGTATCGCAGGTCAAGGCGTCAATGGACTTTCGCCCCGAGGAATTCCATAGGTCAGGGGTAAACTGGAGTAATGGAATCACCGCGCCCGGATCGCAATATTGCCCTCGAATTAGTTCGAGTCACCGAGGCAGCCGCTATCGCTGCTGCTCGCTGGGCTGGCCGCGGTGATAAGAACGCCGCCGACGGAGCCGCAGTTGACGCCATGCGCATCGTCCTGAGTGGGGTCCAAATGCAAGGTGTTGTGGTCATCGGCGAGGGCGAGAAGGACGAAGCTCCGATGCTCTACAACGGTGAGCTAATTGGTGACGGCAATCCCCCCGCGGTAGACGTTGCTGTAGACCCCGTTGACGGCACCACTCTGACGGCGATGGGCCGCAATGGTGCGCTCTCGGTGATTGCGCTCTCTGAAAAGGGGACCATGTTCAACCCCGGTCCCTGTTTTTACATGAACAAGATCGCCGTTGGCCCTCGTGGTCGAGGGGCAATTGACATCAACGCCTCGGTACACGATAACTTGACCGAACTCTCCAAGCGACTAAAGAAGCCAATTCAAGAACTCGGTGTCGTCGTGCTGGACCGCCCTCGCCACGATGAACTCATTGGAGAGATTCGTGAAAGTGGTGCTCGTGTGCTGTCAATTTCTGATGGCGATGTCGCCGGAGCCATTGCAACGGGATGGCCAAACTCGGGTGCTGACATCTTGCTTGGCATTGGTGGAACCCCCGAAGGCGTAATCGCCGCGGCCGCTCTCAAGGGACTCGGTGGAGAGATCCAGGGTGTGCTTCACGCCAACGACGAAGAAACTCGTGTGAAAGCTGAGGCACTGGGCTACTCCTTTAGCAAGGTCCTTACTACTGACGACCTAGTCACATCGGACAATTGCTTCTTTTCGGCGACCGCTATCACGGATGGAGACTTTTTGCGTGGCGTTCGATTTACCGAGTTCGGAGCCACGACTCAGTCCCTGGTGGTACGTTCACGTTCCGGTACGGTTCGTACCATTGAGACTTTCCACCGCCACAACAAATTGGCGGAATTCTCCACCGCTATTTTCTAAGCGGCGTTTTACTTACTAGAAAAACCGAGACGGAGTTCTGCGCGCTGCAGGGCAGCCTTAGCGACTGAAACCGCAGCGGGGTCAACGCGATCGCCACCAGCCAACACTGCTTCAGCTCGATCTTTGGCACTCTGAGCACGGGGAACGTCGAGTTCCTTCAGGTCTTCAGCAACTGACGCCAGCACGCTTACGTGGGTTAGACCATCTGCGCCGGTTCCTACATTGAAATAGCCACCGTGGACGATGAATGACTCGGTTCCTTCGGCGCTGGTAACCCGTACGAGGCCCGGGACCAAGTCACCCACTGTCAGTGTGTGTTGCGGCATGATCGTGAATTCGCCTTCGCTCGAGCGGGCAATGAGAGCAGTTGCTTCACCGGACCACAGCGCCACTTCGGGCGAGACGATTTCTACGAACATTGTTGCCATTAGTTTTTCGCGAGCTCCGCAGCCTTGCGCTCAACGTCGCTGGCTCCTCCGGCATTCAAGAAGGCCTGCTCGGGGAACTGGTCGAGGTCACCTTTGACGAGGTGTTCGAAGCTCTCCACGGTCTCTTGAACGGGAACGTTGATTCCATCAATGCCAGTGAAAATCTTCGAAACGAACATTGGCTGTGACAAGAAACGCTGAATCTTACGAGCACGCGATACGGTCACGCGGTCCTCTTCCGAGAGCTCGTCTAGACCAAGAATCGCAATGATGTCTTGCAGTTCTTTGTAGCGCTGCAGAATCTGCTGCACGTTACGAGCGACGGCGTAGTGACGGTCACCCACGATTTCTGGCGCCAAAATATTTGAAGTTGAAGTCAGTGGGTCCACCGCTGGGTAGATACCCAGAGCAGCAATCTGACGGCT
>CAIKZX010000124.1 GCA_903832015.1 uncultured Actinomycetes bacterium
CAATGTTCCCGCCCCCGCCTGGCGCGAAGGAGAGGCGGATTGGGTTGCCCACGAGGAACAATTCGATGCCTCGGTGCTCGCCCAAAGAGACCCCGCAGAAGATGCCCGCAGCTGGCAGATGCCGCCCGCACGAGAATCATTTGGTTTCGAGCCAATGAGTGAGGTCGAGCTTGCTCGACCCGAGCCAGTCGTGCCACCGCTGGTTCGACAGCCGTCAACAACTACTCGTGATCCCTTAGCGGGAAGAGCCGTGCGGAAGAGGCAAACTTCCACGGTGGGTCGGGCCACCGTGACCGGCATCGCCCTGGCCCTTCTCCTATTTGTGGTGCTCTACTTGGGCTCAATCATTACCGCGCTTTTGATATTTCTGTTGCTCGGCATTGCGGTGGCCGAAGTATTCGAAGCTTTCCGAGCATCGGGATATCACCCCGCGAGTGCGCTGGGTATCACGGGCGTCCTTACGCTCGCCACCTACAGCTACCTCTACGGCAGTTTCGCGGGTTACGCCGCCACCTCGGTGATGATAATACTGGTGGGCTTTATTTGGTACGCCCTCTCACCACAAAAGCTCGACGTGATGGAGGGGCTGGGATCAACGATTTTCGTCTGTACCTGGATCGGTGGACTCGGTTCCTTCGCCCTACTCATTCTCTCCTCGCACACCTTCGCTGGTCGGCACGGCATTGCCTTTCTCTGGGGTGGCGTCATGTTGACTATGGCCAATGACACGGGCGCACTCTTTACCGGCAGATGGTTTGGTAAACGACCGCTCAACCCCACCCTTTCACCCAATAAAACAGTGGGTGGTCTGATTGGTGGAAGTGCGCTCACCCTTTTGGTCGGTTACCTGCTCTTGCCAATGATGTCACCGTGGACCGCAACCCACGGCTTAGAGTTGGCGATGCTGATCGCCCTCGTTGTCCCGATGGGGGACCTCTTCGAGTCGATGGTGAAGCGTTCGTTGGGCGTGAAGGACATGGGCAAACTCCTGCCGGGTCACGGTGGGGTGATTGACCGAATCGATGGTCTACTCTTCGCTCTGCCCACGATTTACTACTTCACACACCTCGCGCACCTGAGTTAATTCATGAGCCGCACGACCGTTGCGTTACTCGGGGCGACTGGGTCGATAGGCACGCAAACGCTTGAAGTCTTGCGCCGTGAGCCAGAGCGCTTTGAGTTAACCGCTATCGCGGGAGGGGCCGCCCGCGTTGATCAACTAATTGCGATTGCGAAAGAATTTTCAGTCGCTCGAATTGGTGTGCCCACCAATGAGGCTCGTGAAACCGTTATGGAAGCACTAGCTGGTGTGGAGGTCGTTGTTGGTGATGAGGGGCTTAGTGAACTTGCGAGTTCCGCCGACACCGTAGTGAATGCGGTCGTGGGTTTTGCCGGACTGCCGGTAACCCTGTCGGCCCTACGGTCGGGCAAGCGCTTGGCCCTCGCTAACAAAGAGTCCCTGATTGCGGCGTCGACGTTAGTAGAGAAGGTGCGCCACACCCGAGGCGCCGAATTAGTACCAATTGACTCCGAGCACTGCGCAATTCATCAAGCCTTAGCGGGGGCCTCGGCGGAGGCTGGCTATCCCGATGTGCGTCGACTCATCCTCACCGCTTCGGGTGGTCCATTCCGTGGCTGGGACTCCACGGCCCTGGACACCGCCACCAAGGCGCAAGCTTTGGCGCACCCCACTTGGAGCATGGGTCCAAAAATAACGATTGACTCCTCCACGCTTATGAACAAGGGGCTCGAAGTCTTAGAGGCCTCCGCGCTTTTTGGCATTGAGGTCGGCCGAGTTGAGGTTGTCATCCACCCCCAATCGGTAGTTCATTCGATGGTCGAATACGTAGATGGATCGGTCATTGCGCAACTGTCCAAGCCCGACATGCGGCTGCCGATTGCGTACTGCCTCGGACTTCCGGAGAGACTGGATCACGCTTGGGGCGCACTGGATTTTCACTCTCCACTATCGCTCGAGTTTTTCCCGCCCGATAGGGCAAATTTTCCCGCCCTGTCAATCGCCTACGAAGCCGCACGCATCGGTGGGGGCGCGCCCGCCTGGATGAGCGCGGCCAACGAAGTTGCTGTCGAGGCTTTCTTGGGGGAGCGGATTACCTGGCGCCAAATCGTTGAAATTGTATCGACGACCCTGGATCGTTACGAGCCAACGCCCATAGAAACTCTTAGTGAGCTCTTAGAGGCCGATAGGCGTGCTCGAGAGATCGCCATCGCTAGCCTGCCTAAGTAAGTATGGATACTGCAACTCGTAGTTCTCCGTGGCTCCTCCTCGTGGGTCTGCTTGCCGTAGGCGGCGCTCTCACCGCCTTGGCGGGAGTCGCGCTTCCACTCATCATCCTCGCAATTATGTTGATGGTGATGGCCCATGAATTCGGCCACTACATCACCGCCAAGCGCTCGGGCATGCTCGTCACGGACTTTTTTGTGGGCTTTGGGCCAATTCTGTGGTCGAAGCAAATAGGCGAAACACGCTACGGCGTCCGCGCCCTACTACTTGGCGGATACGTCAAAGTCCCGGGCATGACTTGGAGCGACACCATTGACCCGGCGATCGAATCGCGCACCTACCGTCAGGCCAGTTTTCCGCGAAAGGTTATTTTCGCCTCAGCCGGTTCATTCATGCACGTGGTGATGGCCCTACTACTGGCGTGGGCCTCCCTGCTCTTCATTGGCCAGCCCAACCCCTCACACGTGGACATTACGGGATTCGCCACGTGGGATGGGTATCAACAAACCGCAGCCCAAAGTGCGGGGCTGCGCACGGGTGACCGCATTGTTTCCATTAATGGTCGCCAGGTAACGAGTCCCGCGATGTTGACTTCGATGATTCACGCCCAGGCGGGCAATCAACTCCGAGTGGTGGTAGAGCGCGCGGGCAAGAGGATCGTTCTCTCGGTGACACCAGTCGATGGACGCACCCTACGCAGTGGTGGTGTAGTGATTGCGTCGGGGGCGTCACCAGTTGGTTACTTGGGCGTTGGCCTGGGAGAACAGGTAGTTCCGATTGCCCTCACGGCAGCGATTCCAAGTGGCTTCCACGTTGTCGGAAGCACAATCACGGCGGCAGTCAAGGCGATTGGCCACGTGTTCTCGCCAACAATGTTCGCCAGTCTCTTTCACCAGGTGGCTACACCGAGCGCGGCGAATTCGGTGAAGAACCAACAGCAGCGCCCCCAATCAATTGTGGGGGTAGTGCGAATAGCGACCCAGGCGGCCAATGCGGGTTGGGCCCCCTTGCTGGGAGTACTCATGATGGTGAATATTTTCATTGGGGTCTTGAACATGATGCCGCTGCTGCCTCTCGATGGTGGGTACGTGGCTATAGCGATGTACGAGCGTCTGCGCTCGCGGAAGGGTCGTCGTTATCAATTTGACCTGGCAAAACTGAATCTCCTAACCGTTGGTTTTGTTGGAGTTTTGCTGGTGCTTTTCGTCTGCACCTTGTACTTGGACATTGCCCACCCGATGGTCAATCCATTCAAATAGGCACTGGAGCCCGCTCGAACCGTTCCTTCGAAAGTTTGTTGTAAATAGAGGTAACGGGTCTGTAAAAAAACGGGCAGAATAGAACCGTGGACGTCACTGCAAACCCCCTCACCCCTCGTCGAAAGACCCGACAGATCTCCGTGGGGTCGGTCAAGGTGGGTGGCGACGCGCCCATCTCGGTTCAATCGATGACGACCACTAAAACCGCTGACGTGGATGGCACCTTGCAGCAGATCTATGCGCTGGCCGCCGCCGGAGCCGACATTGTTCGCTGTACGTGCAATGAACAAGCCGCAGCGGAAGGGCTCGCACAAATCGTTCCTCGCTCGCCAGTGCCCATCGTCGCGGATATCCATTTCCACGTCGAGATGGCGTTGGCCGCGCTCGAGGCGGGAGTGCACGGTTTGCGCCTTAATCCGGGCAACCTACGCAAGCCCGAAGAGATAAAGCTCGTGGCTCGTGAGGCCAAAGACCGTGGCGTGCCAATTCGCATTGGGGTGAATGCCGGCTCGCTGCACCCAGATATTTATGAGAAGTACGGTGGGGCGACTCCCGAGGCGCTCGTCGAATCGGCCCGAATTGAACTGGCCTACTTCCAAGAGGTGGATTTCACTGATGTGAAAATTTCGGTAAAGGCCTCCTCGGTGGCGCTCATGATTGCTGCGTACCGCCTCGCCTCAGAAACGTTCGATCACCCGCTCCACCTGGGCGTAACCGAAGCGGGTCCGCTTCCGGGGGGCCTCATCAAGGGCACGGCCGGTATCGCGAGTTTGTTGAGTGAGGGCATAGGCGACACCCTTCGCTACTCGCTAACGGCAGACCCCGTTGAAGAGGCCCGAGCGGGTCGCCAGTTACTTGAGTCTCTCGGTCTGCGTGAGCGTAAGGGATTGGACTTAATCGCTTGCCCATCCTGCGGCCGTAGTGAGGTGGATGTAATCAAGATCGCTAATGAGGCGCAGGCGGCTTTGAGCGAATTACAGATTCCGATTCAGGTTGCGGTGATGGGTTGTGTTGTTAATGGACCCGGTGAGGCGCGACACGCTGACCTTGGTATAGCGGCGGGGAAGAAGCGTGGGCACCTCTTTATTCAAGGTCAGATCGTCCGAGTGGTGCCTGAGGACGAAATGGTCGAAGCGCTAGTCGCCGAGGCGAAGAAAATAGCGGAAGAGGGGATTGCTGCTCGACTGGCCAAGCGCGATAAGGGGGCTGAGGCTGAAGCTGAGGCCGACCGTGCGCTGCTGCTCGACGCCAAGGGCTCTGACGCCAACAATTCAGGGGCGAAGATTGAACTCATTCGCAAACGCGCGAAGAACTAGCGCCTGACTAACCTTTAGTGAAACGTAACTGAGGAGCACCGTGGCTGAGCCAATCCTGACCCCACAGGCAGAAGACTTTCCCAAGTGGTACCAAGACGTAGTGGCCAAAGCGGAGATGGCCGACAATGGGCCCGTGCGAGGGACGATGGTCATTCGCCCCTACGGGTACGCAATCTG
>CAIKZX010000125.1 GCA_903832015.1 uncultured Actinomycetes bacterium
ATGCCCCGAAAGGTACAAGCTTGGTAACGCGGCCGTAGACCAATTGGTCAACGGCGTGCGACTCGGAGAAGACCTGCCACGGGTCGGACTGGGTGGCCTTGAGTGATAGCGAAATACGTTCCTTTGAGTAGTCGACTTCGAGGACTTCCACGTCAACCTCATCGCCAACCTGCACAACCTGATTCGGGTGGTCGATGTGCTTCCAGCTCAGCTCAGAAACGTGAATCAAACCGTCCATTCCACCGAGGTCTACGAAGGCACCGAAGTTCACGACTGAAGAGATGACTCCATGACGACGCTCGCCTGGCTTCAGATTTTGAAGGAAGTCGCCTCGCTGCTCTTTCTGGGTCTCTTCGAGCCACGCACGACGTGACAGAACAACATTGTTGCGGTTGCGGTCAAGCTCAATGATCTTGGCTTCGACAGTCTGGCCAATGTAGGGCTGCAGTTCGCGAACTCGACGGAGCTCGACCAGTGAAGCGGGCAAGAAGCCTCGTAGTCCGATGTCCACGATGAGTCCGCCCTTGACCACTTCAATAACAAGTCCCTTAACGACCTCATTGCGGTTCTTAACCTCTTCAATGTTGGCCCAAGCCTTCTCGTACTGTGCGCGCTTCTTCGAAAGCACCAAGCGGCCTTCCTTGTCCTCTTTTTGGAGAACCAAGCACTCGATGCGCTCGCCCATAGAAACAATTTCCGAGGGATCAACATCGTTGCGGATTGACAGTTCACGAGAAGGAATTACGCCTTCGGATTTGAACCCAATGTCTAGAAGGACTTCATCATGGCCGATCTTTACGACCGTGCCCATTACTAAGTCGCCGTCATCGAACTCGAGAACTGAATTGCCAACTAGTTCGGCAATATCGGTGCCCGACAAGTTGTCTTCGGTGATGACGCGGGGAATGTAATTTCCCTTTTCGTCGAACGTGCCCATTGGCTGGGTGGAGAGGAGGTTTGTACCGTCGCTCATGCTAAATCTTTTCTTTGACCACACCGGGATCTGACTAGGCAATCAGAGCTGCCCTACCGGTGTTAGAGCAGCACGAAAGCCTACTCCAACCAGCCCTAACCCTTAGCGGCCGCCCAATTAGGTCCCCACTTAAGGGAAACCTCAAGCGGGACGGACAGCGATGCCGCCCCGGTCAGGGCTTGCAACATAATCGAGGCCACTTGCTCCTTTTCGGCTGGCGGAGCCTCAACCAGGACTTCATCGTGGACCTGCAGTACTAATCGAGCCTCGAGACCGGCCTCAAATAACCCCCGATCCAAACGAACGAGGGCTGATTTAAAGATGTCCGCCGCCAGACCCTGAATTCCAGCGTTCATCGCTTGACGCTCGGCCGCTGCTCGTTGCGGGCCGACTGCCGTCGCAAGATCCGGGAAGGGTCGGATTCGACCGAACTCGGTGCGCGAATAGCCCTTAACTCGTACTTCTTTAATGGTGTCGTCCATGTATTTTTTCAAGCTGGGGAACCCGTCGAAGTACTTGTTCATAATCTGCTTGGCCTCACCAACCGAAATGCCCAGGCGCTGGCTTAGCCCAAAGGCTTCCATGCCGTACGCCAAACCGTAACTAACCGCCTTGGCAATTTCGCGCTGTTCTGAGGTGACCTTCGCTGGTGTCACCCCGAACACCGAAGCCGCGATGGTGCGGTGGACGTCTTCACCGGAGGCGAAGGCCGCCAATAATCCAGAATCTTGCGAGAGGTGCGCCAAGATACGAAGCTCAATTTGGTTGTAGTCAGATACCGCTAGTTCCCATCCCTTCTCAGGAACGAACGCGTATCGCAACCGACGTCCATCGGCCGACCGGATTGGAATGTTATGAAGATTTGGATTCTCCGATGAGAGGCGGCCAGTTCGGGCCACGGTTTGATTAAATACCGCGTGAATTCGACCATCATCTCGCACCGAATCAATCAGAGTCGTACCATACGTACTACGAAGCTTTTCGACTTCGCGGTAGCGCAATATTTTTTCAATAATCGCATGTTCATGACTGATTGCTTCGAGTGAAGTGGCATCAGTCGAGTACCCGCTTTTAATCTTTTTGATGGCAGTCAGCTTTAGCTCTTCAAACAAGACAACCTGCAGTTGCTGAGGTGAATTCACCTTGAATTCATGTCCCGCAATCTTCTGAATTTCCTTGTCTAGGGCCGCCGCTTCTAGCGCAAATTCGTCTGAAATGTTTCTCAACATTTCACGATCGACACAAATTCCACGGGCTTCCATACGCCCCAATACCGCCACCAGGGGCAACTCAATCTCTCGATACACCCTCGTCAGTTCCAAACGAACTATTTCTCGCTCAAGGATGGGTAGTAATTGGAGTACCAAACCCAGATCTCTTTCGAGCTTGGAATCCGACTCCTCGCCATCGAACAGAGTTGCTGGTTCGTCGGCGATCACGCTGTCTAGAAAGCGGTGGGCCACGTCCGCCAACGTATAACTTCCGGAAGTGGCATCCACCAGAAAAGCCATGATGGTCGTATCTTCCAAGGGCGAAGCCAATTCGACGCCCGCAAGGCCGGCATGGCGATACAGCTCTTTCACGTCATGCCCCGCAAACGGGCGATCTTTAATGGCAGTAACGAATTCGTTCAACTCCACGCAGACAAAGACTTGTGACTGCTCATCAGCTACGGCAATGCGCTCCCCCACAGCTCGCACCACCAATCGGCCATCTTTCGAAAGAACGTCCGCTAACGATGATCCACGTTTAAGTTTCAATTCTTTAGCCACGGCGGGCAAAGCCTCGTTTATCACCGGTGCATTTGTACCGGGTTCTCCGAGTTGACCACCCGTCATAACCTTCTCGTAGCGGGCGCGCATTGAGTTCATCTCGAATCTCTCAAAGAATGCCGCAACCTCCTGGCGATTCCAGCCCCCCATGTGCATATCCTCGAGGGTGAAGTCGATAGGGACATCTCGAACGAGAGTCATCACTTTCACGTTGTTGCGGGCACGCTCCTCATAGGCAGCAAGATTTTCCTTGAGCTTCGGAGTCAAAGTCGCAAGATTTGCGTACAGCTCATCGAGGTCTTTGTGTTGCGCGAACAATTTCGCAGCGGTCTTCTCACCCACTCCAGGAACGCCAGGGAGGTTATCGGAGGTGTCACCTCGCAGTGCCGCGAGCAAGACATACCGCTGGGGTTCAATCCCACAACGCTCGAAGATACCCGCTTCGTCATAGAGGGAATAATCAGAAACCCCTCGTCGGTTGTAGAGCACACGAACATAGGGATCTTCCACGAGCTGAAATGAATCGCGATCTCCAGTAACGACCACGACTGGCATAGCGTGGTCACGCCCGCGGGTGGCCAGAGTGGCCAGAACGTCATCCGCCTCGAAATTGGGAACACCAATTACTGGAATGTGGAGTACCTCGCAAAGCGATCGAATCAAATCAAATTGATGTTCAATCTCATGCGGCGTCTCCGCTCGACCCCCTTTGTAATCCTCAGTCATTTGGTCGCGAAAGGTTCCGCCAGATAAGTCAAAGGCGACCGCCAAGGCCTTGGGGGTTTGATCCTTAATTAACGTGAGGAGCATCGAGGCGAAACCGTGGAGGGCGTTCGTTACGACACCCTCGGAAGTTTGAATGTCGGTAGACAGGGCGTAAAAGGCTCGAAAGGCCAAGGACATTCCGTCAAGGAGCAGAAGCGGGCGGTTCTGTTCAGTCATAGCCACCTTCTTGCACGATGCGTAAGGCTACATCGCGCATACGTTGTCGACTACGCATTGCCGACTTTTGAATGAGATCGAAGGCACTCGGTTCGTCTAGACCATCAGTCTCCATGACGATTCTTTTCGCTCGTTCCAATATCGCCCGAGTCTCAATCTTGTCGTCAATACTCATCGGGGCGGAAAGATCACGTAGTTCGTCCGAGAGTATCCATTGTAATTTCTCGACAACTTCGCCTCCCTTGAAGGGTTTCACCAAATACGCAACTACTCCCGCGTCGACTGCATCATCGATGAGGACTCGCTGAGAGAATGCCGTCAACAACACAACGGGAGTTGTATGCCCCACCAGTCGTGCAATCTCAATACCGTCCAACCCGGGCATCTTCACGTCCAGCAGTGCCAAGTCGGGCCTGGTCTCTTCAATGAGCGTAAGTGCGGCTCGTCCATCCGCCGCTTCCCCGACGACCACAAAACCAGCCTCTTCGAGTAGTTCTTTTAAGTCCAGACGAACTATCGATTCGTCATCCGCAATCACGATGCGATGACCCATCATGACGAGGGGTCCCACCCCTGAAGCAGTTCGTCGCGCGTTGCGGTCAACTTGACGACTTCACCAGCTCTGCGAACTAGCTCCGCTTCAGCCACCTGGACGTGGCGAGACATCTCTTTGAATTCAATTGACTGCAATGGTGTTTCAGAGACCAGCGCTTTGATCCGAGATTCTTCAAGGTTCTCACGCCAAAGCGCCACTTGCTCTTCAAGAATTCGTTGACTTTCGCGCGCGTGCGTCAATTGGCGCTGCACGTCGTCGATATGGCGTTTAGTTGATTTTGCGCTCATTCTTAAATTGTAGAGCGCGACACTTCCACAAGGCCGTTCAGTAGTTCAGCGGATGGCCGTAAACCAAGACCAATTTCATCTGGAACCCAATAGCCGGAATCTTCTTCGGCCATCGTTACGGCACCAATATCGCTCGGTTCGTTCGTGAGATGTTTTGCGAAGGTCGAGTTGACTTTCCTCCCAAGGGGAGACTCGAAGAAACCTCCGATATAGGCGGCCAGCCCCAATTCGTGGGCCTTAGTGATTAGTGCTCGAGCGTTTGAATATCCGCCTACGCGCGCTGGCTTGATGCAGAGTAATGATGCGGCCGAATGGCGTGCAATCAACGTCACGTCCGTCAGGGAGCGGACACCCTCGTCGAGCGAGAGTTGGCAATCGAGCGATCGGCTGAGCATGGTCTGCTCGGCGAGATTTCCGGGCGCAAAAGGTTGCTCAATCGCGTGCACCCTCGCCGCTTCACTCGCTTGTTTGTACAGTTTCACGACATGATCGATTGAAGTCGCCGCACAGTTGAAATCTAGAATGACGGAGCAGTTTTGCTTGCTCAATTGCAACAGAGACGACTCGCTGAGCGAGTCCGCACCCACCTTGACTCGCAGCCGTTCTGGCATTTGAGGTGTTGGCCACAAATCCTGAGTAAAGGAGGAAGCAACAACTTGAGTGGGTGTCTTAAATCGCTGATCCCAGAACTCGGTGAGAGATTGCCTATCAACCTGTAGTTGGAGATCGAGAAGCGCCATCTCGAGCATTGTTGATGCTGTCGCCGAAGCCGGCCGAGAAGCAGCCAACTTCGGAGCTCGAAACCAAGCCGGAAGTGCACCCTCACGAGCAACTACTTGGGAGAAAGTGGGCCCCAGATGGCGATGCCATTCCTCAATGACTTCAGCGAGACTGGGGTCGCCATTGATAAGTCTTGGTTGCGGAGAAACCTCGCCGTAGCCGAACAGGCCCCCGGACTCGATTTCTAAGTAGAGGTGCGAGCGTACCGAGTGCACCTGGCCAGCCGCAGCCAGTGGCGTTTGCAATTGCGTTGAATTGCTTAACAGTCTCCATCGCATAGTCACACCTTAGAGTTCTTGGTATCCTTAACGCGCAGCCCGGATGGCGGAATGGCAGACGCGGAGGACTCAAAATCCTTTGCTCGAGAGGGCGTGTGGGTTCGAGTCCCACTCTGGGCACGCTGCGTAACGGAGGTAGATGGATATGGTCACTATGCGTGAAGACGTTGTCGGCCTGTTTCCGGGCCAAGGTGCGATTTCGGGTGGAGCCGGCATCCCTTGGCGAGGTTCTCGTCACTGGGACCTTCTTCCCCAAATAAGCGATGCCGCCAAGGTAAACGTTGAGCACTTGCTCTTAGAGGCTTCGGACTCGGAGATTGTCCGCACCGATCGGGCCCAGATCGCAACCTTCACCCTCTCAATAATTGGATTCTTTGAACTCGTTGATGCGGGGGTGGTCCCCCGTTACCTCCTAGGTCATTCGCTCGGAGAATTTTCGGCCCTCGTCGCTTCCGGTCTACTGAGTGTCGAAGAGGGTGCTCGTCTCATTGGTATCCGCGGTCGAGCGATGGCTGCCGCAGCCGAAAGCAGTGAGGGATCCATGGTGGCCGTAATGGGGGCGAGCGAAGGTGCTCGTGCGAACCTCGAAGCGCTAGACGGTGTGTGGGTGGCCAACATCAATGGTGCTGATCAAATCGTCCTCTCCGGAACCAAACTCGGTCTTGATTATGTAGTCGCCAATCACAAAGAGCTCGGTTGGAAACGAGCCGCCCCCCTCTCCGTCGGAGGCGCATTTCACTCCCCTCTCATG
>CAIKZX010000126.1 GCA_903832015.1 uncultured Actinomycetes bacterium
TGCGCGTCATTCCCACCAAAAGAAACCATCAATAAGTTTGGGTGGTACTGATCTAAGTCCTTTTGAATTTGCTCGATCCAGTTGAAGTAATTCTGATTGGACAAGCCCGTTGAACCTCTATCGTCCATATAAAAATGGATCCATTTGTTTTGCGCAAGGTCTCTTGTTAAGTCAAAGCCCCGTCCCCACCCAATAGAGTCACCCACCTCTAGGACTGTGCAGGACTTGCTTCCCGGAGGGGAAGTTGTGGTAGTTGACGATGGCGTGCTCGTCGAAGTTGTACTCGTGGGTTCCGAAGTCGTTGTGGTTGCTTGATCGGTTGTGGTGGTTACAAGTGGAGTAGTGGTGGGAGTAGTTGTTTCTATTGGAGCGAAGAGTGGGCAATTGGTACTGAAGTGTGTTGATACGCCAGTGACCACCGGTGGATTTATGACGTGGGTGGCCAGCGTTGAAGTGGTATGACCCCCTGAGGTTGTCGTGAGTGGCGGGGACGTGGTTGAGGTTGAAGGCGAGAGGTTCGCCACAGTGCTGGTGGTCTCCGCCGTCGAAGCGCTTCGTTGATGGCGCGTGAGATTCAGTTGTTGAAAGGTAGCACCAGTGCCAATTACTAGCGTCAGAACCAAGCCGAGGACAATTCGAAGTCTCATTCGCTCGCTGGGCTCTCTTTCGGGCTCGGTTATTTACCAGTTCTAGTCTCCCACGACTGAAGACATCGCAAGACCGCCTCTAAAAGGCAATTGATTTGGTAGGATTGAGTCTCGCGCGCCGCTACTAAGGCGCTTTTTGATGAAACGCGAGGAGTTGACATGAAGGTTCTTGTTCTAGGTGGCGATGGATTTTGCGGTTGGCCCACCTCTTTGCACCTCTCGGACATCGGTCATGACGTAGTCATAGTTGACAACCTCAGTCGGCGTGAAATCGACCTCGAACTTGAAGTGGACTCACTGACCCCTATTCGCCCAATTGGAGAGCGCATTCGCGTTTGGAAGGAGAAGTCTGGCAAGGATATCGGCTTTGTTCACCTGGATCTCGCCGAAGAGTATGACCGATTCGCCCAATTAGTGCTCGAAGAGAAACCTGACGCCATTGTTCACTTCGCCGAACAACGTGCCGCTCCTTATTCAATGCGCTCAACAATCGCCAAGCGCTACACCATCGATAACAATGTCCGTGGAACTCACAATGTTCTGGCGGCCATCGTGGCATCAGGATTGGACATACAACTCGTCCACCTCGGCACGATGGGCGTTTACGGCTACGGGTGGTCAGGGTCAGCACCAATCCCCGAGGGTTATCTCACCGTTAAGGTGCCCACTCCTGATGGAGATATTGAGCGCGAGATCTTGCACCCCGCGAATCCTGGTTCGGTGTACCACTTGACTAAGACCCTCGATCAGCTCCTCTTCGCTTTTTACTGTGCGAACGATCAGCTCCGAATCACCGACCTGCACCAGGGCATTGTGTGGGGTACCCAGACCCCCCAAACGGCTTTGGATGAACGTTTGATCAACCGCTTTGACTACGACGGTGACTATGGAACGGTATTGAATCGCTTCTTGATGCAGGCGGCCATTGGACACCCATTGACCGTTCACGGAACCGGTGGGCAGACTCGGGCCTTCATTCACATTCGTGACACTGTTCGATGCATCCAAATCGCCCTCGAGAACCCACCAAAGGCTGGGGAAAAGCCGAAGGTGTTCAACCAAGTGACCGAAACACACCGCGTGAAGGAACTGGCGGAGATGATTTCTGGTTTGACGGGTGTTGAGGTTGCGTACTTGCCTAACCCACGTCGTGAAGCTGCGGAGAATGACCTCAACGTATCGCGAGACAAGTTCTTGGCTTTGGGACTTAATCCAACCAAACTCTCAGAGGGACTCTTGGACGAGGTTCGCGATATTGCCCAGAAGTACAAAGACCGCGCGGACACAACCAAAATCATCGCTCGGTCCGTTTGGCGCCAGGGCATGGAGACCGCTCCCGACTTGATGAAATAGCTAGTTCACGAGACTCAGGTCTCGTGACTGGGCTGCATTCATCGAAGCTCACGGCGAGACCTCGATAGCGAGCGCCTTATCCCCCAACGGACTTAATTTCATTGGCAGACTGTAGT
Organism: uncultured Actinomycetes bacterium; assembly: GCA_903832015.1. Taxonomy (GTDB): domain Bacteria; phylum Actinomycetota; class Acidimicrobiia; order Acidimicrobiales; family RAAP-2; genus RAAP-2. The sequence continues at coordinate 2,117 of CAIKZX010000126.1, forward strand.
CATGGCTAATTTATACGAGTACGTCCGCCACTCTCGCGCCGCTGAACTCGCTGCGGGTAAACCAGTCAAGACGGCCGACATTCGTCGAACCCAACATAAGAATCCCATAGTCCGCTTCAACGCAAAATTTGGCTTGCGTATCACCTTGGTCGTGGGAACTATGTGGATGGCGTACCTCTTCACCATCCTGGCCTTCTTCGCTCTGCCGTCGGCCATTCACCAGGGAACCTATTACATCATAGTTTGGCTTTCAAGTAGTTTTCTGCAGTTAGTCCTACTGCCGATCATTATCGTGGGACAAAACATTCAAGCCGCCGCTGCCGATAAGCGAGCCGAAGACACCTACCGTGATGCCGAAGCGGTGTTGAAAGAGGCCGAGGAGATTCAAAAACACCTCATCGCTCAAGATGAGGCAATATCCGACATCGTGACTCGACTGGAGCAGATGATGAACCACTTGCAGTTGAAGAAGTAACAAAATGACCTTCCTACTTCCGCTGTTGGCAACAGCCAACCCGCACAAAGGACAGGTTTTGCCCTACGCGAGGTTCGTCGTGATATTCATTCCACTCGTCGCCGCCTTCGTTTATTTTGTGTTTCTAAAGAAGCGGTAAGTGGATTCGGGTCCCATTCCCTACGTGCCCCTAAACCCTTCGGGTTTCAAAATGGCCATGGGGCTTCGGCCACTCGAAGAAAAGGACTGGTTTCAGGTTGATGACCGGTGGGCCGAACAGGTTGGAAAGAAACGGGAATTGCTCGAAATAGCCCCAGAGGTTGTGGTGGCCACTCGCCCCCAGGGAGATGCAGCCAGCGCCGAGGTGCTCGGGTTACTCCTCGAGAATTTGAACACCTTCCACCCTGAGATAGATCGAACGATTGATGAGCGGGAGCACCCACTAGTGGCGGCGAGTCGATTGGTCCAAGAGGATCTCTGCGTGTTGGTGAAATCAGATACGTGGCGACTCGAGGCTGCCTCGGTGTGCTGTCCCTCTCGATGGTTTCTTCCGAGCAAAATAGGGCGCACAATGGACGAGATTCACGGACCGGTCCCGGGCTACGAGCAACAGTTGGCTAGCCCCACCAACGCGCTTTTTGATCGCCTGAATGGGGAAAAGTCCTATTGGCGACTGAACTGGACTCTGATCGACAATCCAGAGCTGCATCAATCGAAGAGTATCCGGAAGGCGCCGAGTGGTCATTTGTCCGACTGGTTCTTTCGAGTTGAACGACAAACTCTGCGTTTTATTCCAGACTCTCGGGGCATTCTCTTCACAATCCGAAATTATGTAGCACCGGCTAGCGAGTTGGCCCGGGAGTACGAAAATTTCACCGATGACTTGCTGCGATCAATCGAATCCGCCCCCTCGGCGATGCGTGAATACAAGGGTTGGGCGGGAGTGGTGGAAAAGATCCGAGCGGAACTTGACTAGTCAAGCGTCACGGTATTTAAGTACGCGTTGAAGAGCTGCCCGTGGGCCAGCGCCATGAGGGCGGTAATAGCCCCGGCCACCGGCGAAGAGGTGACGACAAGCGCCCACATGATGAGGCCGAGTAAATCACTGGTCTGTGGGCGGGAAACGCCACCCAGTAGCTCACGGCGCAAGAGGCCGGTAAGAATCAATAAGTTGCCCAGAGGCACCAATGCCCAAAAGGTCCAGTTGTCCTGAAAAGAGCGAACCGCCTGCGCAGTTATGGCCCAAGCCATAACAAAAGAAAATGTAAAAAGCCCAAGCAGGGGGAGTAGCCAGGGATCAGCAAAGGGCGCCGAACTCGAGGACCAGTGCGTAAGTATGGAGGCCAATAAATTTATCCCGCCAAGATATCCGAGTGGCCCGAGATAACGCGCCCGCGCGATTGACCGAACACGATCGAGTGTCGACAATATGGTTCGAGTCGCGGCACCTTCCGATCGGTACGCTCGGACAACACTCGACCACTGGTTTCCAGTCCACACCCGCCATTGGGGCTGTCCGCTGGGGTCTGGATACCAACCCGAAGGCGTTGTTGTATCCGTATCGTTCATATCACTAGCCTTACATACAGGCTCTAAAGGATATTCACTTATGGTTAATCGCGGCGCTCAGGCTCCAACGCAAAACTCCGGCGAAGTGGTGGATGCCGCCGGACTTGACCTCGCTGTGGCGACGGTTCATCAGAACGCCTCCAAGTGGCACGAACTACCGATTCGTAAAAAGGTCCAGATTCTGGACGAAATTCTCCTCGACACCATTGAAGTATCGGGCGAGTGGACTCGTGCGGCCTGTGAGCACAAGGGGTTGAATTCAGAGGGCCCGGAGTACGGTGAGGAGTTGTTCGCCGGAGTGGGAACCTTCGTTCGCATGGTCCGAACTCTCCGCGATTCGCTCGAGGACTTAGATCGCACGGGTCGGCCCCGGTACCCGGGTCCAGTGAGGAGCCATTCAAATAATCGAATCGGTATTGGTGTCGCCCCCGCAACCCTCTTTGATCGGATTTTGTACCTCGGCATGTCCGCTGAAGTATGGATGAAGCCCGGTGTTTCCGAAGAACAGGTTCAATCGGGTCAAGCGGTGGCGTATAGAGAGGGTGGCTCACTGCCCGCGGTCTGTCTCGTACTGGGCGCTGGAAATGTTGCCTCTCTGGCACCCCGCGATGCGTTGAGCCAGCTATTTGAAGAGAATCGCACCGTTCTGATTAAGGCGAATCCAGTTAACGAGTATCTGGTTCCTTTTTGGGATCGAGCTATGCGCGCGCTCGCGGCCCCGGGCTACCTACGTATTGTCAAGGGTGGTGGGGCAACTGGGGCCTATTTAACAGAGCACGACCACATCAGCGCCATTCATATAACCGGCTCTGACAAGACCTACGAGGCCATTGTCTTTGGGGCCGGGGCGGAAGGAGCAAAGAACAAAGCGGCCAACCAGCGAATAACAACCAAAGAAATCTCAGCCGAATTGGGTTGCGTGACCCCCATCATCCTCATGCCGGGGAAGTGGTCAGAAAAAGAACTTCGCTATCAGGCCCGACACCTCGCCACCATGTTCACCAATAATGATGGATTTAATTGCCTCACGCCGCGGGTGCTGATAATGCACCAAGAATGGCCCCAGCGCGAACGATTTATGAAGTACTTCGCAACACAATTAGAAGAGTTACCAACTCGACGAGCCTATTACCCGGGCGCCTGGAACCGACAAGCTCAATTTGTCGACGGGGCCAAAAAGGTTCAAAAGTTTGGTGATGAGAGCGACGGGAAGATGGCCTGGACGCTCCTACCTGAGGTGGAGGCCGGGGATGTTGAGAACATGGCCTTTAACCAAGAGGCGTGGTGTTCGGTGATGGCACAAACCAGCCTGTCCGCCCCGAGCCCTGAAGAGTTCGCGGTGGTGGCCACCAAGTTCTGCAACGAGGTTCTCTGGGGAACTCTTTCATCCAACATCATCATTGACCCTCGAAGTTTGAAAAAGATGTCAGCGGTCGTCGAGGAAATGGTGGGGGCGCTCGAATACGGAACGGTGGGGCTCAATGCGTGGAGCGCTGCTTCGCTCGCGCTTTCCACTCCGGTGTGGGGCGCCTACCCCGGGCACCAGGCCAACGACATCCAGTCCGGAACGGGTTTTGTCGGGAACGCCTACATGTTCTCTACCGCTCAAAAGACTGTGTTGCGCGGTCGATTCCGGCCGTTGCTTACTCCGTCGTGGTTCGCGGGGGGAAAAAATGGTCGCGAGGTCATGGAGCGATTTGTGGCCTTCGAGGCAGCTCCGAGCTGGCTAAAAATTCCCTCGCTGTTGCGAAGCGCCTTAAAGGGTTAGGGCTTAAAAAGCGCTAGCGAGTACAGCCCACCCGCAACACATCGGGTGGTGCCACAAGCCAGGGTTGTAATTGGGTTGGGGAAATAATTCACCGCAATAGCGGAGTTGCCCGAACCGTTGATTCTGGATATGGCCCCGGTTAATGCATGATTCGCGCCGGCACTTACGCAGCGATCGGCAGAGAGACAAGCCAAGGCGTAGTTCTTGCCATTCAAGGTGGTGCTAGTCCACGTAGTGCCAAAGTCGCTGGTACGCCAGAGTTGGTTGTGGCTTGCTCTCGAATCTCGCGCGATGCATGAATTGCCAAAGCAAACAAGGTTTAGAAGACCTCCGGTTGAGCGTGAAGACTGGGCCCAGGTGAGGCCGCCATCGTGGGTGCTCCAGGCGGAGGTCGTGCTGGTGGCGAGGCAATGCTGTCTCGAGGTGCACGAAAGGCTCGTCGCGTCAAAGGGGGTCGAAACCGGCGTTGACCAAGTGGACCCGGCGTCGGTGGTTACGTAAAAGTGAGGGGCCGAATCTCCCGCACCCATGTCTATAACGGCACAACTGCTAGTGGCGAAGCAAGAGAGACCTTCGACGCTGGCCGAGGGCGAGGGTGGAGTCAGGGCCGTCACGGTATTAGTGGTGGTCTGGTAACGCCATAACAGGTCGCCATTGATGGTCGATCCGTAGATGATGCAGCCCGAACGCCAGCAAGAGGAGCCCAAGAAGGTTGCCGAATTAGATTGAGGCAGCGATAGTGCTTGCCAGGTTGAACCGGTCGCGACCTCACCGGTGGTGACGCCGGTACCATTCCCACTCGAAGAACCCACGACCAGACAGGTGTTATCGAGGGTGCACGCCGACGCCACGAGTGGCGCAACCAGTGTGAGAGTGGGCTGGCCGTAGACTTCGTTGGAGTTTTGTTCCGTTGGACTGGTCGAGCTAGGCAGCAAGGCGAAGATAATTGCGGCGAGGACCGCCACTAGAAGTATCCCGCCGACCAGCGGGAGCCTCGATTTACGCGGGGACTCTGTTTCTTCCAAGGTTATTGGGCGGCTCGAATTGCTTCAGTCAAGACGCCCAGGCCATCAGCGAGTTGTTCATCGGTGATGACGAGCGTTGGCAATAGGCGAATGACGTTGCCATAAGTTCCACAAGATAGGGCAATGACGCCTTTGTCATTGCAGTACTTCACGATGGCCTTAGCGGCTCCGGCGTTCGGATTCTTAGTGCCTGGCTCGACGAGCTCGAAGGCAATCATCGCACCCCGTCCACGAACGTCACCAATTATGCGAATTTCCTCTTGCAGTCCGAGTAGGTGTGTCGTGATGATCTCACCAATGTGGCGGGCCTTAGCGGGCAAGTTCTGGGACTTCATGTACTTAATGCCCGCGATAGCGGCGGCGGCCGCTACGGGGTTACCGCCGTAAGTACCACCAAGTCCACCTTCGTGTACAGCGTTCATTATTTCGGCGCGGCCGGTTACTGCCGCGAGGGGCATGCCACTAGCGAGGCCCTTGGCCGTAGTGACCATGTCGGGGACAACACCTTCGTGATTGGTGGCAAACCAATCACCGGTGCGACAGAAGCCACTTTGAATCTCGTCAGCAATAAAGACGGCACCGTTTGCCTTGCACCACTCAGAAAGTGCGGGTAAGAATCCTTCGGCGGGCACGATGAACCCACCCTCACCTTGGATGGGCTCAACAATGACGGCCGCGACATTGTTGGCGCCAACTTGGGCCTCAACCATGCGTAGCGCCCGTTCGGCGGCTTCTTTTCCACCGAGGCCATCGTGGAAGGGGTAACTCATTGGCACTCGATAGATTTCGGGAGCGAATGGTCCAAACTTGTCTTTGTAGGGCATGTTTTTAGCGGTGAGGGCCATCGTTAAGTTGGTGCGGCCATGATAGGCGTGGTCAAAGGCGACGATTGCTTGGCGACCAGTGGCGTGGCGAGAGATCTTGATGGCGTTTTCAACCGCTTCGGCGCCAGAGTTAAAGAGGGCGCTGGTTTTAGCGTGGTCACCGGGAGTGAGTTCCGCGAGCAGTTCGCAAACTTCGATGTAACTTTCGTAGGGTGTCACCATGAAGCAGGTGTGCAAGAAGTCATTGGCTTGGTCACTGATGGCCTTGGCAACCTCGGGCACGGCGTGTCCAATTGTGGTCACCGCAATACCTGAACCAAGGTCCAAGATGCGGTTGCCGTCGATGTCGAGCAAGATGGCACCATCGGCCTTGTCGATGTAAATCGGCAGTCCTTGGCTGACACCCTTCGAAACCACCTTGTGGCGACGATCGTGCAGAGCTTGGGACTTAGGTCCGGGGATGGCAGTTACGAGCTTGCGAACTGAGCCGACGGCTTCGTTGGATACAGACATAGTTACTCCTGGGGGTTGAAAATACCTGCCTCCAGCGTAGTTGCTATAGGTCAATTATAAAAAGAGGTGAAAAAGTCGGAATCCGGCGGGGTCTCCGCCGGCGTCCAACTAACTCATTCTGAACCAGGTTCAGGTGGCGGAAGCGGTGGGATTTGAACCCACGGTGCCCGTGGACACAGCAGTTTTCGAGACTGCCCGATTCGGCCGCTCTCGCACGCTTCCACCAGTAATCCTACAAGAAATGGGGTGCCGGTCTTTTTGGCTCCTAGCCTGTTGGGAATGAACGAGCCAGAAGACCAACTGTTTATGGGCCAGGCACTGGCAGCCGCCGAGTCCGCGAGTGACCATGATGATGTTCCCGTCGGGGCGGTCGTCGTTATGAATGGGGTGGTGATTGGTGTTGGTGAAAACCGCCGTGAGTTAGACCAAGATCCAAGCGCACACGCTGAAATTGTTGCGATTCGTGAAGCCGTGAAGGCGTTGCCAAACTGGCGGCTGGATGGCGCAACGGTCTATGTCACGCTTGAACCATGCATTATGTGCGCGGGGGCATTGCTCGCCGCGAGGGTGTCTCGTGTCGTCATTGGGGCCACCGATGAGAAGGCGGGCGCCGTGGGATCGCGCTACAACGTCCTGAGCGATCCACGCTTGCTCCA
>CAIKZX010000127.1 GCA_903832015.1 uncultured Actinomycetes bacterium
ATAATGCCACGAGTGGCGCACACTACCGCGGCCTTGGGGTTACGGCCCGTAGCAAAGGCGTTGGGGATGTCCATCTCGGCGATGCCCACCTTAGGTTTTGGCATATCAGCCAAGAGGCAGAGTCGGTCGATGATCTGGTGCAGGCGAGGCTCTTCCTCGGCGGTGACCTCGTGGGCGCGCATGGAGAACATGGCAATTGGACCAGAGAAGTAGTACTGGGCGGCCAGCAGGACGGCGCCAAAACCAATGACCATCGGCATGCCGACGCCCATGCGCAGCGCAACGCCGCCCAATATGGCGTAGAGCAGGACGAGTCCGAGTCCCACGAGGAACATGCGGAAGGTTAAGCCGTGGTCGACTTCAACTTTGTTACGAGCCATTGTTAGTTTCCCCCACTCTTTGGTAGTTCGGGCGTGGTGCCCGAAGCGATCTGGGCCTTCATCGAGGCGAGTTGGGCGTCGATGGCATCCTTCGCTCCAGCCTTATCGAGCTGGGCTTGGATGTCGTCATTCGAAGTCGTGAGATCGGTGAGCGCCCCTGAAGCCAGAAGTTCATCGAGCGCACCGGAACGCGCTTGCATGGTGGCCACTTTGTCCTGCGCGCGCTGGAGCGCGGCGCCGGCATCGGCCATGTTGGTTGAGATACCCGAAACGGCTTCGGCCACGTGAGCGCTCGCTTCAGCCGCGGTATAGCTCGCCTTCATCGTTTCCTTCTTCGTGCGGAACGCCTCAATTTGGGTTTGCAGCTTTGTCGCGGTATCTTCGAGCTTGTCCTCTTGCTCGGCGATTGAAGTGTGCTGAGATGAAAGGTCATTCAATTGACCGATGATGGCTTCGCGGCGGGTGAGTGCTTCGCGTGCTAGCTCTTCGTTGCCTTGACCGAGGGCGGCCTTGGCCTGGCCAGCTAGTTTGTCGCCCTGGGTAGTTAATTGCTCAGCCTGGAGTTCGACACGCTTGCGGGCGGTGGCCACGTCAGCGAGGGCACGACGGACCTTAGTGAGGTTGTCGAGTTGTTGTTGGTAGGCCAGGTCAAGGGTCTGGCGGGGGTCTTCCATCTTGTCTAAGGCCGCATTGGACTTAGCCTGGAACAGGTTGGTCACGCGCTTGATGATGCCCATTGGTTGTCTCCTTGAATTGCTCTCTTAGTAGGTTAGAACCCAAGTGTTACCAATCAGGCATTCGAAAGGCCCTATCGGCGGAGTTTTAGAAATTCTTAGGGAAAATTGGGAAAATATTCAATTTTTCCTAAGGTAGGCTGACTCTTGTCAATTCAGCACCCAGTGCTGACGGACCTTATATTTAGGAGTTTCATGTCGGCAGTTGCAGCACTTCTCAGCCTCGCCCTCTTTGTCCTTTTTGCTGGTTCGGCGATTCAGAAGTTTCGCTTTACCCCGCTGACCGCCTCAACCGCAGATCATCTGGAAGTGTCCAAAAACTTCCTGCAACGCGTTGCGGGAGTGGAGTTGCTGGGCGCCCTCGGACTGGTGGCCGGTCTCAGTGCAGTCACGGGAGCGTGGGCGATTGTGAATGAGGCGGCGGCGGGAGGATTGGTGTTGCTGGCCATCGGGGCCATCGTGTTTCATCGGCGCGCCGGCGATGGCTTCAAAGCGTATTTGCCCGCCCTCGTCGCGGGTCTGGCCTGCGCCGTCGAGTTAGCCCTCCGTCTTAACGCCTAGTTAGGCACGCGAGTGTGCTTGAACTCGTTTAGCGCACTCTGAGTACTCATTAAGGCCACCAACGAGGTGAGTAGCTCGCCCGACTTTTGGGGAGTTTCGGGTCCGTCCATGTACCGAACGAAGGTTGCGTCCCCGTTCACCACGAAGGTGGGCACTCCGAACGCTTCGTAACGAGTGAACTCCTCGAAGGCGGCGCCAATCACTTGGTGTGGGCGGCGAGAAGCAACATCCGCTTTGACTTTCTCAATGTCCACGCCGGTCTGCACCAGAATCGGTTCAATCTGTTCCCACGAGACGAGTCGCACGCCCTGTTCGTGTCGAGCGCGGAAGAAGGCTTCGTGAACGTCGAGGAAGAACGCTGGTTGTTGGTCACGAACAGAGGTTGAGACTGCGAGCGATAGCAACTCGGAATCCCTCTTCTCGTCATTCCAAACGTCAGGCGCACCTTCGGCGCGATAGTTCTGGCTCATCGTCCAGGGCATGAACTCAATCTGGAGGTCAGCACCACCCTTAAGGGCGGCGACGGCGTGGAGATGGATGTTTTTAGCGAAGGGGCAGCGGTAGTCGTAGGAGAGCTTGAATGAATTCATGCCAACAGCCTAGGACTAGGCCTCAACCTGGACTCCACTTTCTCGGCACTCCTTGGTGTAGGGGCACCATCGGCAGGCTGACTTCGAAGGTCGTGCTGGAAATTCGCCCTTGGCGTAGAACTCGTTAATCATTCGCCAGGCCGCCGACGCGCGGCCTACTTGGGCGTCCACTTCCTTACCGTTAATTGGCACGAGATCATCCACTCCGGCTTCCACGTACAGGAGACGTAAGTTGGCGGGGCGAATTTTGTGCGTCTCTTTAAACAATGCGGCGTAAATCTGCATATTCTCAAACCGCTTCTCGTAGTACTGGCCCCGTGGGTACGAGCCAGTCTTGTAGTCAACGATTGTTAGGGAACCGTCCTCCTCTTCGTCGAGTCGGTCCAGAATTCCGTACAGGGGGGTTTCGGCAATTGTGGCCTTCATCTTGAACTCGGCCTGCTTTTTATTGACCCGGGTCGGGTCCTCCAATTTGAAGTAGCCGGAGAGGGACTTTTCGATGTCCTCCTCCAACTTGATGTCGAGTGCTTGGTCGAGGCCAATTTCCTCTTGAGCGGTTTCGGTTAGTTCGCTCTCTTTCGAGGCGGCGACGAAGGTGCGGGCCGCCTCAAGGGTTCGGCCCTCTCCATCTAGGCCGAAGAGCTTGTCGAGAACTAGGTGGACAATCCTGCCCTTCACGAGGGCGTAGCTGGATTTACTGGGCAAACGCTCGACCGCTCCGTACTGGTATTTGCGATAACACGAAGTGAAGTCGTTGAGTTTCGAGGGGGAGAGATATACAGGCAGTGAACTTGCAAAAGGCACCCCTTCACTGTAGGGCTGGGCTGTGATAATTGTGGAGATACTCGTTTGTTTTTGCGTTCTTTGATCAGAGTGATGCGCCGAGACCCGCTCGCCAATAGGCTGTAGGAGAGAGAAAGCTGCTTGCCAAAAAGATATGAACAGCACTTCGCCGGACGAGGAAAACACACCTGAAACTAGCGACCTGACCGAACTCCGCGTCAATCCGCTGGAGACCGAGGTCGAGTACCGCACCGATCCGCTCACCGGAAATCGCACCGCCACTAGCTCTTACGATACGTTGCAGCTCGCGGCGATCTCTGACCCCATTACCGTGACCGTGGCGCGAACACCCACGCCGGGACACGAAGAGGAGCTGGCCCAAGGGCTGGAGGCAATTGCCAACTTGGCCAAATCAGCGCCTGGCTGCCTCGGCGCGGGGGTGTTTGCCCCGGGCAGCACTGTTGGCCCCTACCAACTTGTTGTTCGATTTGAAAACGCGGGCTATCTACGTGAGTGGGAAGATTCACCTCACCGCAATGCGATTCTGAGCGCAATCGACCACGCGATTGATGAGATTGCTGTTGCCGCTACCGCTTCCCCCGACGCCTTCTTTGAGGCGCAGGTAACGCACGAGCCGCACCGACCGGTTCGCCAAATCGTGGCCGACACGATGTGGTTCCTGCCTATTTCCCTGGCCATCGTATTGTTGTTAATTCCTATCGTTCACGGCGTGCCACTTTTCCCAAGACTGCTCATCACCGGTTTGAGCGCTTCGATTGCTTCGTTTATCGGGGTGCGTCCATTGAGGAATGCGTGGCGTCGTCACCGAGTGAAGAAAAATCCCTTGGGATAGAGCAAAGGGTATGAAAAGATGAAGTCGAAGACCTGGACCACTATCGTTCTAGCTACGTTGGTTGCCGCAATCGGAGCAGTCACTCTGTACGTGGTCACGTTGACACCCAGGTCGGCGCAAAGCTCGTCGACGATTGTTTCAATCTGGCCGTTGCCTGCGAGCCACAGGACCTTTACGGACGTAACAACAGCGGCCCTGTCCGTTGCCACCGATTTTGGGCACATGGCCAACGTGGTGATCGACAATTCGGGTCGAGTCTCAGGTGACACGTGGGTAGTGCTGCTGCAGAGTGGCGCAACAGGTCCGCGCACGTCGGTGTACTTAACCGAGCGCGCATCTGACCAGAGTTGGTGGGTGACGAGTGTCAGTGCGCAGGACATAGTCCTCGGGTATCCAAAATGGCAATCCGCAGTCAGCAATCCTTTCCACGTGACGGGGCTCAGTACGGCGTTCGAGGCCACCGTCAATGGCACAGTGAGCTCTCGCACAAGCGGTCAAATGCTCAAGCGCTTCACGGCAATGGGTGGCGCCAACGGTATCGTTGGCGCATTTTCCGCCACGATTGCCGTACCCTCATCTTCCACTGGTGTGAAGTCAACCTCGGCCACGATTATGTTGTACGAGGTTTCGGCAAAAGATGGCAGCGTTATGGAATTCAGCGCCGCTCCACTGACAATCAACGCCACGCACTGATTAATTCGAAGTCCAGAGAGCGGGTGACGGGGATCGAACCCGCATGGCCAGCTTGGAAGGCTGGAGCTCTACCATTGAGCTACACCCGCAGAAAAACTGCAGAGATTCCATTCTAGGGCAGGGAACTAGCGTGGGGGCGTGGAAGAAACGATGTACGAAGCCCTTGGGGGAGAGGCCTTTTTTGTCGATTTGGTCGACGGGTTTTATCACGGGGTAGAAAATAATGAGATTCTGCGTCCCATGTATCCCGAGGATCTGAGTGACGCCAAGCGACACCTAGTCCTGTTTCTGGTGCAGTATTGGGGCGGACCCCGGACCTATCTCGAAGAACGTGGGCATCCCCGTTTGCGTATGCGGCACGCAGAATTTACAATCAACAAGCGAGCTCGAGAGGCGTGGCTGACAGCCATGATGAACTCACTTACTGGTCTAAAAACTCGAATGACCGAAGAGCAATTCACCGAAATGTCGGAGTACTTTTCGATGTCCGCGATGCAACTTCGCAACGCGTAGCTCGAATTGCCCGTCATGAACCTCAAAAATTCTTTACGCTAGAAGTATGAGAAAAACCGAGTGGCGAGAGGGCGAAATTTTGATTCTTTCGCTGACTCCCGTCCCCTCGGGCCTCTTTGGCCCAGTGCTCAGCCTCCTCGCCATGGCGGGACTATTGCTGGAAGGAGCTAGGTCGGTGAGTTTTATTCACCGCCACCTGGCGTTAATCGGACTGGTCGTAATAGGGCCAACGGCCCTGCTGGTGATGACGCGCACTTGGCGTTGGCGGTCACGTCGCGTGACCGTGACAAGTCACCGCGTAAACAGCACCTACGGGCCACTCCGCCGACACAGCGAATCAATGTACTTCGATGCGTTAGTCGGTGTGCACACCCAAAGAAAGTTCTGGGACCGTCTAACTCGCCGCGGCGAAGTCTGGATCGATGGGCACGACGGCTCGGTCCGCCTGGGTCGTTTTCGCCACCCGGATTCCCTGGTTCGAGTAATTCAACATCAACGCGATTCCTTCTCGCGAGATTCCATTCCTCTCAACACCACCTTTGACTTTGAAACACCGGCACCCTTTACGCCTCGAATCGTGCGCCGACGCTCCCATCGTCAGGAGTAGCGTGAGCGACGTCGGTACCCCCAGAAGTTTTGATCCACCACGGCGCCGGCCCGTGCCCGCATCCTTCCGAGCACGGAATCACCTTGGTGTGGAGGCCATCTGTGAACTCCATAGCCCCACCTTGATTGCGGTGGTAAAGGATCAGTGCACCGGCTGCTCGGAATTTATTGCTCAGCAGGCAATTATCCCAATCGAGGTGGTGGTGGTTACCGATTCCCCCGCGGCGAGCCAGAACTATGCAGTCCTTTTGGCCCCGGAGTTCATTGCGGACCTCGAGGCTCGTTTCGCCCCAATCTATCTCCTGGTCTCGGGAAATCCACTCGAGGTTGTGGGGGAGGGCACCATTTTTAGTGCCGCACAGGTGGCGACTGAAATTGCTCCCTGGCTTACTTCTTGATGTCACAGCCACCTGAGAGGGTGGTGCAAGAAGAAAGGAAATACATGCGACATGAAATTGAAGTTTCTATTAGTTGTTCTGAGTGCGTGCGTCGTGATACTCCCGATTGTGAAGGTTGCCTGGTGAGTTTTGTTATGGGTGGCCCTCCGAACGCCCTGGAGCTCACGGCCAATGAAGCGGCAGTGGTTGAGCTACTGACCCGAGAGCAGATGATTCCACGATTGCGTTTCCAGCCAGTCATTGCGGAGGGCTAAGGGCGCTCGATTAGATTGTTGGGCGTGGCTCGGCATCTCTTAATCACTAATGATTACCTGCCGAAAACGGGTGGCATTCAGGTCTACCTGAACGAACTCTGGCGCCGCCTCGATCAAGGAGAGGCGGTTGTTTTAACCGCTAACTCAGATCCCACTGCAGTGAGCTTTGACGCTACTGCCGACGTGGTCATCGAGCGTATTCCCCAGAAAACTCTGATCCTGCCTACCCGCAAGGTTCGCAAGTTCATTGAGGCCGCCATCACTCGGCACAACCCTGAGTTTGTCCTGCTGGATCCCGCGTGGCCCTTGGGCTTAATTGGACCTCGTCTGTCCCGCCCCTACGGTGTCATTCTGCACGGAGCCGAGGTGGCCATTCCGGGTCGATTGCCACTGCTTTCCTCAACCCTCCAGTACGTCTTGCGCAATGCGAAATTTGCCATCTGCGCGGGAATGTATCCAGAGGCGGAGGCGCGCCGCAACGCCGCCGCGTCCATGCCCCAGGTCTTGCAGGTTCCACCCGGCGTCGATATTGAGCGATTTGTCCCGCTGACCGAGAGCGAGCGCACCACGACTCGTCAGGAGATGGGAATTCCCCAAGACGGCCTCGTGGTTGCGTCGTACTCACGACTCGTACCCCGCAAGGGAATGGACGTGCTCATCAAAGCGAGCGCACAACTTCAAGGCGAATTCCCCAACTTGATGGTAATGATCGGTGGAACCGGACGAGAAGCCAATCGACTTCGCAAACTAGCGAAGCAATTGCGGGCCCCAATTACTTTTCTCGGCCGAGTGAGTGACGAACAACTTCCGAATTGGCTGGGGGCGAGTGATCTGTTCGTAATGGACTGTCAGAGCCGATGGTGGGGACTAGAGCAAGAGGGATTCGGCATGGTCTTTGCCGAGGCCGGTGCCTCGGGGATACCCCAAATTGCGGGACGATCAGGCGGATCACACGAAGTCGTGCGCCACGGAATAACGGGTCTCATTGTGGAACAGCCGAACTCGGTGCATGAGCTGGTAGCGACGATGCGTCAGCTTCTGAAGGACCCCGAACTTCGAAAATCCATGGGAGTTCAGTCTCGTCAAGTGGCCGAGTCCACCTATGCGTGGGACCAGTTGGCGAAAAATCTTCAAACGGAATTGACTCGCCTAGAAGGTGGTCGAGGATGAAGGTCGGTGTAATACTTCCCACCTTTAGTGCAGACGCGAGTGCCGCCTTGGCGCTAGCGGCCGAAGCTGAACGAGCGGGCGTTGATGGCGTATTCGCCTACGACCACATTTGGCCCATGGGTTCGCCGGGACGTCCGGCGCTGGCGCCGTTTCCATTGCTCGCCGCAATTGCGAGTCGGCATCCGAAATTGGTGGTCGCCCCCTTGGTGTCGCGAGTGAGTCTGGCCGAGCCTGAGAGAATCGCCGAACGCTTCGCCACGCTTGAAAAAATTGCACCGGGGCGAGTGATTGCGGCGCTGGGAACGGGGGACTCCCTCAGTTTGGATGAGGAAATTGCGTTGGGCCTCCCTTCGCTCAGCGCCACCGATCGACGTGTTCGCCTTCGCCAAGTCATTGAGTTACTGCCAGACCACGTTGAGAAGTGGTGCGGGGGAGGCGGTGAAGCCACGAATCTCATCGCGCGTGAATACAACATGACCCTAAATCTTTGGAACGCCACGCCAGTGGAACTGGCTCTGGCGGCAGCTGACGGACCAATTTGTTGGGCGGGATCAAAACCTGGCAATATGGCCGACTCGCTTCGGGCCTACGCCGAGGCCGGCGCCACCTGGTCGGTCGTCGCCGGAGCGGTGAGCCTCGAGGCGCTGGCGGGGCTTAGTGGATAGAGGTTGGTGGGGCCCTCACCAGTAGGGGTGGGGGGTTGCCGTCAAAAGTGTTCCACTCGATATAGCCGGCGTACAGCTTCATGTGATCGGGCAGGCTGTTCGGGACCCCAAAGACGGGACCGGTGTTTCCCGCGATGGTGTCGCCATTAAGAAAAGTGCGGGTAATAGTTATGCCACTCATGGAGGCATTCGTAAAGTCATCAATCATGAACAACCCCGCGGTCATATTCGCATTGTCCAAGATTGCGCCGCGAAAATTGCAGTGGGTGATGCTCGTATTTGAAAAATCAGCTCCCGTCAGATTTGCTCCAGAAAAGTCGACATTGTCAAAGCTGGAGTTAGTGAAATTCACACCAGCAAAGTTCGCTCCGGCGAAGCTTTCATTTTGAAAAGATTCGCCCTGCATGCTGCTCCCGTGGAAGTCGGCTCCCTCAAAACTGCTGTAGTAGGCCACGAAGTTTTGAAACGTAACATTCACAAAACTGCAATCAGAAAAGTCTGCGTTCTGCAAGGTAGCCCACTGGTCAATAGTCTGTCCATGGCAGTTTGGTTGGGTCGTGGTAGTAGGCGCTGAAGTATCAACCGAAGCAGCCACTGTTGTCGTCGTGACCTCGGAGGTAGTTGTGGAGGTCGTGCTCGTTGAGGTGTCGGCTCTCACAATGGTGCTCGCGCCGAGCAGGGCGCAGACTGCGCCGAAGGTGATGAGGCCGATGAGCTTGGGGAGGGACATTTTGTTCATTTCCCCATGCTAGGTAGACCTAGCGACATCTCATCGATCTCGGGGAAGTGGCTCTCTGGCTTTCTTAGTTGGGTGACCACTCCCATCGCTGGGTTGGTGTAGAAATCATCGTGCTGCGCCCGGTCGTGGTGGCCTCCACGAGCCAGTTAGTGCCCTTGTTAAAAAGCCAGACGGGATTTGGCGCGGTGTAGGTGACGGTCACGGTCTTATGCGCGGGAATGACGGGATTGGGCGTGTTCCAGAAACCAACCGGGTGAGACCCAGAAACTAAAACCAGGACGTGGGGCGTTACGTCTTGGGAACTTGAATTGGTGAAGGTGAGCTTCAGGTTATTGATCTGTTGACCGCCGGCACCCACGCTGTATCCCGCAACGTGCACGGACAATTTCGCGGGGATGAAAGCCAATACGAGACCGAGAACTACGAGACCAACACCAAAACCACGAGCGATGTGTGTGGTCAGTGTTGCGCGCTTGAATGGCAGATTGTTTGGGCGAATAGTGAGGGCGGTGACGATGGCGGCCGGAAAGAAATCGATGTAATAGGCGGTGAGAGAGCGTGCCGCCACGAAGAACACGAGGGGCAGGGCGAAGAGCCACACTCTCGACCAACGCACTGGGCTCGCCCAAATTCCGCAGGCGATGAGGAGCCAAATGCCCACACCCGCTAGGCTCAACCAATTAGGCGTCACACTCGATACGAGACCGTGCTGAACAAGGGAGATGAGGCCCTGACCATCAGGCAGAAGTGGTTGAGTCAGCGGGATGAGAATTCCGTGCCACCACGCCTTGGCGTTCCACAAAACAAAGGGCAGATTAAGTAGGGCGAAGGGAAGTGTCGCTAAGGCCACGTACTGTGCACCAATCTTCCAACGTGAACGGTCGAAGTCTCGCGCTTCGGCTACCACGACCAAAAGAAGGAGTGGCGCGGCGAACCAGGGCGTTTGTTTTATCGAGCAAGCCACCCCTAGGGCCAGTGGCCCAATCCAGCGCTGCCATCGCGGAGCATGATTATCCAAGAAGATTGAGCTGCGCCAAGCGGCGATAACGAGAAAGGGTACGAATAGTGCATCCGTTCCACCGTGAGTGAAGATGTAGGTAAAGACGGAGGTAAGAAGCAACACGGGGGCAATCCAGCGATACTTCGGAGCAACGGCGAAGTAGATGATCAATCCCGTCGCGAGCCACGCCGCCAAATCTAGGTAGTCCGAGGTCAGGTGCGTAAAACCCAACCACTGGAGGGGGGCTTGCAATAAGAATGATCCAGCGGGGTACGAGAGCTGATCGACCTGCCCACCATTTAAGGTGTAGGTCCAAAAATTGGCCACATTCGACAATGCGAGGTGTGCGGAATTGAAGTGCGCGGTGTACGGGTTGAGGCCCTTCAACATGAGGCTGCTGGCGCGCTGGTTGAAGGCCGCAGAGTCGGTCATGAAATAGCGACTGCCATGAATGATGCCAAAACCCGCCACCCCGACACTGAAGAGCGCGGTGGAAAGACCAATGGGGTTGAGGTGATCGTGCCACCACTCGTAATCAAGCCAGGTGAGTGTCAGGCCGGCACTACCGAGAAGGACAATGAGTGGCGCCACCCAGTTAAAACCAGACCATTGTCCCCACGAGGCCCACTCGTCACATCCCGTGGCGACCAGCGCGAAATAGTAGATACTCCAGATGATGCGCCGCTGTGTTTGGTTGCCGGGGTCGAGGTGGGTGGTCACGGAAATATCGCAGGGGAGGAAAAGTTATTAATGGTAAGGATAACGAGCAAAACAGTCGAGAGGATGACCAATCGACGATATTTCTCCCCCTGGTAACGAAATGCCAAGGCCATCACGAGCGGAAAGGTAATTTCCCAAAAGCGTGGCCTAAAGCCAACCGGGTCAGAGGATAGGAAGAGAACGATAAAGCCCACACCTAACAGTCGCAGCTCGGTGGGCAAGGGGGACTTCCAGATTAGCCAAATCGCGACGCCCGCAAAGAGTGTGCACCAAAAAAGCATGTGCCACTGCAGGGAGGGTCGAATGGGGTCAAAGAGAAAGTTGGCGAGAACGTGGAAGGGAAAACGTAAAGAAGCGTATGCACGCCACCCATCACGTTCAGTGCGGTTCCACGCTAGGAGCTGACCCGTTTGGTGCCAAAGAAAAAGTAAAAAACCGATGAATCCGGTTGGCACCAGTGCGGTAGCGGCGAGTGGACGCCAGTTTTTTAGGCGGATCTCCCGCAGGGCAACATAGGCAAAAGGAACGACGAGGGGAAGCGCAGCGGGAGAGGTCAAGGTGGCTAGGCCCGCTAGTACTCCCGCCCGAAACCAGCGCCTCTCGCTGAGCGCGAGTACCGACAACACCATCAAAGTGATGAGCAGTCCCTCGCAGTAGATCATCGAAAAAATAAAAGCCCCGGGGGCCAACACAAAGAGCATCGCCGCGCGCTCGGCCGTTTCTCGGTCGCTGATGCGTTCGGTCAATTTTGCCACCGCCAGTGTGGCCAGCAATCCAGTCACTGCGCTGAGTAAGAGCCCCAAAACGATTGGATTAATGAAGGTGACCCACGACAGATAGCGAATGATCATGGGCCAGAGCGGAGAAAAAGCGGTGGTGTTTTGCTGCACTATTCCATCTATCGTTGGCAACACATGGGGGTAGCCATGCAACACAATCAGGTTGTACCACTTGCCATCCCACGAGCGCAGAACGTAGAGGGGACTGTGCCCCCCAATAAGTGCCCCGATTGAAACAAAAAACGCGGTAAGGAGGCGAAAGCCGAGGTACACCTCAATCGCGTGGGCGTAGGGTCGAGCCCGAAGTTCCTTAATCTTGGTCATCGGCAAACCCCCGCTCGAACAACTCCCGCGCACGCCCATTTTTAAAGAAGAGTCCTAGGCCTAGTAAAAGTAGTGGGGCGGTGAGGTAAAAACTATTCCCCCCCAACATGGGAGAGCCACCAGCCCCGGCCAAGAAGGTGGCGAGCCCCGCAAGGACAACCAGCACGTTCCAACGCTGTAGATGGGTGGCGGCGAGGATAGTTATGGCCCACAGGTAGTACCAGGGCCAGAGTGAAGGGCTCAGGAAAGCTATTCCCAGTAGGGCCAGGCCCGAAACGAATAGATAGTCATGTCGGCCGAGCA
>CAIKZX010000128.1 GCA_903832015.1 uncultured Actinomycetes bacterium
CGGGGCGTCGCGCCGCGACCCCCTGCCCGACCCCATCCCGGCGAACGACGCCGGGCTCCCACCACAAGGAGCACCACGATGGCCAAGCCTGCTCTTCGTAAGCCGAAGAAGAAGGTCTGCGTGTTCTGCAAGGAGAAGGCGACCGGTGTCGACTACAAGGACACCGCGCTGCTGCGCAAGTACATCTCCGACCGCGGCAAGATCCGTGGCCGCAAGGTGTCGGGCAACTGCCAGCAGCACCAGCGTGACGTGACCGACGCCATTAAGACGGCTCGCGAACTCGCACTCTTGCCCTACACCCAGCGCACCGTTACGGAAAAGCGTGGCGGCCGTGGTGGTCGTGACGACCGTCGCCCCCGTGGTGACCGTGACAAGGAAGAGGCCACCTTGGCCGACGTCATTGGAGACGAGGGCGCCGTGGTTTCACAGCGCGAAGTGCTTGATGACGCCAGCACCGTGGCCGCGGAGTTTGAAGCGGTCGCTGAGCTCGTCGAGGCTGAGGCTGTCGCCGAGGAGGTCAACTAATGAAGGTTCTTCTCCGTGCAGACATCAAGGGAATTGGACGTCGTGGTGACATTGTTCAGGTAAAGCCTGGATACGCCCGCAACTTTCTACTCCCCAAGGGTTCGGCAGTTATTGCCACCGACGCCACCGAAACACAGTCTGCCGCCATGCGCAAGGCCCGCGATCTTCGCGACCAGGCCAGCCGGGCGGCCGCTGAGGTGCAAAAAAACGAGCTCGAAAAGGCCACCATTGTGGTGGCCGCGCGCGCTGGGGCCAACGACCGTCTCTTTGGTTCAGTAACCGAAGCCGACATCGTGAACGCCATCCGCACCGCCACCTCCATCTCGCTGGACCGTCAGGTCATCGTGATGGCCGAGCACCTTAAGGAGCTGGGCAAGGCTCAGGTCAAGGTCAATCTCTTCGACGGCGTTATTGCAGGAATTGAAGTAGAGGTTGTCGCGAAGTAGTTTTCGTACTTTCGAAAGAGGGCGCACCTTCGGGTGCGCCTTTTTTCTTGCCCGTTATCCACAGGCTTTTCCCCATGTTGTTGTTCTTGTGCCACACAGGGCTAGTAGACAACCGTTGAGGTCTTATGAGTGATTTTGACGCCGGACGAACCAGAACAGCCCAGGGAGCACCACGCCTACCGCCCTCGGTTATCGAGGCGGAGGAATCGCTGATTGGCGCAATGTTGCTCAGTCCCGACGCGGTAGCAATCGCCTACGAGGCGGTGCGGCCCGAAGACTTCTACCGGCCACTCCACGGACAAATCTTCGCCGCAATTATCGGGCTCTCGAACTCCGGCGAACCCATTGACTACGTCACGGTGCAGAATCGGGTGCAAGAGCACGGGGCCGCACCGGTTGATATTTCTGTTCTGACGGGTCTCACCGTTAATACTCCCTCCACGGCGAATGCGCTGCACTACGCGACACTGGTGCGCGAAAAGGCACAGCAGCGAAAGCTCATTAGCGTCGCGAGTGAAATTGTTGACGAGGCGTACCGACCTACCGATGATGTCGACATGCTGATCGACCAAGCCGAGGCGCGAATCAACGCCATCGGTGATGAGCGCAGCCTTGCCACGGTGTCGCACATTCAAGACCTCCTCATGAATGAGGCGAACATCCTCGAAGCGCGCGGGGAGACTCGTGGGGA
Organism: uncultured Actinomycetes bacterium; assembly: GCA_903832015.1. GTDB lineage: Bacteria > Actinomycetota > Acidimicrobiia > Acidimicrobiales > RAAP-2 > RAAP-2. The sequence continues at coordinate 1,663 of CAIKZX010000128.1, forward strand.
GTTCAATGGGGTCAGCACCGGATACCTGGCGCTAGACACAATTGTTCAAGGACTGCAACCCGGTTCGATGAACATTGTGGGTGCTCGCCCGGGTGCTGGTAAAACGTCCTTCGCTCTGGGCATTCTCACTCACGTGGGCGCGGTAGCAAAGCGACCCGCCCTGTTCTTCTCCCTCGAAATGAGTCGACAGGAAATCACCGAGCGAATCTTGTCCTCGACCGGTCGGATTGACTCTACGAAGTTGCGTACCGGCGATCTAAACGAGGCGGACTGGAATCGTACGCACGACGCCTTTTCGTATCTGGGTTCGGCGCAGATTTTCATTGACGACAACCCCGGGCTTACCACCTTGGACGTGCGAGCGCGAGCGCGACGGATCAAGCAACAACAGGGGGACCTCGGCATTGTCATTATTGACTATCTCCAGTTGATGTCCTCTAGAGGTCGGTACGAAAATCGTCAGACCGAGGTGGCGGAGATGAGCCGCAACCTAAAGATGCTGGCCCGAGAGCTCAACACGCCGGTAGTGGCGCTCTCCCAGTTGTCCCGTAAGGCCGAAGAGCGCAACGACAAGCGGCCCATGATGTCAGACTTGCGTGAATCTGGTTCGCTGGAACAAGACGCCGACATCGTGATGTTTATCCACCGTCCCGAAATGTGGAACAAAGATGTCGAAAATGCCGCCAAGGGTGACGCGGAGATCATCGTCGGTAAAAACCGAAATGGTCCGACCGGTACTGCGCACTTGACCTGGCGCCCCGAATTCGCACGTTTTGAGAATGTGGCCAATAATCCGATCTAGCTCCGCTTGCAAAACAACCCCAGGAGCGTTGCTCCTGGGGTTGTTTTGACACTGGGAGGTGTAGTGCGAGCGCACCTTCTCCCCGTGGGGTTCTACCGGCTTAGGCGCTGGTGGAGAGGGCATCCTTTGCGTTGTTCTTCGCACGGTCTTCACTTTCGAAATGAAGGGCCAACAGCGGTGCGGCGAGGGCAATGCCCATTCCGACTGCTACGAGTACGGCTGATAGTGCAATGGTAATCATTGGGTGTTCCTTTCGGTAGGTTGATACTCACAGTTAACTAAGCGAAGACAAGAGCAAATTATGAGGATTCGCAATGAAAGATAAGAATCAAGTCCGTTCTTAAGGGCTGGATAATCACTGGTTAAAAAATGAGTGAATGTCGGTAGCGCTTTTCCTCTAGCGTGTTTTCGTGCCTTCGCTCTATGAACTCTCCCGCGAAGAACTTGGTAGCCACCTCTCCGGCGAGCCAAAGTACCGAGTCGATCAACTCTGGCAGGGGCTCTGGAGCGAATCACTGCCCGCAAATGAAATCACCACGCTGCCCAAATCACTACGCGAAAAACTACTGACGGAATTTCCACCAACCCTCGAGATCGCCAACGACGTAGAGACCGACCGAGGCGCCACGCGTAAGTGGGTGTTTCGACTCTCCGACGGCTCCACTATCGAAACGGTCCTCATGAATTATGACGATCGGGTCACGGTGTGTGTCTCATCACAAGCCGGCTGCGCGATGGGTTGCACCTTTTGCGCCACCGGGCAAGCGGGCTTCAACCGGCACCTAACGGTCAGCGAGGTGGTCGAGCAGGTGATGTTCGCGGCGCGTACCGCCGCTCCGCGTCGACTCTCCAACGTGGTGTTTATGGGAATGGGTGAACCGCTCGCTAACTACAACGTGACGGTCGAGGTCCTTCGCCGTCTCCACGAATTTAAGGGCATGTCCGCGCGCCACCTCACCGTTTCGACGGTTGGTGTCGCCCCCGCCATTAAACGACTTGCGACCGAAGGCCTTCCCCTCACCTTGGCCGTATCGCTCCACGCGGCCAACAACAAGACGCGTGATGAGTTGATTCCCCTTAACAAGCGCTACCCGCTCGAGCGCCTGCGAGAGGCGTGTGAAAAGTGGATTGACACCACGGGGCGCCGCTTGAGTTTTGAATGGGCGCTCATCGATGGCGTCAATGACACCGACCAGGCAATGGATGAATTGGCGGACTTTGCCCTACCGCTCAACGCGCACGTCAATTTGATTCCCCTCAACCCAACACCCGGATACTTGGTGATGGGCTCGACCCTGCAGCGAGTGATGGAGTTTCGCGAAGGACTCGAAGGGCAGGGGGTCAACGTAACCGTTCGATCGACTCGAGGTCGCTCAATTGACGCGGCCTGTGGCCAGCTGGCAGCCGTTACGAACGGTAAGCGGCGGGCCGTAACTATTCGCGAAAAGGCCTAGCCCCGAGCCCACAACTCACCGGGCTACTGGCGCGATTGCGGCTGGCTCGTGGTCTGGCTCCAGAGTTCGGGCCGCCACTTGGACAAAACCAGGACACCGGCGATGCACGCCAAGCCGCCCGAGATAATGGAAATTTCTGTTGTGCAGAGTGCGGCCACAATGCCTGATTCGGCGTCACCTAATCGGGGTCCGCCCGTCACCACCGCCATCTGAATTGCCGACACCCGTGTGCGGAACTCATCGGTGATGGCCCCTTGCAACAAAACGTTTCGCAATACCGTCGAGATCACGTCCATCGCACCGGCGACCGCTAAACACAAGAGCCCAACCCACACCGTGTGCACGACACCAAAGAGGGCCATGGCCAGCCCCCAGGCCGTGACAGCCAGGGCGACCAACCTTCCGGGGCGCGTAACGTGCTGGAGCCAACCGGTGACGAGGGCCATCAGTACTGCGCCCACGCCGGGGGCGGCGTATAAGAGCCCCAGCACTTGGGGGCCCGCGTGATACAGGCCCAGAGCCACCGCGGGAAACAGCGCTCGGGGGAGTCCAAAAAAGTTTGCGTTGAGGTCAACTAAATAGATGGCCTGCACCAAGCGGTGCTGTCGGACATAACCAAAACCGTTGGCAATCGACCGGAAGAGACCGTGTTCGCCAGCCCCTGTGGTTGGCGGAATCGCCGTCATGAAAATCGTCGAGAAAGCGAGAACAATGAAGGTGGTGGCGTCGATGAGGTAGAGATTGGCCACACTGGCCACGGCGAGCAAAAGTCCCGCGAGAGCCGGACCGGCGATAGTGGCGATATTTATTGAGAGCTGCATAAGCCCGTAGGCCGAGGGTAACTTTTCCTGTCCGATGTAATAGGGGATAGCGGCACTACGCAGTGGACCAGAAAAACCACCCACACCCGCCCATAGAGCGGCCAAGGCAATGAGCATGCCGAGAGAGTGTTGGTGGCTGCTCGCGTTGAGGGCCAAGGCGCCCGAGATAGCCGCCATCACCAGTGTCGAGTAACCAAAGAGATTTCGTTTGTCGAAACGGTCACCGTAGGCCCCACCGGCGAGTGCGCCGAAGATTAAGAAGGGGAGTTGAATCAAACTCGCGAGCCCCACCCACAGACTTGAATGGGTGTCACGGTAGACCTGATAGGGCACCGCCACCAGGGTGAGGTTTGATCCAATGAGCGAGACGAATTGTCCGAGGTAGAGCAAACGGAAATTGCGATTACTCCGCAGGGGGCTCAGGTCAAGAAAGAGTTTGGCCATCGACTCCAGCCTAAGCGTGAGGCGCCTTACCCACTGGTACGCGCAGGAATTAGTGCGAATTGTTTTGTTGGCGCTCGGCTCGTGAGTGGCAGTAATGTTTAGCAGGGGGATAGCGACCAAGGAGTGTCGATGATCGACGAGGAGCTAGTCCAGCTACTAACACCAGAGGGTGAGCGCGTTACGCACCCCGAATACGAATCAACGCTAAGTGGCGATGAGATCTTTGGGCTCTATCGCGATATGGCGATTATTCGCAGACTCTGCAACGAGTCCACCTCACTGCAGCGTCAAGGTCAACTTGCGTTGTGGGCGCCGATTCAAGGTCAAGAGGCTTGCCAGATTGGACCGGGTCGCGCCCTAGCCCCAATGGATTTCACCTTCCCCACCTATCGTGAACACGGCATCGCGTGGTGCCGAGGCGTGGAACCTAAAGAGATGCTCCGCCTATTCCGCGCCGTTTCCCATGGTGGCTGGGACCCCTACAAGTACCGTTACTCGGTACCCGCCATCGTCTTGGGCAACCAAGTTCTAAACGCCGTTGGTTACGCCATGGGTGTTCAGCGTGACGGCGCCGAAGAGGCCGTGATGACTTTTTTCGGTGATGGTGCCTCCTCGCAGGGTGACGTGTTGGAAGGATTCGTATGGGCGGCCTCTTTCAACGTGCCCGTCGTTTTTCTCTGCCAGAACAACCAGTGGGGCATATCGACCCCCTCGTCCGTCCAATCCAAGATTCCCCTCTATCACCGCGCACACGGTTTTGGTTTTCCGGGAATTCGAGTTGACGGCAATGACGTCTTGGCGATGTACGAAGTGAGTAAGCGCGCTCTCGAAAATGCTCGCGTGGGTGGTGGGCCCACTTTGATTGAGGCCTACACCTATCGTCTTGGCGCTCACACCACCTCCGATGACCCCACTCGCTACCGGATCGACGCCGAAGTAGAGGTGTGGAGTCACCGAGACCCCATTGAGCGGGTTAAGTCACTTCTGGTTCACGAATACAAGATGAAGCAGGCGAAGTTCGACGAGGTCGCCGAAGAGGCCGACAAGCTCGCGTTGCAACTCCGTGAAGATGTTTTAGCCATGGACCGACCGGACCCCATCACGATGTTTGACAATGTTTACGCCGACTTCCACCCCCTCATCGAAGAGGGCCGCCAAGAGATGATTGACCTCGGTGTCAGCGGAGGGGCTCACTAATGACGACCAAAACCATGACCATGGCCAAGGCCCTTAACGAGGGGTTGCGCCGCGCAATGGAGGAGAACAAGAAGGTTCTGCTCATTGGCGAAGATATCGGAAAGCTCGGTGGTGTTTTCCGCATCACCGACGGGTTGCAAAAAGACTTTGGTGAGGATCGAGTGATCGACGCCCCTCTCGCGGAGTCAGCGATTGTGGGTACCTCTGTGGGGCTCGCCATTCGGGGCTATCGCCCAGTGGTGGAAATCCAGTTTGACGGGTTTGTCTACCCGGCCTTCGACCAAATTGTTTCGCAGGTAGCCAAACTCCATAAGCGCTCGGACGGGCACTACAAGATGGGCATGGTTATTCGGCTTCCCTTCCAGGGTGGCATTGGGGCCATCGAACACCACTCCGAAAGCCCCGAGGGCTACTTCGCCGCTACTGCGGGACTCCGGGTGGTGGCGTGCTCAACGCCGAATGACGCGTACTGGATGATCCAACAATCAATCGCCCACGACGACCCGGTCATCTTTTGTGAACCCAAGAGTCGTTACTGGGAGAAGGGCGAGGTCGACCTCGACAACCCGCCTGAGCATCTCTTTGACGCCGTCGTGCGTCGAGAAGGAACCGACGCCACCGTGATGGCCTACGGCTCAACGGTGAAGACAGCGCTGCGCGCTGCGGACACAGCGGCCACCGAGGGTATTTCGCTGGAGGTTATTGACCTGCGGGGACTTTCTCCACTGGACATCGCCACACTCGAAAAGTCGGTGAAGAAAACGGGACGTATGGTGTTCGTGCAAGAAGCACCATTGACCGCATCGATTGGTAGTGACGTGATTCGCGCTTTGACTGAACGCTGCTTCTATTCACTCCAAGCTCCTGGCGTGGTGGTGGGCGGATACCACGTGCCCTACCCCCCGACTCGTATCGAGGAGGACTACCGACCATCGGTGGACCGTATTCTCGATGGAGTTGACCGAGTGATTGGATTCGGATCATGAGTCAAGAAATCTTTCTTCTTCCCGACGTTGGTGAAGGGCTAATTGAAGCCGAGATCGTGGCCTGGAAGGTTGCGGTGGGTGACACGGTGGTACTTAATCAACCACTCGTTGATGTCGAAACCGCTAAGGCCACCGTGGAACTTCCCAGCCCCTACGCCGGTGTAGTGGTTACCCTGCACGGAAAACCGGGGGAGACGTTGGAGGTTC
>CAIKZX010000129.1 GCA_903832015.1 uncultured Actinomycetes bacterium
CAGCTGGAGCAGCAGCTCAATTGGGCCGTTAAAGGACGGCGTCGTCACGACGAAGGTCACGGCTAAACAATAGTGCCCAAGTCGCGGCTACATAACTTCTAAGATTGGCCCATGCGTATTTTTTCGGGGATTCAACCCTCTGGGGCCCCTCACCTCGGCAATTACCTTGGCGCCATCCAATCTTGGGTTCAGTCCCAGAATTCCGAGGCCTTTTTTTGTGTAGTGGACCTCCATTCGCTAACCCAGGAAATCTCGCCCGATGACCTCCGGAGACAGACGCTCGAATTAACCGCCGCATTGATTGCCTGCGGTATTGACCCCGACGTCTGTACGCTCTTCGTTCAGAGCCACGTTCCATACCACGCTCAAATGAACTGGCTGCTCGAATGCGTTGCCTCATACGGTGAATTAACCCGGATGGTGGCCTTTAAGGATAAATCCTCGCGACAGGAGGCTCAGCGAGCGGGTTTGCTGACCTACCCCGTCTTGATGGCTGCGGACATTTTACTTTACAAGACCGAATCGGTTCCCGTCGGCGACGATCAGAAACAACACCTCGAACTGACCCGAGAAATTGCCGAACGGTTTAATAATCGATACGGGCAAACGTTCGTAGTTCCTGAATTTTCTAAACCGGCGGTCGCCGCAAGGGTCATGGACTTGCAAGAGCCATCTCGTAAGATGTCCAAGTCAGTATCCAGCCCATTGGGAAAACTCGATATCTTCGACAGCGCTGAGGATATTGAGAAGAAGATTAAAAAAGCCGTGACAGATACTGACGGTGAAGTGAGGTACGACTGGGAAACCAAACCGGGCCTGTCAAACCTCCTCGACATTTTTGCGAGCTTTTCCGGTGAGCCACCCAGCCATGTCGCCGAACGCTACGAACGGTATGGAGACCTAAAGACCGATCTTGCTCAACTCGTCATTTCTTCGCTTGAACCAATTGCTCAACGCTACAAAGCGCTGCTTGGTGACCCTGCGGAGTTAGAGAAATTGATGGCTCGTGGGGCTGAGAAGGCTGCTGCGGTATCTCGGCCCGTATACGAGAGCGCCGCACGGGCGATGGGCCTCAGCTAACGAAGTAGCGAAAACCACCAGGTCTGTACGTTGTAGAGAAGACCACTAATTAGGTGTGTGGTTTGGCTGTCTATAAAAATAATGACCATCGTTATAGGCAAGGAATACGCGCGGAATTTGAAGTAAGCGGCCCTCCTATTATCGGGCCAAAACCTCTCTAAAAGAGCGGACCCATCGAACGGTGGAATCGGCAAGAGGTTAAAGATTCCGAGGACAATATTTACTAATCCGAAATCTATCCACAGATTTATTGCGCCCGGCAAGAAGACGTGATGGATTGAGAGTTCAGTCATCCCAAACGCAATTGCCGACATCACCGCGTTTGACAGGGGGCCAGCGAGTTCGACTAGTGGGAATTGGTTTTTTGGGTTTCGCATCCGTGACGCGTCGACTGGTACAGGTTTCGCCCAACCGAAAGGAGTTAACCCACTGAAAATCAATACCGCGGGAACGACCAAGGATCCAATGGGGTCGAGATGCCTCAATGGATTTAGGCTCAGCCTATGAGCCTCTTTGGCCGTTTTGTCTCCGAAAAACAGGGCAACCCATCCGTGCGTCACTTCATGAATCATCACTGAGATGACCAATGTACCGATGAGCAATAAGTTCTGAAGACTCATGATCAACCTTTCGCTCGAGGGTGCGCCCCTAAATACTCACGCCGAAGCGAAGTCACCGTAACTGCAGTGTAGGCCTGCGTCGTAGCAATTGACGCATGACCCAGCAACTCTTGCACCACGCGAATATCCGCACCATGTTCAAGCATATGAGTGGCACAAGAGTGCCGGAATACGTGGGCGGAAAGATGGATTGTGCTCACACCTGCGGCGAGAGCCCGAGAGCGGATTATGAGGTCAACACCCTGCCGCGAGAGATCTCCCCCACGACTATTCAGAAACAGTCGGTCCGAATCAAAGCCGTTCAGCAGGGCGGTTCGAGCGTCCGCTTGCAAGTATGGCTCGAGTCGTCTCAAGAGCGAAGAGCCGATTGGCACCAGCCTCTGCTTCGCACCCTTACCCGTGACCTTGATGAGCATTTCGGAGAAATCTAGGTCTCCCAATCGAATTCCGATCGCTTCGCTCACCCGACATCCAGTACCGTACAGCAGTTCGAGAAGGGCGGAGTCTCGCTTGTCGATTGGGGACTCACCTGGAAGCGAGTCAAGCAGCTTGAACATTTGCTGTTCGGAGATTGGCTTCGGTAGTGTCTTTTTGCGCCGGGCGGGCTTCATGGCCGCAGTTGGATCGACCAGAACTAAGCGTTCGCTAATGGCGTAATTGAAAAATCCCCGAAGAGCTGAGCAAGTTCTGGAAATAGATGATTGGCTGAGCCCGGCCTGTCGCAATGTGGCAACGAAACGGTCAAAGTCATTCGGCGTGCACTTGCGAATATTGATTCCCTCTTCATTCAACCAGTCGTTAAACCTCGTGATGTCCCGCAAATAAGCCTCTCTGGTTGCCGGCCGGCGTCCTTTTTCAACACTCAGCCAGGCGAGGTATGCGGCAATGACATCTGAGTCAGGAGTAGAGCTGGGCACCAAAACTCCGAGCAAGTCCGATGGACAAAGACGAATCGAGGAGCTCGCCACTTGTCAGCACGTCCCGAATCTCTTGCAGTGTCAGCCAATGGACCGTCATTGCAGACTCCTCAGGGCCGGATGGCTCAGCCTCACTAAAACTTACCGATCGCGCCATGAACAATTGCATCACTTGATTGGTCCAGCCAGGGGAAACCATGAAAGCTCCCAAATCAGACCAATGATTTGAAGTGCAGCCAATCTCTTCGAGCAACTCCCTCTGAGCCGCCTTTAGGGCCGGTTCACCCGCCTTGTCAAGAGTGCCCGCTGGAATTTCCCAAATCACCGCATCGAAAGCTGCACGATATTGACGGAGGAGGGCTACCCGTCCATCATTCCGCTGAGCCACCACCGCTACAGCACCCCGGTGGGAAGCGATATCACGATGGTGCAGATTCCCAGAATGTGAAATCGTCTTTCGGACCACTTCAAAAGCAAAGCATGACAACAAGGTCTCGTTCTTGACAACCTCGAAATCAGAACTCACGCGAGGGATTCGACCGAATCTTCGAGATTGCGGACACCTGATTGCTTGGCCCTGTTATCAGAAGCCTCTAGTAGCCCCAAGAACAATGGGTGCGGACGGTCTGGGCGCGATTTAAATTCAGGGTGCGCTTGAGTTCCCAGGTAGTAGGGATGCTCTACCAACTCGACAAACTCAACCAGACGACCGTCGGGCGATTTTCCAGAGCAACGAAGGCCCGCTTCTTCAAATTGATCTCTAAACCTTGAGTTGAATTCGTACCGATGACGGTGTCGCTCTGAGACCACGGTCGCACCATACAGCGCAGCAACCCGTGAATCCGCGTCCAGCATGGCGGGCCAAGCTCCAAGTCGCATAGTTCCACCCAGGTCGACGACCTCAACTTGCTCGGACATCAGATCGATCACCGGGAAAGTTGAGGAACTCGTGAATTCGGTCGAATGAGCATCGCCCATCTTCAGAACGTGACGTGCGAATTCAATCACTTGAACCTGCATACCCAAACATATGCCTAGCAAGGGAATCGAATTTTCACGACAGATTCGTGCGGCCGCAACCATGCCCTCAATGCCTCGTTCACCAAATCCGCCAGGGATGACGACGCCGTCGAGATTCGAAATCTCTTCGGCGGTAATTTCACTGGGAACACGTTCTGCTTCGAGCCAAGAAATATTTACCTTGGCTCCAATCGCAAATCCGGCATGTCGAATCGACTCGGCTACTGAAAGATACGCATCTGGCATGGTGACGTATTTACCAATAATGCCAATATTCAAGGTGCGATTAAGTGAGTGGACACGCTTCACCACCTCTTGCCAAGCGGAGAGGTCTATGGGGTGATCAGCCTCGTCCATCGCCAATGCGTTGAGAACAATCGTGTCGAGTCCCTCGTGATGAAGCGTAATGGGAATGTCGTAGATGCTTGGTGCGTCGACGGCCGAAATTACAGCATCATCAGGCACATCACAGAGAAGCGAGATTTTGCGCTTAAGAGAATCAGAAATCGGCTGGTCTGAACGACACACGATAATGTCGGGCTGGATACCTCTGGAGCGCAAATCGGTAACCGAGTGCTGCGTAGGTTTTGTTTTCTGCTCACCCGATGGAGCCAAGTACGGAACCAGGGTCAAGTGAACGTAACAGACGTTGTTCTTGCCTGCATCCCGACGGAATTGTCTGATGGACTCGATAAAGGGAACAATCTCAATGTCACCGACGGTACCGTTGCACCGTCCACCGTAATGTTCACCGTGCCGGTGGGCGCGGCTCCCGCTCCCGTCACCGTAATAGTGATGGCATCGGCCGTCCCGCTGATCGCCGGAGTGGTCGCTGCCGACATCGTCACG
>CAIKZX010000130.1 GCA_903832015.1 uncultured Actinomycetes bacterium
GAGGATCCTTGTTTCCTCGCCCCACCCCACAAATACCTTGGGGTGAGTACCCCGCACGAGCGAGCCAGTTGTTTCTCCGCTGGTCACCACCACCGTCTCCGGCGCCACCAGAACCTGAACGGCCACCCACACCGATGGCGCTCCGACGAAGAGGACCTGCGCGTGCGCGAGAATCTCTCGCTCCTGCGTCGTTAGCGCGCGAAATACCGTTCGATAACAGGCCACCGCTTCCAAGCCCATACCTCGCTCAGCTAAACCTTGGGCGAGCTCATCACGGGTTTCTTCGGCCCCGAGAAAGAGCACCGGACCATGGGTGATCGCCGTCGCCATCTCGGCGGCGCCCGCCTTTCCCGCCCACACCGGTTCAACACCGAGTTCCCGCAACGCCGCGGCGGTGGCGTCGCCGACACAGTAGACGGAGGCTTCGGGCCAACGAGTGAGCGCTAACGGCACGTACCGGGTGGCGCGCGCACTCGTAATAGCAATGGTGTTAATTACCGCGATGGTAGATAAGGCGAGCGCAACCATCTCGCTCGCGAAGAAGTCCGTAGTGGTGATTGGTACCTCACGAACTTCGGCCCCCGTGGGGACCAACGCGCGCAAGGCTTCGTTGAGTCCTTGCTCGCGAGTGAGCACTACCCGCATAGAACTACTTTTGCCAGCCCGGCAAGGTCGAGCCACCCTGGGTATCGCGCAATTTCACCGCCGCTTCGAATCCAAGTCGCTCGGGATCACTTCCGATTTGCTCGGTTCGCAGGGTGGTTGACCCGTCGGTGGCGAGCATTACCGCTCGGATCATCCAACCACCATCAACCGGCTGCGCCCAGGCGCCCGCGGGAATGGTGCAACCAACCCCGAGTTCACGCAAGAAGGCCCGCTCGGCAAGCAGAGTTTGGTGAGCGGCGAGGTCATCGATGGCGTTGAGTATGTCACGAGAGGCGGTGTCTTCCACCCGAGTCTCCAGAGCCAGGGCGCCCTGGCCCACTTGGGGAATAAACCAGGTGGGGTCTAGGCGTTCGGCCACCTGTTGTGCATACCCCAGTCGCTCCAGTGCGGCAGCGGCCGAGACGATGGCGTCAACGCCGTCGTGGCCAATCTGCTCGAGGCGACGGGCCATATTGCCCCGCAACTCCACAATGTTGAGGTCCGGCCGGTGCGCGAGTAGCAAGGCACGGCGGCGTGGAGAGCCCGTGGCTACCGTTGCACCAGGTCCGAGTCCGGCCAGAGAGCGTCCCACCAAGACGTCAGCGGCGTCGAGTCGTTCGGGAACAGACGCGAGTACGAGTCCCTCCATGGTTTGACTCGGCAAATCCTTAGCCGAGTGAACTGCGACATCGGCCTCACCGCGCGCTACGACGCGTTGCACCTCAACGGCGAAGACACCCTGCCCACCCATTTGGGAGAGCGGGGTGTCACGGTGTTGGTCACCCTTGGTGTCTACTTCAACGAGTTCACTCACTACACCGATTGCGGTGAGGCGATCTTGAATCGAACGTGCCTGAATGAGTGCGAGGGGGGAACGCCGGGTGGCGAGACGGAGGGTCATGATTTTTCTAACGTTCGCTGAACGCTGCGGCGAGCCGAGTTGGTGGCGATACCCAATGAGTGGAGCACCCCTCCGCCGAGTGGTCCGGTTCCGTTCGCGACGTGATACATCAATATTTGTAATTCTATGGAGAAGTCCACGTAGTGCACCGCGTATCCGGGGGGTAGGGAAATAACCTGCGGCGCAAAGTTCAAGAAGGCGTGGATGCCCTGTGTCACCAGTCGGTCCGCCACCGATTGCACCGCCGCGGCCGGTACGCAGAGCACCGCTACCGTCACCGGTGCGATTGGGCCCTGGAAGTCCTGCACGACCTGTCCCGCCACTTCGGTGCCAATGACCTTCGGGTCTTGGTCGTAGACCGCAACGAGTTTCGCCCCCCGGGTCAGAAAATTATTGGAGTTCACCAGGGCGCGACCCAGGTTTCCGGCGCCCACGACAATGACGTCGTATTCCTGGTCGTAGCCCAGCGCCTCGGCGATTCGCGTTTTCAATATCGCCACGTCGTAGCCCGAACCACGTTGGCCAAAGGAACCGAGCGCCGCCAGGTCCCGACGGACCGTGGTTGGCGTTACGCCAGCAAGTTCCCCCAATTGAGTGGAGTCGATTGAGCTCCGCCCACGACGCTCCCAACCTTCGGCGATGCGTTCGTAGATGGGAAGTCGGGAAATGGTGGGTTCGGAAAGTTGGCGCTTCAACAGTCGGGGGTTGGCCATGAATCGTTACTGCCTAGCGACCCAGCTGGCGACTGCGCTCGGCCGCCGAGGCGACCGCTTCGAGGAAAGCGGCGCGAACGGCGCGCTGTTCGAGCATTCGAATTCCCGCCGCCGTTACCCCACCGGGTGAGGTGACGTTGAAGCGAAGCTGTTCGGGGGATTCAACGCTGAGTTTTAGAAGCTGTCCCGCTCCGGCGAAACTCTCGGTGACCAGCGTGCTCGAGAGCTCACGGGTGAGCCCCTGGTGAACACCCGCTTCAATGAGTGATTCCACGATCAGATAGAGGTAGGCGGGCATTGCGCCCGATAGGGCTCCCACGGTGTCTTGGTAACGCTCGGGCACGCGCACCACCGTGCCCACGGCACCCAGAATTGATTCCGCCCACTCCAAGTCCGCGGCGACCGAATGCTCGCCCCCACTGATGGCGCTGACGCCCGCTCCCACCAAGACGGGGGTGTTGGGCATGGAACGAATAACTGGTACGGAACTCTTAAAGCAGGCTTCGAGCCGTTGCGTGGAAAGGCCCGCGACAACGGAGAGGAGTCGACTCACTCCAACCCCCGACAGGGTCCGCGCAACCGCCTCGGCGTGGTCGGGCTTTACGCACAGGACCGCCCCCGTGTGGTCATCGACATCACCCTTGGTGACTTGGTCGAGGATGGTGACTCCCCCAAAACGTTCGGCGAGGGCTTCGCGCTTAGGCGAACTCGGTTGGACGATGGCGAGTTCGCTCGGGCTGCACCAGTTGGCTGCGAGGAGACCGGCCACGAGCGCCGAGCCCATCCGCCCCCCACCCACGACTAAGAGTTTGTACGCCACCCGACAACGATACAAGACGGTGCCCCACCCCTAACAGCGGATAAGGCCCGTCTCTTCAAAGCGATGCACGAGATTGTCGATACTCTGGGCCGCCCGCTTCCAGGAGTAGGAGTTGGCGAAGAGCACCGAGGCGTTGGACATCGCCGCGCGGTCGTGGGAATCCAGCAGATTAGTGATGGCGTCAGCCCAGTCCGCAGGTTCGCGAGAGGTCAAGAGACGACCGGTTATCCCATCTTCGACCAACGTGGTGAGTCCACCAACTCGACTCGCCACCACGGGGGTACCCGAAGCGGCGCTCTCGAGCGCCACGAGGCCAAAACTTTCGGCCCGCGAGGGCACCACCGTCACACTCGCCGCCCGCATCCACGTGGAGAGGAGTTGGTGCGACTGGGGGGCCACGAACATCACCCGCGCAATCACCCCCGCTTCGGTGACTCGTTGGCGCAAACGTTCTAGGGTGTCTCGCCCCCCGCCTCCCGAAGGTCCACCGATAATCGCGAGAGTGGCGTCACGCCCCCGCTCACGCAATTCGATCAGGGTTTCCAGAGCCAGGTCCACACCTTTCAGTTCTTGCAGTCGGCCAATGTAGAGCAGCATCTCAGATTTCTCATTGAGCCCGAGGGCTCGTCGCGCCTGCGGTTGGTAGCCCGGGGCGAAGAAGGCGTGCTCGACGCCCAGGGGCACGATGTGCACCCGTTCGGGATTGGCGTTGTAGTGCTCGGTGAACTGTTGCGCTTCGATGTCACAGCTCGCCAACACCGCATCGGCGCAGGCGAAGATGCGACCTTCCTCAAGGGCTCGTTCGTCCGATTCGCTCACGAAGGTCGCAGCCTTTACCCGCTCCAGGGTGTGGAAGGTCATGATGAGGGGAATATTTAACTCATGCTTTAGTTCGTGCCCGGCCAACCCGCTCATCCAGTAGTTGGCGTGAATGACGTCGGGTGGGCCATCCTGGCGAAAGAGGGTGGCGACCGCACTGGTGAAGGTTGGAATATTGGCGAGCAATTCATCACGGGAGATCTCGTGGGCTGGACCAGCGGTCACGTTATGAACTCGGAAACCAGGTTCCACGGCGACCACCTCCGCCTCGGTGGGGTGTGCGCCTCGGGTGTAGACGTCCACCTCGTGACCGAGACGAGCGAGCGCACTCGAGAGTTCGCGAACGTACACGTTCATTCCCCCACCGTCACCAGTTCCCGGTTGCGCGAGGGGCGAGGTGTGATACGAGAGAACGGCGAGTCGAGTCACGGCCAAAGCCTACCTGCGGGGTCGGGTTTTACGGGCGTGACGTTGGCGATTCGCCGACTTGGTTACGACGACGTACGCCACGTCACGTTGTGGCACGTGGCCAAAATCACGGGAGTCGGTTGAGGCTGCGGGGTTGTCTCCGCGGAGTTCAAGCTGATTGCCGTACCGAGCGACGCAGCGTTTAAGGAGCCAGCGGTCGTGCCCCCGCGGGTCTCGCACCACCACCACGTCACCGGGTCGAATTGCGCGCCAGGGTTTAAGGGCGGTGAGCCGCTGATGGGGCCGGTAGGTCGGCCACATCGAATTTCCCTCAATTTGCACTCTTCGAATGAAGTGGTTGAGTAGCCGCCGCACCCATTGAACGCTAGCGGAGTTGGGTGACTAGTGTCGGTTACAGCGTTGGCAATCCAGCCAACCAGAAAGGCTGAACTATGTCACTTCGTTCCCGCGCCATTGAGTTCTTCGACGCACTCAATGCACCACTCACCGTCAGTGCCCACTGCGACTTGCCCTGCGGCGTCTACGACCCCGCTCAGGCTCGCCTCGAGGCCGAGTCCGTTAAAGCGTGCATGGTCAAGTACAACGCCTCCGACGACGCCGACTTTAAGGTTCGCGCCACCCTGATCAAAGAAGAGCGTTGCGAAATGGTCAAGCACCACCTCTGGGTTCTGTGGACCGACTACTTCAAGGTCGACCACCTGAAGCAGTTCCCCAACTTGCACGACCTGTTTTGGATGGCTACCAAGTCAGCGGGAGACGCCAAAAAGAGCAACGACCCCGTGGTCGCTGACCGTCTGTTGAGCGAAATTGACGCCATCGGAGAACTCTTCTGGGCGACCAAGAAGTAAGCAACCCTTAAATCAAAGAACCCCCTCGCACGCAGGTGCGA
>CAIKZX010000131.1 GCA_903832015.1 uncultured Actinomycetes bacterium
ATCTGAGCGAAGGTGGCAATAACACCCTCCCACCGTGCAGATTCGGTACCCAACACATCGTGTGTGCCTACTGGTGCTTGAAACGATTCGCTCATGATCCCTTGTTTTGTCCTGGCAACTGACGGTACGCATCGAATACACCGTCGGTGTTCTTCAGTGACCCGATCAAGCTAGCCAGATGTGTGGGGTCTGCTAGCTCAATATCGAACACCAACCGAACAATTCGGGTACCAGATGTAGAAGAAGAGTTTGACACAATATTGAGTTGTTGTTCGGCAAATACCCTCGCTACATCCATCAAAAGACGGGGTCGGTCAAAGCCCAGCACCTCAATGACAACCCGGTACTGGCTTCGCTGTGAGCCATCCCACTCAACATCGATAATTCTCTCTCCTAAACGAAGTGCGAGTGCTACCGCGTTTGCGCAATCGTCCCGGTGGACCGAAACCCCACGACCTTGAGTCACAAAGCCCATGATCCGGTCCCCCGGTACAGGAGAGCAGCATCTCGCCAACGTGATCATCACGTCATCGAGGCCCTCCACGTAGACACCGGCCCCGCGACCAATTTGGGTGTTGCCGCGCGGTACCTTTGTAACGGTTGTTGGCATCTGCTCGGCTTCGCCACCACTGAGTTCACGACTTAGACGCTGAACCACGGCAAGCGCTGAAATAACATCGGCATCTATAGCCATCAGTAGTGCGTCAAAGTCCTCGAGACCCAATGAACCAACGACATTCTCCATGGCCGTGGAGGTCATTGAACTATTGATCGGCAGACCTTCACGACGAAGCATCTTGATAAGTTCTTCGCGTCCAGCTTCGATTGCGTCTTCACGACGTTCGCGTTGAAACCACTGTCTAATTTTGGATTTGGCTCTCGACGATACGGCTATTTTTAACCAGTCTCGGCTTGGGCCGTTCTCTTCATTCTTTGAAGTCACAATCTCGACGACATCTGCGCTACGTAGCTTCGTGTCGAGCGGAACCAACCTTCCGTTCACCTTCGCGCCCACACAGTGGTGACCCACCTCTGTGTGCACTGCGTAGGCGAAGTCGAGGGGGGTAGATCCCTCTGGCAGCGGGATTACCCTGCCCTTGGGTGTGAAGGTGTAGACCTCGTCTTGGCCCAGGTCCAATTTCAGCGCTTCGAGGAAGGCAATTGGGTCGGCCTCGTCTTCTTGCGCCTCGCTCAGCCGTTGCATCCACGCGACCTCTTGCTGGGTCGCACCCTCCTTGTACCCCCAGTGGGCGGCCACGCCGAACTCGGCCCGATTGTGCATTTCTAGAGTTCGAATTTGAACCTCAATCGATTTTCCAGAAGGACCGATTACTGTCGTGTGCAGCGACTGGTATAAATTGAATTTTGGACTGTTGATGTAATCCTTGAATCGGCCCTGAACCGGCGACCACAGCGCATGAATCGCGCCCAACGCCGCCCAGCAATCACGGTCGTGCTCCACCACAATCCGCATTCCCACGAGATCGAAAATCTCATCAAAGTCCTTGCCGCCCACGACCATCTTCTCGTAGATACTCCAGAGATGCTTAGGTCGGCCGCGAACGTCTGCTTCGAGATTGAACTCGGCCAGTTTGTTGCGCAGCGACTCCATCACTTCAGCGAGGTACGCCTCGCGCTCTGGCTGGCGCGCCGCAACCATTTGCTCAATTTCGGCATACCGTTTTGGGTGCAAAGTTGCAAATGAGAGGTCTTCAAGTTGCCACTTCACAGATTGAACACCTAAGCGGTGAGCAAGTGGGGCGTACACATCGAGAGTCTCTTGGGCGATGGCTCGCTGACGCGCCATAGGCATCACTGAAATCGTGCGCATATTGTGCAACCGATCGGCGAGTTTGATAAGCAACACTCGCCAATCTTGAGCCATTGCGATGAACATCTTTCGAATGGTCGCGGCCTGTTGCGCCTCTTTGGTGTCGAATTCGAGGCGATCCAATTTGGTTACCCCATCGACCACACTTGCGACTTGGTGGCCGAAGTGCTCCTCGAGGTATTCCCCTGTCATACCGGTATCTTCTACGGCATCGTGTAGGAGGGCCGCTGCGAGGGTTGGTGCATCCAGCCCCAGGTTCGCCACGATCTCGGCCACCGCAATCGGGTGGGTCACGTAGGGCTCGCCAGTACGTCGTAGTTGTCCTGTGTGGGCCTCTATGGCGGCCAGTCCGGCTTGGCGCACCAATTCACCGTCGCCATCGAGGTGATGAGACAGGTAATTTTCGACCAGGCGCTCAATGGAGCTGGTCAGGACGGGGTCGGCCTCTGGACGCGGCAGGATACTGACCATGTAGTCAGCCTACCGGCACGCTAGCGACGTTTTTGCTTGCGAGCGCGCGCTGCGATAACCCCGCGTTGGGCGCTGGCGCTCAATGGTGCGCTCGTGGGGACCGCTTCACCAGTACCGGCGGACTTCGCAACACTCGCAGCGGTAAGAGTGCGCTTTTCACGAAGGGCCACCTTGGCCTTCAGATCACGGAATCGCGGTTCACGCTCTTTCATAACCGCCAGTAGCGGACTCGCTATGAACAACGAAGAGTACGCACCCGACAAGAGTCCGACAAACAAAGCGAGACCGTAGGTCTTGAGTGTGGTCGCCCCAAGGATGTACGCACCGACGACCAAAACTGAGAGCACGGGCAAGATTGCGACCAGTGAAGTATTGATGGACCGAGCGAGCGTTTGGTTCATCGAAATGTTGACCATGTCGCCGTAACTCACATCGCCAACATTCAAAATCCCAGAGGAATTGTCACGAACTCGGTCAAAGACCACCACCGTGTCATAGAGGGAGTAACCCAGAATCGTAAGGACTGCGATTACGGTGTCCGGCGTGATTTGGAAATTCATTAATGAATAAACACCGACAACCACCAAGAGGTCGTGCAACATGGCCGCAAAGGCCGCCACAGCCATTTTGAATTCAAACCGGAAGGAGATATAAACACCAACGGCGAGAAAGAACACTAGGAGTGCTTCAAGCGCCTTGCTCGTTACACCACTACCCCACGAGGGCCCAATGGTCGATGTGGACACCTGCGTTTGGTTGACTCCAGCGACCTTGGCCATGGCGGCGATGACATTATTAACAACGATGCCTTGTTTTGTGGCGGAGAGACTATTGAGATCTGAGCTCACTTGGTAGGTGTCCGCACCCAATTTGGTGACAGTTGGATTTACGAGCCCCGCATTAGTGACAGCCGTGGTCATGCTGGCAACGG
>CAIKZX010000132.1 GCA_903832015.1 uncultured Actinomycetes bacterium
CGTGACGACGCCGTCCTTTAACGGCCCAATTGAGCTGCTGCTCCAGCTGATCTCAGGCCATGAGGTTGACGTTCTTGACGTGCCCATCGCGCCCATTGTTGACTCGTTTCTGGCTGTTTTGAGAGACGAGACCACCAACATCGAAGTCGAAGAACTCTCGGATTTTATCTTGATTGCCGCAATTCTCGTGGAGATGAAATCGGCTCGACTATTGCCCGGACGCGACAACTCCGAGCCAGACGAAGAGTTCATTGGTTGGGAAGAACGAGATGTACTCCTCGCGCGACTTCTTGAATTGCGTACTTACGCAGCTCTTTCCGATTCGTTTACTGAACTATTTGACCGAGCCGCCCGGTCGCGTTCGCGAATTAAGGGCATCGACGACGGTTTTGTCATAGATCCGCCTGATCTTCTCGCTGGCGTCAGCATCGCTCAACTTGCAGCGGCGTATCTACGAGGTATCGAAGAGAAGCCAGTCCCCGTCGTCCGATTGAATCACGTTACGGTCGACGCGGTCACTGTGGCAGAAACTGTTGTTTCCCTTGCCCAGCGCCTCCCAAGTATGGGCCGCATTACATTCAGAGAGCTCACCGCTTCGCTAAACACTCGAATTGAGATTATCGTTCACTTCCTCGCTCTTCTCGAACTCTGCAAACTTGGTCATTTAGACCTAGGACAAGGCACAACGTTCGGCGAGGTTGAAATTGAATGGATTCTTTCCGACGACGCTTTCAACTTAGAAGGAGTAGATGCATATGAGGGATGATCTGTCATTAGAGGAAACGCTCGAGGCACTGCTTACAGTAGCGATTGAGCCTATTTCTGCCGAAGAATTGGCGGACATTATCGAACAGGATGTAACCGATGTTCGCAATGTGCTGCGTGCTTTGAAGGACGAATACGAAAGTTATCGGCGGGGATTCCGGCTTGCTGAATTAGCAAGTGGTTGGGTGTTCCAATCCTCTCCTGATGTGTCGCAATGGGTCACCAAGTTTGCGAATCGTGACGTGTCGCACCGGATGTCTTCTGCAGCATTAGAAACCCTCGCTATCATTGCCTACCGACAACCGGTTTCTCGTGCTCAAATCACTGCTTTGCGGGGCGTAAATGTCGACGGTGTTTCTCGGCTTCTTGAGCAACGTGGCTACATCGAAGAGAAGGGCCGAGCCGATGGTCCCGGTCAGCCAATTTTGTATGGCACCACTGAGCTCTTCTTGGACCGCATGGGACTCAGCAGCCTCAGTGATCTACCGCAAATCGAACAATTTATGCCTCCAGTCGAAACTGCGCAGGAACTTGCCGATGAAATGGCGGGGGCCTTGAATTCGGAGATTGAATGATGGATGAAGGCGAGCGCCTTCAGAAAGCTCTCGCCAGAGCTGGGTACGGCTCTAGACGGGCTTCGGAGCTCCTAATTGACGCGGGGAGAGTCACCGTCGACGGACAAGTAGCGATTCTTGGGCAGCGAGTACGCCCCGAAAGTCAAGTTATCTGCGTTGATGGGAAACTTGCGCAAACGGTGGAGAACAAGGTTTATTTTCTCCTCAATAAGCCCTTTGGAGTCGTTACCACCGCGTCGGACCCTCAAAATAGAACCACTGTGCTGGATTTGGTATCTTCGACTATTCGAATTTTTCCCGTGGGACGGCTGGACATGAATACAGAGGGGCTTCTCTTGCTCACTAATGATGGAAGACTCGCACATCTCCTGACGCACCCCAGTTCTGGAGTTGCAAAGGAATATCTCGTCCGAGTAGACGGTGACCCTTCCCCAGGGGACTTGCGCAAATTACGCGAAGGGGTCGAGCTAGAAGACGGTATTACCGCTCCGGCCCAGGTGAGTCGAGTGTCTGAGGGCTTAATCAGAATGGTCATTCACGAGGGTAGGAATCGTCAAGTGAGGCGGATGTGTTCCGCTGTAGGTCATGACGTTACTCGGCTCGTGCGAACGCGTATTGGCTCATTGCAGGACGCGACCTTAAGCCCCGGTGCATCACGGCAGTTATCTGTAAGCGAAGTCCGGAAATTGATGGAATCGGTGGGCGTTACCCCGGAGCTCGCCGCTTCAATGCCGTCATGACAAAATTGATGCGAGGAATTAGGGGCGCGACCACGGTCGGGGTCGACCTACCAGCGGACATTTCAGCCGCAACCCAGGAATTGCTGCAAGCCATGCTTGAAAGAAATAAGGTTCCGTTGGATGACGTTATTTCAGTGATCTTCACGAGCACCACTGACCTGACGAGTATCTTTCCTGCGAGCGCTGCTCGCGATGTTGGTTTTAGTGGCGTTCCGCTGATTTGTGCTCAGGAGATTCAAGTCCCGGGGTCGATGCCTCGGGTGCTTCGAATCATGATGCATGTTTATACCGAGCGGAGCAAGTCTGAAATCGAACATGTCTACATTGGTGAGGCGCAATCTTTGCGTAGAGATCTTGAGTAGTGGCCGAGTCGCCCACATAATTGGTCTAGGTCTGATTGGCACCTCGGTCGCACTTGCCCTCCAAGAATGTAACTGGAACGTCACCGGGTTTGACCTCGACGTGGATACGTGCGCCGCAGCATCTGAGCGAGGTGTCGAGATTACAGCTCTGTATTCCGAGGCTGATTTAGTAGTTATCTGCGTGCCCGCCAGCGCGGTTATCTCGGTCTCGAAAGAGGTGAGTGGGAATCTGTCCAACCCACTTGCGATCATTACCGATGTTGCAGGCGTAAAGAATTCAATTGTAAAAACAATTTCTGACGCACGGTTCATCGGAGGGCATCCGATGGCGGGCTCCGAACTTAAGGGCCCTCAGGGGGCCAACAAGAATCTTTTTAGTGGATGCACCTGGATTCTCACCCCGGATTCTTCAACCACCGCCGACATCTACTCCCGAGCCCACGCGATTTTTCGCGAGGTTGGGGCGAACGTGGTGGCTGTCAGTCCTGATCAGCACGACCGCCTGATGTCCACTGCAAGTCATGTTCCACACTTAGTTGCCGGTGCGTTGATGAATGAAGCGACCGAGACTTCCCAGCATGACGCCGTGCTTTTGCAACTAGCGGCCGGAGGATTTCGGGATATGACTCGGATCGCCGCCGGGGATCCCACAATTTGGCCCGATATCCTCTTTGAAAACAAAGAAGCGGTCTCGTCGACTCTCAGTTCTCTGATCGAAAGGCTCTCGGAACTCGAGGGAGCAGTTTCGTCATCAGACCGAGACACTCTTACACGTCTCCTCAGAGCAGCGTCAGTCTCACGAAGTGAATTGCCCGGTCGTCAAAGCGATTCGGTCGAGCTCGCACACTTGCGAATATCCCTTTCGGACCAACCAGGACAACTGGCTCGAGTAACTGTGTTGGCAAGTGATTTGCGTGTCAACATATACGACATTGAAATCGCTCACACGGCATCTGAACGCAACGGAATCTTGCTCTTGGCGGTGGACGTTAGTGAAGCGGAAAGATTGGCTTCGGCCCTTACTGATCATGGATTTGAAGTTGGTCTTGCATGAGCGAAATCAAAGTTGAGGCCACGAAAATACTTCGCGGAGCAGTCAGAGTTCCTGGTGACAAGAGTGCATCGCACCGGGCTCTTTTGATATCGGCCCTTGCCGATGGCCTCAGTTCTATCACGGGATTAAGCAACGGCGATGACGTTTCGCGCACGAAACGCATCATCCAGCAACTGGGCGCTGAAGTGCGGGAACAAGAGGGTGGAGTGGCGGTAGTGGGCCCCGAAGAGGGACTGCGGGGGACCACTGAAGCTCTGGACTGCGGAAATTCGGGTACCGCAATGCGTCTCCTAGCGGGACTGTTAAGTGGCGTTCCAGGCGAACACATTTTGATTGGCGATGAATCATTGACCACAAGACCAATGGCTCGCGTCATTGAACCCTTGCAAAAAATGGGAGCCCAAATCCAAGGACGGGCCGAAGGTCTACCTCCGCTGCAGATCGTTGGCAGAACTGATTTGAATGGCATCAACTATGAGATTCCCCAGCCAAGCGCACAAGTGAAATCAGCCATTCTTTTCGCTGGTTTAAAGTCCCACGGAAACACAACAGTGACTGAGGCGATTCGAACTAGATCTACGACCGAAGATATGCTGCGCACAGCCCTGGTCGAGGTTGTATCTGCTGATACTGATACTGGTGCTGGTCGCAGCGTGACACTTTCGCCAGGCCGACCAAT
The DNA here is from genome assembly GCA_903832015.1 of uncultured Actinomycetes bacterium. Classification (GTDB taxonomy): domain Bacteria; phylum Actinomycetota; class Acidimicrobiia; order Acidimicrobiales; family RAAP-2; genus RAAP-2. The sequence continues at coordinate 4,176 of CAIKZX010000132.1, forward strand.
GACCCATCACTGGTTTGTGCCGGGGGATCCCTCACAGGCTGCTTTTTTCGCCGTGCTCGGACTGATCCACGGCAATGCCAGTATCGGTGTCGTGAATATTCTCAGTGAGCCAGAACGAACTGGTTTCGTTCAGGTGTTGTCACGGATGGGTGGCCACATTCAACTGAACGCCGGGAGTCAAAATTCTTCATTGACCCTCAAATCGAGCCGTCTGGTGGCGACAGAGATTCTGTCTTCAGAAATACCCAGTGTCGATGAGGTACCCGCGTTGTCTGTTGCCGCAGCTGCCGCTGTAGGCGTGACGGAGTTTCGAGATATGGGTGAGCTGAGAGTTAAAGAATCGGATCGTTTCGCGGGGTCAATGGAACTCGCGACTGCTCTGGGTTGTGAGACTTGGTCTGAAGGCGACGACTTCTTCATCCGTGGCTTGGGATCCGCATCCGCCTTCAATAGTTTTCGGCTGAATGCCGGTTTGGACCATCGAATCGTAATGTCAGCCGCTATCGCGGCCACGGCTGGAAACGGGGGAGTGATTGATAATTGGGAGACAGTTAAGTCCAGTTACCCACAGTTTTTCTTGGACCTAACATCTATCCAATGAGTACATCAATCATCGCCATCGATGGGCCCGCCGGCTCCGGAAAATCAACGGTCGCCAAAGCACTCGCGGAGCGACTGAATTGGTCCTTCCTCGATACCGGAGCAATGTATAGGGCTGTTACAGCCGAGGTGCTAAACAAGGGAATATCCGTTGAGGACGGAGACGCGATCGCGATTATCGCCGGCATTGCGAACATCGAAACACTTCCGAAAGTCACAATCAATGGGCGCGACGTCTCTGAAATTATTCGGACGCCTCTTATAAATGAGAATGTCTCTGCTATTGCCGCCATCTCCCAGGTCAGAGAACATATGGTGAAAAGGCAAAGAGAGTTTGCCGAACTCCAACCGTTGGGAACAGTCGTTGAAGGTCGTGACATCACTACTGTTGTTTTTCCGGACGCTACTCTTAAGGTCTATCTCGATGCCGATGTTGCCGAAAGGGCTAAGCGCAGGGGGAATGAGGATGCGACAGCAATTATCAACCGTGACATTGCGGATTCAACGAGGACCGTGTCGCCGTTGCGCCAGGCCGACGATGCGATTTTCATGGACACCTCAGACCTTTCGGTCTCCGAGGTAGTAGAGGCGATTGTAAAATGCCTGCCATAGCGAACGTTGCGCTGGACCCGAGGAAGACGCTGACCTATCGGTTTTTCGCGCGGTTAATAGCTATTCTCTCGGCAATATGGTTCAGCCCAAGGGTTGAGGGTGCTGAAAACATTCCACGGGAGGGCGCGGTCATCATCGCACCGATCCACCGTTCAAATATCGA
>CAIKZX010000133.1 GCA_903832015.1 uncultured Actinomycetes bacterium
GAGTGGCGCATGCGTAAGGGCCCATGCTGAGAAGTCCCCAAAGTGATTGGGCGGTCTCTCGTGCGCCCACCCACATTAGAAGTGCAAAAAGTGATGACACACCGTACAGGAGCGCGTCTCGCTGCCACGGGTTCCGGTCCGCCCACCAATCCTGCCCCCTCCTCAGATTCATGACAAGCCCGCTAACCATCCGACCTCTATTTGCGACGTTGTGGATAGAGCGTTGCTGGAGGCAAGGACATCTTCAAGAATTGATTGATGATCTTCATGCTCAACTTAGGGTGCTCCTTAACCAAGGAGTGAGTCGCCGCCGGTAGGACGCATAGTTGCGCGTTAGGCATTGCCTCATACAACTGGACGGTGTGAGATAACCGAACTACGTCATCGTCACCGGACATAATTAAAGTCGGCGTTTGAATAGTGGCCATTTGTTCGAGAGTCCAGATGGGCTCTCGCGCAAACAACTCCTCGGCCTTGGCAACGACAATCTTGGCGTGTTCAACACCATCGGGAGACATGGTGCCGTAATGAGAGGCCCATTCAGGGAAACCTACGGAAGTCGGGGTGAATTGCGACATCGGAACGAGTCCATTGCGATTCCAGTTGGCCCCAACGAGAACCATGCGCTTGACGAGATCTGGTGACTTCAGGGCCACCGCAATGGCTGTGTTTCCTCCATCACTGAAACCTATGAGATGCACCGGCTTGCCGATCAGTCTTATCAAGGCAATTGTCTCTTCGGCCATTGCGATGTAAGAGAATCGCTCATTGGTATCGGCCGTGCGCCCATGTCCTCGGCGGTCAAATGCCGCCACACTAAAGCGGCTAGCCAAACCGGGAGCCACGTTGGTTAGCATCGACTTAGAAGAGCTCAATCCCCCATGCAAGAGCAGCACGACTTCATTGGTTTTCTTGGGCAGGTGCACCCACGTTTTGTGACCATTTAACTTGATGTAGGACATATACCCATCGTAGGTGACGAGGCTGCGATTCAGCTTCCTGATTGCTCTACTTGTGAGCAACCCTGATTGAAGCGTCAGCCTCAAAATAAAAGGGCCGGCTGCTCACGCACCCGGCCCTTTTATCAAGAGCGACTAACTACTTGACGAGGTCCTCGTCAGCAATCAGAGTACCGACACGGTTTCCAACAGTCTTGTCTCGAGCTACCAGCACTGAGGCATAGACGAAAGAAACCACAATGGCAACGAGAGCTGCGTATGGGTACCAGTTATAAGGCTGACTCTGTCCTGGCTTGGCCAAGTAGTACAGCGGCAACGCAATAACGCCGATGCCAATAATTGGCAAAACGCCATGACGCAGTGCGTTGAATTTGGCCGCGTGGTGCTTCTTCATGTAGAAGGGCAACGCAAGGTTGGCCAGGGCGTAGACCACCAAGACCAAAATAGTTCCAAATGTCGATGAGTAGCCGAAGAAGTTGAAAGCACTCATTGGGCCAGAAGTGGAGCCACCCAAAATGTGGAGCAGACCCCATCCGAAAATGACTACCAAAGCAACGGCCAAGAACAACGAGACCGCATTGATCGGAGTACGACGCTTCTCGTCGACCTTGCCCACCCAGGCGGGCAACAATCCTTCACGACCAGCATTGAAAAGCAGACGTGCCTGGGAATTGGTTCCCGCAATTAGCGCCCCAACCGTTGAAGTGAATCCCGCAATAAAGGCGAAGGCCAAGAGCACTCCGGAAATTCCAAAAGCCACGCCTAGGAACGGCGAACCAATGCTCGCCGCAGCTTCGCCCAACTTGCTGATGCTGCCACCGTAGCTAATAACAGTTGAGTAAGCAAAGTACAAGTAGGCCAACGTCATGATGAGCGCTGATGTGTACACGGCCCGGGGAACATTGCGGCGGGGATTATCAGTCTCTTCAGCGAGAGCCGCGGAGTTTTCCCATCCGATGTACAGGTAGATTGCGAGCGGGAAGCCCGGCGCGAGAGTGCTCAGCGACAGATTGCTGGGGTTAAGAGGCGCCCAGTTGATATTGCCCGAGTATTTGAACATCGCGATGGTTGCGACAGTCAACATGATGGCCATTTCAATGGCGAAGAAAAGGCCTGCCACCTTGGTCGAAATGTGAACACCACGGATCATCAGCGCAACTGCCACCGCGAGGAAGATCAGGGTCCAAACGATCCAGGGGGTGTTCTTTAGTGGCCAGTTGTAGTACTGGAGGAAAGACTGAAAGAAACCACCGACAATGCCAACCACCGACGCCATGGCCGTGATGTACCCAGCACCTGTCAATAACGCCGTGGTGACGCCCAGACGGCCGCCGAAAGTCTTACCAACGAAGGTGATGAAGCCACCAGCCGAAGGGAGCACTTTCGTGAACTCGGACAATGTGTTACCTAGCAACGCAATTGCGATACCGGCGACCAGAATCACCAACGGTGAAGCGACCCCCGCGGTTTCCGCAATAAACGCAAAACCGAAATAGAAGCTCATCGCCGGACCTATATTGGCCATCGTGGCTGCTGCAATATCCAGCAAACCCAGGACGCCACGGTGCAGGCGAACGTTCTCTACGTTTCCTTTACTCATGTTTCTCCTCTCAAAATGAGACCGCCAAATGCATCGAGGCGCCAATCTGGCGGTCGATCACAAGGCTATTAAAAACTTAGTTGTTGTAGGCCGCAATCAGCGTCATTACTACCACTTAGTAAAGCGAGGAATTACCTAAAAATAGGGGCTGAGTAAAGTTTTTCCGTTGCACGGGGCAAAGGTTGAGCCGTTGTCCTGGTAAGTCACGGAGACCGTGGATTCTCCGGTATGTACTTGGAGAGATATTGCCGCGACCGCTGGACAACCAGTGTTGTCGGTTTGCACATCGCTGTACGAAAGGTCGACCGTCGCCACCGAACCAACATTCATTCTCACGCTTTGAGGGCGCTCATTCGCTGGCGAATCGGGGAAATAGTTCGCTCCCGTCCTCACGTGCGCGACATGTACTGGTAGTAGAGCCCCGACTGAGTTTTGGTAGGTCACGAGCGGATACCCGTACAAAACGCACTCTGGTCCCGAGGTCTTCGTAATTACCCACTGGGCGTAAACCGTGCCGGTCGCGCCTTGGCCCGCAAGCATGGTGGCATTGAGGTCACTGGGCAGACAGGATGAAGTCAAGGTCGTGGTGGTATTTGATACCGCGGAGCTCGTCGTCGTGGTGGCGTTCTGGCCTAAGCGATGGTGGCTCAAACTAAAAATCACCAAAATGGCCAAGAAGAGGCCGATTGACTTGAGTCCACGGCTCATGGGTTAAAGTCCTCAGGGTTTACCGTATCGAGAAATTCTCGGAGCTCCGAAATGAGAGCTCCTTCGTCAATTTCCTCTGCCTTGAGTAGCGAGAGAGCCTCTTCGTCTTCAATCTCGTCTTCTAGGTAGGTCCCGACCTCCTCAAGGAGGGCCTCGCAAATACCCAAGGGCACTTCAGCCCGGATAGCGACAGCAATAGCGTCACTCGGCCGTATGGAGACGATCTCGGTCCGTCCGTTGAGCTTTAGGCGCAATTCCGCTACGAAGGTGTTTTCAACAAGGCCGGTAATTTCCACGTCAAGAATCTCTCCCCCTTGCAATTCCGCGATGGCAATCATGACATCGTGAGTCATAGGCCGGGGCGTTTTCATTGCGTGAATGGCGTAGCCAATCAGGGCGGCTTCGGGCGCGCCAATGTACAGCTGAAGGATCCGCGAGCCTCCGGCCTCTTGCAAAACGATCGACGCGGTGCTACTTCCACCAACGCGTAGCGCTCGTACTAACACTTGAACCATGACTCAAGCCTAGACCCGCTCGGGGCGTTTCGAGCCTTAGCTATTCGCCCAAATATTGGGAAAGAGCACGGTCGAACAGAGCGGCCCGCAGTTCGGCGACTCCACTGGCGACAGTTGCCACTTGGTCGCGGATCGTGTCAACCCCGTGTAAGTGAGCATTTTCACGAATCACTAACGTCATGTCCTCAATGACGCCCACCTCTCGCTCTGCACTGCGGCGAATCGCGCTCAGCAGGCGAACATCCACGCCCCGAGCCAAAAGCTTTCTCGCTAGTGAGGCCATCGTCAGATCGGTCGAAGTGTACGACACCTCGCCCATCGAAGTGCCCGGCTGGAGAATCCCACTCGAAACCAGGGCCGCAACCTCACCATCCAGCAGTCCCGTCATCGAAAGGAGTTGGTGATGGGTGAAGGTGGTGCTGGCAGTGTTTGACACTGAAAAAAGATCCGGCTCGACTTCCGGTGCGGCGGACGTAGACGCCACACTGAGTACAGCGGGTTTCCAATTCGCCACGACCGGAATGGTTGCACTCACCGAGGGTGCGACGGCTTCGCGGGCCGCACGTCGAGCCGCGACGGGAGCGGCAGCTTGGTCTAGGAGACCCAGATCAATTAGGCGCAAGCGAGCGTTCCGCAATGAAACATTTTCTTCGGTCGTGAGACGGAAAGCCTCGCGTAAGCACTCGCAGTCGCGGTCACTGTACAACCGATATCCCTTTCGCGAACGCTGAGGCTCGACGAGGCCTTGTTCCTCGTAATAGCGAATCTTCGACAATTCAATGTCGGGGAAGTCGGCACGCAACAACGCGTGGACCTCTCCGATGCGAAGCAGGTTCGCTTGACTCATCTCGATGCCTCCCAGAAAACCAATTTGTACTTTCCAATTCGAACTTCATCGCCCGAACCCAAAGTCACCGATTCGACCCTGGCCCCATTGGTGTAAGTACCGTTCAGAGAATTTAGGTCACGCAGAGCGATATGTCCATTCGCCGTTCGGGTCAATTCCGCATGGATTCTCGATACCGAGATGTCATCTAAAAGAATTCCACAGGACTCGTCCCGACCTATCGTGAGTGGGGACTCGACAACTTTGAACCGGCTACCTGCCTCGGGGCCCGAAGCCAGAACAAATTCATGGCCGTGGCTTCCGGTCGGGCCCGTGTGAATACCCGAAATTACACTTTCGGGAACGCTCACGATGGGCACCGCTTGTGTGTCGGGCGAGGTTGATTCCACTTGGTTCGCCCCACAACTCCAGCAAAAGTTAGCGTTGGCGTTTAATATTTCGCCACAGCGTCGACAACTCATCAACGACTAGTTGTTAGTGAGTTGCGCGTACGCCTCGGCGGACAGCAGCGCATTGAATTCATCCAGCGAAGTGACCGTGACCTCGCAAATCCAACCCTCACCGTAGGGCGAGGAGTTGAGTAGCTCGGGAGAGCCGTTTAACGCCTCATTCACTGCGCTAACAGTTCCGGAAACTGGAGCGTAGATTTCCGATACTGACTTCGTTGACTCGACCTCACCTACTTGCCCACCGGCATTCACCGTGGCACCAATTTTTGGAAGGTCTACGAACACAACGTCTCCGAGCGCATCTTGCGCGTAGTCGGTGATGCCGATGCGCACCACGAGCTCAGTCGCCTTAACCCACTCGTGATCGGGAGAATATTTAAGATCGGCGGGAATTTGCATAGTTTCCAATTTACTAAATCTGGCGACCCCGGCGCCCAGTGGAGAGGGCGGCCATTGCCGGACGGATATATCCGAAAAAGACGGACCAGGACAGGGCTAAGCCCAGAGATCCAATAGCCCAAGTAAATCCCCTTAGGAGGTGTTGCCAGCCCTGGAGCGGGGTGTGATGTGCTTGGGAGGTGAGTAAGAAGAGTGGAAAGGTGGCGAGCAGGGCGAAAGTGGAAACCTTCCCCCACCACAGGACTTCGATTCGGGCCGCCCCCAAGGAGGCCAGAAGTAGCGTGAGGCCAATCACCAGGATTTCGCGCACGAGGCAGGTGCCCGCAAACCACCACGGACACCTACGACTGCGGAAGCCAGAGCCTGACCGCCATCCCTGGTCCCTCGCCCACCGCCTTTACCGTGACCTCCGGCAAGCTGGCCATCTTGTACGCCTAC
>CAIKZX010000134.1 GCA_903832015.1 uncultured Actinomycetes bacterium
ATGTACGGATCGCCCGAGGTAACACCCGGTGGACGCGCTCTGAAGTTCTACTCGTCTGTCCGTCTTGACATTCGTCGTATCGAGTCAATCAAGGATGGCACGGACCTTGTTGGTAACCGCACCCGCGTGAAGGTGGTCAAGAACAAGGTGGCGGCGCCCTTCAAGCAGGCCGAATTTGACATCATGTACGGCGAAGGCATTAGCCGCGAAGGCTCAGTCCTCGACGTGGCGGTCGAGATGGGCTTTGTGAAGAAGGCTGGCGCCTGGTTCACCTACGAAGGTGAGCAGATGGGCCAGGGTCGCGAGAACGCCAAGAACACCCTGCGGGAGAATCCCTCGATGATGGCCGAGATTGATGGTCGAGTGCGCGAGCACATGGCCAAGGAACTTTCGCCTGACGTAGTCGGTGCCACCGACGAGTCCGAAATCGACATCGACGCACCAATCAGCGCCGAATAGGCAGTTATTTCACCCAAGGGCCCGGCGCAATGCGCCGGGCCCTTGTTGTTTTGTACCTACTGTGTAGGGATGACTGTGCGCCTTCGCTTTCGCCACTGGTTAGGCGCTCAGGTTCGACGATCTCGGGCGTATCTAAATGAGGTGGCGGTTATTGGCCACGAGGATCGTGAGGCCCGCGGTTTTTATTACTTCGGACGTGGTTCCGCATTAATGGCGCCGCAGGGCGTTATGTACAACCTCGAACACATCAGCATTGGCGAATCAGTACTAGTTGGCCCCAACGTAAGCCTCTCGGTTGGCGTGACTAGGGGCCAAGAGATGATTGAAACGCCGGTGGTAAAAATCGGCGACCGAACAGTCGTGGGGCGAGGAACTCACATTGTTGGTCACTGGGACATTGAAATCGGTTCGGATGTATTGATTGGACCGAATGTGTACATCACCGATCAAAACCACGCGTACGCCAACCCCGAACTACCAATCAGTGCCCAACCCGGAAGCGAGGCCGCGGTTTCAATTGGCGCTGGTTCGTGGCTGGCCACGAACGTCGTAGTTCTACCCGGTACTCGTTTAGGTCCAAATACGGTGGTGGCCGCGGGGGCGGTGGTGCGGGGAGAGTTTCCCGGATACGTGGTGTTGGCGGGGGCTCCCGCGCGAATCGTGAAGAGTCGAGTGAGCTCGGGCCAGTGGCGCCGCTACGAAGAGGGTAACTAGTGCTCGGAGTAGACCTCACGCCACTGCGAGAATCCAAGCAATACCGCCGGTTGTATCTGGCTGGGTTTATTAGTGGCATGGGCTCACAAGCCAGCTACGTCACCATTCCCTACCAGCTCAAGCAATTGACCCATTCGCCAATTCAAGTGGGTGCGTTGGGACTAGTCGGCGTCGTCCCGCTGATTGTGTTTGGTCTCTACGGCGGAGTAATTGCCGACCGACTGAATCGTCGGCGGATCGTCATCAGCACCGAACTAGCGGCCATGGTCACGACTGCGGCCCTACTTCTCAACGCCTTGCTTCCCCATCCGCAAGCCTGGGAGCTGTACATAAATGAGTTCTTGGTGGTGAGTATCTTTAGCTTGCAACGGCCCAGTATCGAGGCGATGAACCAGTCACTGGTTAGCCACGAGAACCAAAAGGCGGGCTCACAATTAGCGAACTTGCGGTACATGATTCCCTCGATTGCGGGTCCGGCCGTTGGGGGGCTGGCAGCCGTTACCTTGGGGCCGTGGAGCGTCTACGCCGCCAACCTCACGACCTTTACTTTGTCCCTCTTCTTCCTGCGTGCACTAGACGAAATGCCGATCGAGAAGAGTAACGGAGAGTCTCAGCGCGAGGCGGTTTCGGCGGGGATTAGTTACGCGAAGAGCCGACCCGACATCGTGGGCACCTACATTGTCGACCTCCTGGCGATGTTCTTGGCCTTTCCAATTGCCATGCTTCCCTTCGTCGCCGAGCGCTTCCATTACCGTTTCACATTGTCGCTGTTGTACTGCGCTATTCCCGTCGGAGCGGTGTTGGGAACCATGACCTCGAGCTGGACTAAACGAGTTCACTTCTACGGTCGGTGGATCGTCGTGGCGGCGGCAACCTGGGGTCTGGGTATTGCTCTCTTTGGTTATTCCAGCTCACTGGTCCTCGTTCTCTTCGGGCTCTTTCTGGCGGGGGTTGCGGACTCCATCAGTGGAATATTCAGAATGACCATGTGGAACGAATCAATTCCTCCGTCCGTGCGCGGAAGAATGGCCGGAATTGAAATGATCTCGTACGCGGTGGGTCCGACCGCAGGACAATTTCGCGCGGGCGCAATGGCCGCGTGGACCTCGCTGCGCGTCTCGCTCACCGTCGGAGGTTTAGCGTGCAGTGGAGCGATTGGCGGTGTGGCCCTAGCCCTCCCGTCGCTATGGAGGTTCGACTCGCGCACCGACCCCAATGTTGAATTGGTTCGCCTCGAGCGTTCGTGAGACTCACCTAGCATTTGTCTATGCCAGAGCTCACCTACCTCGTCACCGTTTCTGGACCTGACCGCGTAGGGGTGGGGGCAGAGCTCTTTGCGGCGCTCGCCTCACTTGGCCCCCAGGGCGCGGCGCTGAGTGATGTGGCGCAGATCACTATTCGCAATGCCCTAATTTTGTGCGGCGAAATAACAACCTCCCAGCCCCTCACCACCGAGCAGGTGCGGGCAGCCTTGCTCGAACGAAACATTGTGGGCGAAGGTATTGATGTCCATGTCGAAGTTGTTGCCAACACCACCGAAGTTCAAGGTGGTCGCACCCTCGTTACCCTGCTGGCGCCAGCGGTAAGCGCTGGACAACTGCACGAAGTCTTTGCGGGGATTGCGCGTTCTGGATCCACCTGTGAGCGAATTGTCCACCTGGCCAAGCACCCGGTCGATTGCTACGAACTTGTGATTCGCTCGCCGCATCCCGATGAGCTCAGAATCGAAATGAGTACTGTGGGGCGAGCGGCGGGACTTGACCTCGCGGTGCAGCGCGAAGGGCTTCACCGCAGATCGAAGCACCTAGTGGTGATGGATGCCGACTCCACTTTGTTGCAAGATGAGGTCATCGACTTACTCGCCGAGGCGTGCGGTTGTGACGAGGCGGTAAAGGCCATTACCGAGCGAGCGATGGCGGGGGAGTTGGACTTTTCCCAGTCGCTTCGTGAACGCGTGGCGTTGCTCAAAGGTCTTGATGAATCGGTATTAGACGAGGTGCGCGCGAAGGTTCGCTTTACCCCGGGAGCCGAGACCCTGGTCCGAACCCTGCTTCATCTGGGCTACGTGCCGGCCGTTGTCTCGGGCGGGTTTGAGCAGATTCTCGCCCCCCTCTTGGATCAAATTGGTGTGAAATTTTTGCGCGCTAACCATCTGGAAGTACTCGATGGCGTACTGACTGGCCAGGTGATTGGAGAAATTGTCGACCGACCCGGCAAGGCTCGCGCTCTGGAGGACTTCGCCGTAGAGGTGGGAGTGCCACTCGAGCAAACGGTGGCGGTAGGTGATGGGGCCAATGACATTGATATGTTGTCCGTGGCCGGACTCGGTATTGCGTTCAACGCCAAGCCCCTAGTTCAAGAGCACGCCGACGCCGCACTCTCCGTTCCCTACTTAGACGCAGTTCTGTACTTCTTGGGAATCAGTCGAGAAGAAATCGAACAGGCGAAACTGGGCTAAAGCCCGAGGGCCGGCACGCCGTCGGCCCAGAGCTTCTTCATCCAAGCCTCTATTTCGTCTGGATCGCGAGGTAATCCGGCCGAAAGGTTTTTGGCCCCCGTCGCGGTGACCATGATGTCGTCTTCAATGCGAACGCCTATGCCGCGGTACTCCTTGGGAACAGTGAGGTCATTGGCCTGGAAATAAAGACCGGGTTCGACGGTGAGCACGAAACCTTCCTTGAGCTCGCCGAAGTAGTACTGGTCATCGCGAGCGTGGGCACAATCGTGAACATCGAGACCGAGCATGTGGCTGACGCCGTGCAGGGTGTAACGACGGTAGCTCTGCTTGTCCTTGCGTAGTGAAACCTCGGGCGCATCCTTCAAGATACCGAGCTCGAAGAGACCTTCGGCCAATACCTGCATAGCGGCCTCGTTGGGGTCTAAGAATTTGGCGCCAGGTTTCACGGCGGCAATACCGGCCTCTTGGGCGCGCAGAACAATTTCGTAGAGTTTGCGCTGTGCGGGTGAGAAGGTTCCGTTGATGGGGAGCGTCCTGGTTACGTCGGCGGTGTACAGATTGTCACATTCGACCCCCGCGTCGAGCAAGAGGAGATCGCCCATGCGGACCTCACCGTCATTGCGCATCCAGTGCAGAATGGTCGCATCCGACCCACTGGCTGCGATGGTGTTGTAACCAACGTCATTGCCCTCAACGCGAGCGCGAAGATTGAAGATTCCTTCAATAACTCGTTCCCCACGACCCACCGCAACGGGAAGCGCGCGAACGACATCTTCAAAGCCCTTGGTGGTGAAGTCGATAGCGGCTTGTAGTTGGGTGATTTCAAACGCGTCTTTGACTAGGCGAAGCTCACTCAGGTCTTGCTCCAGGCGAGTGTCGAGCTCGTTGGCGCTAGCCAACTTATCGACCGAAGGGTCATACCCACGTAAGGTGACCACGGGGCTCGCACTGTTTTCGATGTCCGCTTGTAGTTTGGCGATATCAGAAGTAGCGATGCTGAAATAAATGGCGGCTTCTTTGGTTCCGCGGCGTGGTCCAACCCACAACTCGCCGTAGCGAGCGTCGGTGTAGAACTCGTGCGTTCGATGGTCGCGGCGCTCGGCCACGTAGAGCACTGCGGTGTGAGTCGCTCCATTGGGAGTCATTACCAAAACGGCATCGGGCTCGTGACAGCCGGTTAGATAAAAGAAGTCGGAGCCCGCGCGGAAGTTGTAGTCGGTGTCATTGGCTCGTACCTTAGGGTTGCCCGTTGGAATCACCAAGGTCACGCCTGGGAATAGCGCACTCAACGCAGCGCGTCGGGCGGCACTGTGAGCTGCGGCGGGGTGAACGGTGGTGTCGGGTTCCGCGACCTCCCACTGGGAGGTCATCAGATCAAAGAGCGCTCGGGGCGATGGGGGGCGATGGGGGCCAACCCAGACCCAGTTGTCGGAAATTGGATTTTCGGCCGATACGTCGACCTCGGGGATAGTGTTCTCGCTCACGAAGCCAAATTAGCCTTTGGGGCCGACTAGTGCTTGGTGGCGCGATCAACCAGACGCCAAGCGGTGGGCAGAGTGAGTCCAGCCACGCCCGCTTTGATGAGTTCTCCCCAAATAAAGGGATAAAAACCCAAGTGCAATGCGGTGGCGAGCGAAACATGTAAGTAATTCGCCAACCAACCCACACCGAACACGAAGATCACGGTGTCGGCGAGGGCCATCGAAATGAGCGATCCCGCGACGGCGCGGTCATTTCCTCGTGACGCTAACCAACCGAGGGCGGCGGCTGAAAGAACGAAGCCAATGAGGTAACCGAAGTTGGGACCAACGTACCCGCTCGCACCACCGGCGAACCAGGGAACCCCGGCGAGGCCGGCGATCACGTAGAGGCACATTGCCATGGCGGCTCGGCGCCATCCCAAGGCGGCACCGGCGACCATGATCCCGAAGGTCTGCCCAGTGAGTGGTACCGGAGTGAAGCCGAGGGGGATAGAAATTTGGGCGAGCACTCCAACAAAAGCCGCGGCGAAGACCACGAGAACAATGTTGGCGATTGCGCTGCGAGAGAATCGGTCCGCCAAAACGGGACGGGGTGAATTGAAGGTGATTAGTGACATGGGTGCTCCTTAGTTGTTCAACTGTAGAACAAGAAATTCGTTACCGAGAGGTATTAAATCCAGCCCTGATCACGGGCTATTTGCTCGGCGTCACCAATGCGCATGCCACTGCGGGCCTGCAAGGTGCGGATTAGTCCGCCCGCCTCATACAACGATTCAAAGGTTCCGGTGTCGAGCCAGGTGGTGGTTCGAGGGAGGACTTCGACGCTGAGCTTTCCCCTCTCGAGGTACGCCTTATTAAGGTCGGTAATTTCGAGTTCACCCCGTGCGCTGGGGGTGAGAGAGCGTGCAATCTTCGAAGCCTCTTCGTCGTAAAAGTACATGCCGGGCACTACATAATTAGATTTTGGCTGGTGGGGCTTTTCTTCGATCGAGAGCACCTTGCCCGACTCATCAAATTCGACGACGCCATAACGCTCGGGATCGGCGACTTGATAAGCGAAGATCAGCGCCCCATCGAGATTTGCGTGTTCGTGGAGGTGAGTGCCGAGTCCTACGCCGTAAAAGAGATTGTCGCCCAAGATGAGGGCGCACTTTTGACCCGCCAAAAACTCCTCACCAAGAATGAGCGCCTGGGCGAGTCCGTTGGGTTCGTGCTGAATCACGTAGGCGATCTGCAGGCCGAACTGAGAACCATCACCCAAGAGCCGCTGGAAGGCGGCTTGATCGTGAGGGGTGGTGATGAGGAGAATTTCTCGGATTCCCGCCAGCATGAGGGTGCTGAGCGGGTAGTAAATCATGGGCTTGTCGTAGAGAGGCAGTAACTGCTTCGACACAGCGCGAGTTATTGGGTACAAACGCGTACCACTACCGCCGGCAAGAATGATTCCCTTCACCGAATTAGTATAGGTGACTACCTGCTTGTCCAAAAAGGCGGAATTCTTTCGATGCGCATCGTAATAACAGGAGCCGCAGGATTTATCGGCTCGAGATTCAGTGAGATGTTGCTCGAGCGAGCGAGTGAGCTCAACTACGACGATATTGTCTTGCTCGACGCACTGACCTATTCGGGTCGCACCGAAAATATGGTTACCGTCCTCGCCGATTCTCGCGTGCGCTTCGTTCACGCCTCGATTAACGACCGGGCTGTTACCGACGACTTGCTGGCTGGTGCCCACGCCGTGGTGCACTTCGCGGCCGAGAGTCACGTGGACCGCTCCATCGAGTCGGCGCGCACTTTCTTTGAAACTAACGTGCTCGGCACGCAGCAACTACTCGAGAGTGCTCGGCGGGGCCAAGTTGAGCGCTTCGTCCATGTCTCAACCGATGAGGTCTACGGTTCAATCGCCGAAGGGGCGTGGCCCGAAGAGCACATTCTGGCCCCCTCCTCACCCTATTCAGCCTCTAAGGCCGGGTCGGATCTGGCGGCGCTGGCTTACCAGCACACCTTTGGGATGCACATCATGGTTACTCGGTGTTCGAATAATTATGGCCCCCGCCAGTTTCCCGAAAAGCTCATCCCCCTCTTTGTTACTAACTTGCGCGACGGCAAGAGCGTGCCACTCTACGGCGATGGATTAAATGTCCGTGACTGGCTGCACGTTGACGACCACTGTCGAGGTATTTTGGCGGTTCTCGAAGGTGGACGCGCGGGTGAGATTTACAACATCGGTGGTGGAACGGAACTCACCAACCTGGAGATCACCAGGGAGATTTTGTCGCTCTGTGGGGCTGACGAATCTCGCGTCGAACGAGTGGCCGATCGACTTGGCCATGACCGTCGCTACTGCGTGAATTGGCAAAAGATTCACCGCGAACTTGGATACTCCCCGCAGGTTTCATTCGCCGAAGGATTGGCGGCCACTGTCCAGTGGTATCACGACAATGAGTCTTGGTGGCGACCTCTCGTGACGGGTAAGTAATGGGCCTCACCCCACTTTCCATCGAGGGGCTCTTTCTCTTGGAGTCACCAGTGTGGCCCGACGATCGAGGCTTCTTTCGTGAATGGTTTACCGCTGACGCCTTTAAGGCGATTGGCGCGGCCCACGAGATCAAGCAAGCAAATTTTTCACACTCACAGCAGAATGTCATTCGCGGCCTTCATTACTCAGTCGCTCCCGAAGGACAAGCCAAAATTGTCAATTGCGTCGCTGGCTCGGTGCTCGATGTCGTGGTCGATATTCGACAGGGCTCACCGACCTACGGGGTAGTTGAAACAATTCCACTCAGCGCCGACCAGGGGGTAGTCGCGGTACTGCCGACTGGCGTCGCCCATGGTTTTTCTGTTCAGTCACCGAGTGCGGGTGTCGCTTATTTACTCTCTTCACCCTTTAATCCAGGGGCCGAACTGGGCATAACGCCACTGGACCCTGAGATTGGGGTTAATTGGGCACTAGTGGGCGAAGCGATCTTGAGCGAGAAGGACCGCTTGGCTCCCACGCTGGCCCAAAGAGCCGCGGCCGGTGAACTACCGACCTACACCTCACCCCGCTGAACCTGAAGAGAGATTGGTAGCGTAGGGGGGTGACCTCATCAGTGCTTCGACTGGTAACACCAGAATCTTCGGGCATTCAAATCCCGGTGAGGAAAAACCTGCCCGTCTTCTTGACGGAATCTGGATTACGTACCGAACTAAAGAAACTCTCAGGGGTCGACGCCGTCGGTGCCGAGGCTCGCGTCGCCAAACTCTCTACTCGCTCGTTAAAGAAAGAGACTAAAAAGTCCGCAATCAACCTCGCAATTTCGATGGTGGACCTAACGACCCTCGAAGGAGCCGACACGGCGGGGAGAGTGTCTTCACTCTGCAGCAAGGCCCTGCGGCCCGACGCCAACGATCTCACGGCGCCCAGTGTGGCGGCGGTGTGTGTCTATCCCGACATGGTGGCTACCGCCCGCGGAGTTATCGGGACCAGCTCCGTTCAGGTCGCTTCGGTGGCGACCGCCTTCCCCTCGGGCCGCGCCTCTTTGGCGGTGAAACTGCTTGACACTAAAGAGGCAGTGGATGCGGGGGCCGATGAGATTGACATGGTTATTGACCGCGGGGCCTTTCTCTCGGGAAATCTCTTTAAGGTCTACGAAGAGATTGTTGCCGTGAAAGAAGCCTGTGGAAGCGCCCACCTAAAAGTGATTCTGGAAACTGGTGAGCTTGTTACCTACGACAATGTACGTCGAGCAAGTTGGCTCGCGATGCTCGGCGGAGCGGACTTTATTAAGACCTCCACCGGAAAGGTGGGTGTTAACGCCACGTTACCGGTGGCGCTTGTGATGCTTGAGGCGGTACGAGATTTCGCCGAAGAGTATGGTGAAGTCGTTGGAGTAAAAGTCGCGGGAGGAATTCGTACCACCAAGGACGCTCTTAAGTACCTCGTCGTGGTGAACGAAACCGTTGGAGCCACCTGGCTCACGCCCGACTATTTTCGGTTCGGTGCCTCATCTCTCCTAAATGACCTCTTGCTGCAACGTAGTAAACAACAAACTGGCAACTACGCCAGACCCGATCGCTTTAGTGGAGATTGACATGGAATCACTACATTCACAGCTGGGTGGCCTGCAGTATGACGCCGCCCCCGAGTCGGCTGCTATTGCCAACATCCAAAAGGAATACGGCCTATTTATTAACGGACGATTTACCTCGCCCGCTGATCACAAGACATTTTCAACCATAAACCCGGCGACCGAAGAGACGCTCTCGATGATTGCTCTCGCCGACACTAAAGATGTTGACGCCGCTGTTCAATCAGCCAAACGAGCCTACGAGAAGGTCTGGTCAAAGACAACGGGGGCGCAGCGAGCGAAGTACCTGTACCGCATTGCTCGGTTGATCCAAGAGCGTTCGCGAGAATTCGCCGTTACCGAAACTCTCGACAATGGCAAACCAATTAGAGAAACTCGTGATATCGATGTGCCGTTGGCCGCCGCCCACTTTTTCTATTACGCCGGATGGGCCGACAAACTCTCCCACGCGGGCTTTGGTCAGGACCCACAACCCTTGGGTGTGGCTGGTCAGATTATTCCCTGGAACTTCCCGCTCTTGATGGCGGCCTGGAAACTCGCTCCCGCACTCGCCGCCGGAAATACTTGTGTTCTCAAGCCTGCCGAGACCACCCCCTTGACCGCCCTGCTCTTGGCTGAGGTTCTGCAACAGGCTGAACTACCAGAGGGTGTCGTGAACATCATCACCGGCGATGGCACGACCGGGGTGGCTCTCGTAGAGCACCCCGACGTAAATAAAATCGCCTTCACCGGCTCAACGGGTGTTGGCCGCATGATTCAGCAACGCATTGCCGGATCGGGCAAGCACCTCACACTTGAGTTAGGTGGCAAGGGCGCAAATATTGTTTTCGAAGATGCACCAATCGACGAAGTGGTCGAAGGAATTATTGACGGTATTTTCTTCAACCAGGGTCACGTGTGCTGCGCCGGATCACGTCTCTTGGTTCAAGAATCCATCGCTGAGGATGTTTTACGTCGTTTGATGCGTCGAGTCGAACAACTCCGAGTTGGCGACCCCATGGATAAGAACACTGATGTTGGAGCGATTAACTCCGCCGAGCAGCTCGCTCGCATCACTGAACTGACTGCGGCCGGTGAAGGGGAAGGGGCGACTCGCCTGACCTCGACCTGTGTGCTGCCGAGTAAGGGTTACTGGTTTGCGCCAACCGTATTCACGAATGTGTCGCAGAGTCACCGAATCGCTCGTGAAGAAATTTTCGGACCGGTCCTGTCGATGCTGACCTTCCGGACCCCCGAAGAAGCGGTTCAAAAGGCTAACAACACAAACTACGGGTTGGCTTGTGGTGTCTGGAGTGAAAAAGGCAGCCGCACTCTATGGGTGGCAGAACGCCTGCGCGCTGGCGTTATCTGGGCCAACACCTACAACAAGTTTGATCCCACCAGCCCCTTTGGTGGTGTGCGGGAATCGGGCTTTGGCCGCGAAGGTGGCCGTCAAGGATTGGAGGCCTACCTCAATGTCTGAAAACCGGCTCGAAGTTCGAAAGACCTACAAGTTGTTGATGAATGGCGCCTTTCCCCGATCCGAATCGGGTCGCACCTATGAGGTTGTGGACGCCGAAGGAACTTTCATCGCAAATGTGGCGCAAGCATCGAGAAAGGACCTTCGCGACGCTGTAGTTGCCGCTCGGGCCGCTCAAGCAAAGTGGTGGAGCCAGAGTGCCTACAATCGCGGTCAAGTTATCTACCGCCTGGCCGAAATGGCGGAATCTCGCCACGATGAAATCGCTGAAGCTGTTGAAGTGTGCGAAGGAGTCAAGTCCAAGGAAGCTCGCAAGAGTGTCTCTCGCGGTATTGACCGCATGGTCTGGTACGCCGGATGGACGGACAAGATTACGCAAGTGTTTGGTGGCGCCAACCCCGTTGCTGGCCCCTTCTTCAACTTTTCCCTGCCAGTGCCAAGCGGTGTGGTGGCGGCGATTGCTCATCCGGCTCTCTCCTTTGAAGGAATTATTGACATGGTCTTCGGACCCGTCGCAGCGGGAAATGCCGTTGTATTGCTCGCCAGCACCGAACGACCAATCCCAGCGGTATTGCTGGGTGAGATGAGCGCAGTCTCAGACTTTCCCGGCGGTGTCCTCAATATTTTGACCGGCCAGGTTGAAGAGCTCGCGCCAGTGATGGCGTCACACGAAGATATTGATGGCTTTGATGTGGGCCATGCTCCTGAAGCAGAGAGAGCGGCGCTCATAAGCGCTTCGGCTGGATCTATTAAACGGGTATTTGAGGGACATGGTAATGATGAGGCGACTGCGATGCGCAGAATGCGAACCTTCATCGAAACTTCAACTGTTTGGCATACTAAAGGACAATGATGAACGCCTATGAACTAGCGGCGGAGGCCGCGAAAGAATTACGCCAAAAGAGCGGAGTCGACCAGTTCGATGTTGCGGTAGTGCTCGGATCGGGCTGGAAAGAGGGTGCCGTTGCTCTGGGCGAGCCCGACTCTGTTGTCGCCACAAGTGAGCTCACCGGATTTTTCAAACCAACGGTCGCCGGTCATCAAGGCCAAATACTTTCAGTAAATCTCGCGGGGCTACGGGTCGCTCTCTTGGCTGGGCGGGTACACCTCTACGAGGGCCACACCGCCCATGAAGTGGCACACCCAATTCGAACCCTGATTGCGGCGGGAGCCAAGAAAATTGTGCTGACCAATGCCTGTGGGGGTATTGACATTGCCCACGGTCCAGGCACGGTTGCGCTTATTCGTGATCACATCAATCTGACTTCGACCTCGCCTATCGAAGGGGAATTACCCCCTGAGCAATACGGTTCTCGTTTTGTGGACCTGTCGAATTTGTACGACGCCGAAACCCGGGCTCGAATTCAAGCGGTGCACCCGATGCCCGAAGGGGTCTACGCCGGATTTCGCGGCCCGCACTACGAAACACCAGCGGAGATCAAGATGGCCTCAGCGATGGGGGCCACCTTGGTTGGTATGTCCACGGTCCTTGAGGCCATCGCGGCACGCCATCTCGGTGCGCAGGTAACTGGTCTCGGGTTGATTTCGAACTACGCGGCGGGGGTGGTGCCGGGAGGACTTAACCACCTCGAAGTACTAGAGGCGGGTCAAAAAGCAGCGGCCTCACTCGGAACGCTGTTGAAGGAAATAATTCCAGTCCTGTGAGTGAAGTCTTAATTGAAGCAGCGCGGGCGTGGCTCGTTGAGGACCCTGACGAGAAGAGTCGAAGGGAGATTCAACGCTTTATTGACGAAGCGGACCTGGCGGCACTGCAAAAACATTTTGGATCACCCCTGACTTTTGGTACCGCCGGTCTGCGTGGACCGGTCATGAGTGGTCCAGCGGGCATGAATCGCTTAACGGTCCGTAAAGCTACCCAGGCAGTTGCGGC